>JAGCSE010000036.1 GCA_017964325.1 Victivallales bacterium | reverse complement strand
GCGTGCGCTTTGCGCATTTCACCCACGGCTGTGTTCCTTTCGCCGCTACGCGGCTTTGTGGCGCCCTGCGGGCGCCATGACAGGGGGAGCTTGTCCGCCAGCTGCGAATGTGTCGCGCTTTGCGCGTTGTCGCTTCTCGACGATGTTTTGCCCGTCGGGCGAAAATGTCGTGGGTTGCACCCATGATTGGGATTCCTGCCACCACTAACGTGGTTCTAACGTTAATGTCGTATTCTCCGTGGGTTGCGTGCGCTTTGCGCATTTCACCCACGGCTGTGTTCCTTTCGCCGCTGCGCGGCTGTATGGCGCCCTTCGGACGCCATGACAGGGGGAGCTTGTCCGCCAACTGCTTTTTTAATGATTAATTGTATCGCCCTGCGGGCGGATTGTTGGTATTAGCACGACGGCGAGACGCCATTGTTGTAACGCGATGGCGGGACGCCGGACGGCACATCCCAAGCCGCAGGCGGGACGCCGGGTGGTACTTGGAAGTTCATTTTTCTTCCCCTCCAGTATTCTCGTTCTGAATGGCTTCGGCCAGGAAAAGATCGAATTCACTTTGATAGAGCTTGTCCTGCTTCACACGAAATTTCTCAAACTCCCCTTCCGCAAACGTCTTGGCGACCTCGGCGGTAATTTTTCCCGCGTCTTGAAGCAACTCCCGGTCGTCCGCCATCAGAATCCTGTCTAGATGTCTGGCCCAGTCCTCCATCGTCATTGGAACATGGCGGCGTGCACGATTCTCAGCCAGATCCAGATAGGCGTTGACGATGCGGCCGAGATCCTGCATCTCCGTTTCGTTCAAATAGTTCTTTGCCACGGAGACATCCGGCTTGAGAATTTTGCCGTTTGGAGCGTTCTCCCAAGTGGTCAGCCCCATGTGCTCCTTTTCCGCGTCCGCCCGCTCCATAATCAACTCCGCCGCCGTGTGGCCGTGTACGGCGTAATGCAGCTTGTTCTGTACCTTCGCAAAGAACTCCCGAGTCGTCTGCGATTTGGGGTCATAATCCATGCTGGTGGCATAGATGTCGGTGATCTTCTGGTAGAAACGGCGTTCCGACAGGCGGATTTCACGGATTTCCGCCAGCAGATGTTCGAAATAGTCCTCGCCCAGGAAACGTCCGTTCTCCATCCGCTTGCGATCCAGCACATAGCCGCGAAGGGCGAAATCACGCAAGACCTTTGTCGCCCATTGGCGGAACTGCGTGGCACGGCGGCTGTTGACACGGTAGCCAACGGCGATGATGGCATCCAGATTGTAGTATTTGAGTGACCTTTGAACCATACGCGCCCCCTCCTGGCGAACTGCTAAAAAATCTTTAGCAGTTGCCTCTGGCGTCAATTCCCCCTCCTGAAAGATATGACGGAGATGGACAAGAATATTCTCGGG
Organism: Victivallales bacterium; assembly: GCA_017964325.1. The sequence goes on along the minus strand of JAGCSE010000036.1, from coordinate 27,795 downwards.
AGTGCATTGGAAAAGTTCAGCCATGGTCAATTGGGTGAGCCATAGCGTATTCTCCTCAAAACGCACCTCGATGGTGTCGCTCTCGTTCTGTATGGCGAAAATCAGAAATTCCGCCGTGCTGTTGTGTATTTGAAGCTTGTCGTTCATCGGTTGATTCCTATAGTTAAGTATATCTGAAAAGTCCTTTAAGATTAGATTGAAATCGGATAATTGTCAGTTAAACAAATTATTATTAGCCTATAATATATTCTACTTTTTGGAAATTCAACTTAGCGTCTTGGGATATCTTCCCAAAAATTGTGGTGGACAAGAAACCACAAATACCACCCACTAATAATGCCAATAGCTAATTGCAAATGTTGTTATCCCGTCAGGCGGCGATTAAGGCTCATGACTGAAGATGGAGCGGAATTTCGTGAAATGGGCGGATTTGTCCGATGCGGTTCCTTTGAAGACATTGACCGTTGCTTGCACGTTGTTTATGGCGGGGCGGCAGGCGACGACGCCGTAGTTGAGACCGTCGCCGGAGAAACATTCGACGGCGGTCGTGTCCATGAAGAGAATGAGATGGAAGCGGTTGTTGTCGGTGGGCCAATTCAAAACTGTCTTGCCAATGGTAAGTTTTTGTGAAGACGCATCATAGCGGATGTCGATGCCGCGGAGGACACCGCCGATGACGGCGTCATTTGAAAGATTGGAGGCCGTGATGTCGCAACGGAAGGAGACAGCGTCGGGCAGTTTGATGGAGGGGGCATCGAATGGAATGTGGAGGACGCGTGGGCCGTCGTTGACGGGCGGCATCAATGGAACATGCGCAAGGCGAGGGCCTTGCGGCGTTTTGACGAGCTTCAGTTCCTGCGGAATCGTCATGCCTTGATTGAAATTCATGTCCGACGGCGTGGCGGCCTGCAGCCAGTAGATTTGGATGCGGCGGCCATGCGGTTCGTTGTTGAACGTCTGTGACGCGTATAGATTGCTGCCACGATGGCCTGGAAGCGGAGGCGTTTCCGGCGTGAAGGTGACGCCGTCGAATTTTCCCACGACGTATTCGCCGTTGCCGCCATAGACGATCCAACGTGTTTCATTCGTCCCTTCTATTTGGATTTCAAAGAGTTCAGGACATTCATAGAGAAAACGGCTACCGTTCGTTCCGCCTTGGATAACGGATCGTTTCGTCCATTCCTTCAAGTTTTTCGAGCCCCAGATTTCGACGGTGTGGGTGTTGTTTGGTCGCGAGACATAGAGGGCCATGATCCATGACTGCGTCGGCTCATGCCAGATGACCTTCGGATCACGGTTACCGGATGTCCGGTTGGGCAGGACGGGATTGCCATTATATTTCGTAACTTCCCTTCCGTCAAGACTATAAGCGATACATTGGACGGCTGGATTGCCTGCCGCCGTGTAGATGAGAACGAGCGGGGCGATGCCATCCTTCCCGAAACCGCTGGTATTATTCGTATCGACGACGGCGCTGCCGCTGAACATGGGACCGAGCGGATCGGGCGATAGGGCGTCTGGCAGCTCCGTCCAATGGAACAGGTCTTTGCTGACGGCATGGCCCCAATGCATGTTGCCCCAATTGACACCGTAAGGATTGTGCTGGAAGAACATATGATATTCGCCGTTGTAGAAGACAAGGCCGTTTGGATCGTTGTTCCAACCGCGATAAGGCGTGAAATGAATTATCGGGCGGAGCGGTTCGCCGTATGGATTGTCGTCTTCTGGCGGAGTATCGGCGAAAACGAATGATTCTATGATTTTGGAATCAGGCGGTATGCGGTCGATGACGAAAATCAATGTTTTGCCGATATATGCGGATATGTCCATGGCAGGGCGCCACGTCGGCTTATCTGTCAATTTCACGGAGATAGAATGGAGCATGGCGTCGCCGTCGCGGATGGTTAGCTTGGTGTCCTGTTCGGTGTTGGAGACGGGCAGGAGAAGCCATGGCTTTGTGACAACCAATTCAAATGCAGCGTTGTAACGTGGGAGATGTGGCTTTTCGTCAGTGGCGACGATGTGATCGACGTTGATGTGCCCCCAGCCGCCACGATAGCCATCGACGATTTCGATGCGAACGCGTTTGCCTTTCAATTCATGGACATCCCAAAAATCCGGGCGGAGAGCCTCGCTGCCGCCTGGCTTGACATTTGGACCGCAGGCACTTCGGACGATTTTGAACACATTTGGCTCCGTTTCTGTCAACAGATCCATGCGAGTATCGTCCCATCCGCCGCCGCCAATCAGAAAGCGGATGTATGAATGAGCGAGCGTGAAGACAGGGGAGGTGAGTTTGCCGACGGAGCCGTCGCCGCCATGATAGCTGTTGACAAGGCCATGACCTTGGTATTCAGAGACATGCATTTGATTCGGGAGCGTGCCGCGGGCTGGCTTGTCGCCAAAAGCCGTGCCTTCCGCATGCCAATTGCCGTAGTCGTCGCCTTCAAAATCCGCGATGACATGGTCTTCGGCGTACAAAACGCATACAAAGAAAAGAATAGTCGCAATATACTTTATGGGAATGTCTTGTGATTTCATGGCATGGTATGGCAAAACTGGTAAAAAGCAGGATGCAAGAATGAATACAATGTAAATGTAATTCAACAAGAGTAAAATATTCCTTCTCAAAAATCATGCCTTCAACTATAGAACATTGTTGTTTTGGAGCGACCAAGCCATACCTTTAATATAATTGCACCACAGATTACCAGGCGCAGCCTTTGGCCGCAACCCAAACGATCAATATGGTCTCTTTGTCTAGGCGTCTTGCGTCCTTGTTCACGTCTCATGTCTCGCGTCTCATGTCAAACCGCGTGATGGCGATGCCATTGCGCCTTCTACTGGGGGCGTGAGACGTGAGACGTGAGACGTGAGACGTGAGACGATAGATGACAAGACGTTGGACGGGAGACGATTAGATGATTAGACAGCATGAAAATCTTTTAAGAAGAACAAGAAAATGAACAATAGTAGTACAAACGTCGTCTTCCAGACAGTGACCCACGGTTACTCGAATTTGACTCTGTTCAGTGCCATGTGGTGTTTGAGAACCTTTTGAACAGGAAAAATCGTTAAGATGCGTTATATTGTTATCGCATTGGAAGAAGATCGTCGTTGTGAACACAGAATGAAACGATAGGAATCGTTTCCGCATTAAGATTAAGACACTTATGAATTACGAAAAAAGTCGTAACGAAAAAATACGTAATATGGTGAACCCTTTTAAATTCGGGACGATCGTGGAAGCTGAGTATTTCACGGACAGAGTGTCGGAAGTGGCGTATATATCCCAATTTGTCACAAGTGCGAATCATCTGGTCCTGATTAGTCCGCGTCGCTTTGGCAAAAGCAGCGTGGTGGCAAAGGCGGTGAAGCAGACAGGACGGAAGCATATCACATTGAATCTCCAGAGTGTGATCTCGGTGTCGGATATGGCGGCCAAGTTGCTTCGTGAATTTTTCAAAATTCACCCATTAGCGCGGGTAAAGCATCTGTTGACCCATTTTCGCGTTATTCCGACAGTGGCGACAAATCCTGTTTCGGGAGCGATGGAGGTGTCGTTTCAGCCCGGCATCGATGATGCGGTGCTTTTGGAGGATGTCTTGGCGCTTCTTGACCGCGCAAGTACAGAAAAAGATCGCCTGATTGTTGTGCTGGATGAATTTCAGGAGATTCGCGACATCGCGCCGAAGCTTGATCGGCAATTGCGCGCCATCATGCAGGAGCAGAAGAACATAAACTATATTCTGCTGGGCAGTCAAGAGAGCATGATGACGGATATCTTCGAGAATAAGAAATCGCCTTTCTACCATTTTGGGGAACTGATGCGACTGGGAAAACTGCCACGTGAGGATTTTCACAACTACTTGTCGAAAGGATTGCGTGGTGTTTTTGCGGAAAGCTCAAGTGAAATGGCGAACAGGATTCTTGACTACACGGGATGTCATCCGTATTATTCACAGCAATTGGCGGCGCATGTGTGGCAGTTGGGGGTGCTTCAGCCTGGTACGGAAGATGCGGTGCAGTCTGCGATCGACCAAATCGTAAAGACGCATGGTCTGGATTATGAAAGACTATGGCTGAGCGTTAATCGGACAAACCGTTGGATTCTGAAGCAATTGGCAATGGGCGGGGCGTTGCAGACAGGTGAACATCGGACAAGCACGGTCTATAGTGCACTGAAACGGTTGCAAAAGGATGGGTATGTCATTTATTCGGATCACTATGAGTTGGAAGATCCATTTTATCGGCAATGGATTGTGGATGGACAGACTAATTCGTAGTTAAGTGGTCAGTGAACAGTGATCGGTAATTAGTGGTTAGTGGTCGGGATGGGCGCATTTCAGTGCGAATCATGGCATCGCAGATGCTGCGAATCAAAGGTGGTTTTTGGTGCATGCGACGATTGTGTCAATGACTGATTGCGCGTTGCACAATCAGTCGCTCTGGAGAGCGCCACTCCCTTGTCGCTGATTTTATCAATGACTAATGGGATCCTGCCACCTCGAATCGGCTCTGGTGTTAATATCGTATTTTCCGTTGGTTACGTGCGCTTTGATATCCGTGGGCTACGTGCGCTTTGCGCATTTTACCCACGGTTGTGTTCTTTTCGCCGCTACGTGGCTGTGTGGCGCCCTCCGGGTGCCATGTTAGGAGGTGGCGATCCATGGGCTGCGCTCCCTGCGGTCGCTGACCCGTGGTTATGAATGGTCACGCCCTGCGGGCGGTGTCGCTTTGCGACGATGTGCCGCCTTTTGGACGAGTGGTGTCCTACAGACGTTGATTTGGTAGCTTGCTTCACCTCTGTTCAGAAGAACGGGATTACCTGGCGCAGCCTTTGGCCTCAACCAAAACGATCAATATGGTCTCTTTGTCTAGGCGTCTTGCGTCCTTGTTCACATCTCATGTCTCGCGTCTCATGTCAAACCGCGTGATGGCGACGCCATTGCGCCCTCATGCAGGGGGGCAAAAGCAATCAGGGTTGCTTTGGGTGAGGGGGCGTGAGACGTGAGGTGTGAGACGTGAGACGTGAGACGAGCGGAGACGATAGACGACAAGACGTTAGACGGGAGACGATTAGACAATTAGACAATTAGACAATTAGACAATTAGACAATTAGACAGCATGAAAATCTTTTCAGAAGAACAAGAAAATGAACAATAGTAGTACAGATTTTTCAGAGATTGCCTTGCCGTTGTCGGCATTGGAATGAAACGTCTGTATTTGCCTTAAGTTTTTAAGCTTTGTGAATCGGGGTAACGTAGCAACCTCTTCCATTCTGCCGCCCATTTCTAGTTTTTTCATGCTGTGGCATTATATTAAATATTTTAACTTTTGTCTGCGAAGGCATGATCCATTCATCACGAGCAATTCTTGGGAGCCACAGAATGAACCCATTGGCACAGGAACTTAACCGGCAAATCGCCGCCGTCAATCCGCACGTGCTCGACATGTTGTCCGAGCGCGGCAAGCGCCTTTATTTTCCCAAAGGCATTCTCAGCCAGTCCGCCGAAGCCAAGACGCTCGCCACTAAATTCAACGCGACCATCGGCACCGCCCTTGAAGATGGCCAAGCCATGGCCCTTCCGTCACTCATGGAGGAACTTCCGGGCATTGACGCCAATTCGGCGCTCCTCTATGCTCCCTCGCCAGGCAATCCCAAGCTCCGTGAAGCGTGGCGGCTCAAGACACTGCACGACAATCCGTCGCTTGAAGGTCGTCCTCTTTCCATGCCGGTCGTCACCAACGGTCTTTCGCACGGCCTTTCCCTTTTGGCGGATATGTTCGTCAATCCAGGCGATCCACTCATCTATCCGGACATGAACTGGGGCAACTACGCCCTCAATTTTGTCATCCGTACGGAAGCCGTCCCTTGCTACTATACCTTCTTTAAAAATGGCGGCTTCAACATCGACGCATTCCGCGAGGCTCTCGAAAAATATTCTGCTGGGCGTGAAAAAGTCATCGTTCTATTGAATTTTCCGAACAACCCCAGCGGTTACACGCCCACGGAAGCTGAAGGCGACGCCATCGCGGACGCCCTCGTCAAACTTGCAGAAAAAGGCGTCAACATCGTCGCCATCATCGACGACGCCTATTTCGGGCTTTTCTTCGAAGACTGTTGCATGAAGGAATCTCTTTTCACCAAGTTGGCGGGCCGCCACGAACGTCTGCTTGCCATCAAGGCGGACGCCGCGACAAAGGAAGTCTATGTATGGGGACTCCGCATTGGATTTGTCAGCTTCGCCGTCAAGTCAAATGTCGATCCATGGCCGCTTTACGAGGCAGTTAACGCCAAATTCGGCGGCAACATCCGTAGTGTCATCAGCAACTGTTCTGCATTATCGCAACGACTTGTTCTTCATGCACTTAATAGTCCGAGTTTCTATCGTGAGCGTGCCCAGAAGATCGCCAAGATGAAGGCTCGTGCCCTCAAGGTGAAGGAAGTCCTCGCCAATCCGAAATACAACGATGCGTGGGAGGTTTATCCCTTCAACAGCGGATATTTCATGTGCCTCCGCATTAAAAACGTGGATTCCGAAAAGCTCCGCGTCCACTTGCTGGAAAGCTATGGCGTGGGTACTATCTCCGTCACACCCACGGACTTGCGCATTGCGTTCAGTTGCCTTGAAGTCGAACAAATCCAAGAGCTTTTCGACATCATCCACCAAGGTTGGAAAGACCTTGTGTAGGCGGTGCTTATGTTGGACATTCCTCAAGACTGGCTGGCGGCCATGAAGCCGTTTTTGCAAATCCAAGGTGTCAGATTGGATGTTTTGGAGGCTTTTCTAGATCGCGAATACGCTGCGGGGCAGGTGTTTCCGCCACGTAATCAAATATTCCGCGCTTTTGCCGCCACGCCATTTGACGATGTCCGCTTGCTGTTGCTTGGACAGGATCCTTATCATGAGGTAGGGCAGGCTTGCGGGCTCGCTTTTTCCGTCCCGCCAGGAACAAAGGCTCCCGCTTCACTGCGCAATATCCTGAAGGAATATTCGGAAGATTTGCAACGTCCTCTGCCGCAGACCGTTGACTTGTCTCCCTGGACACGGCAGGGGGTCCTTTTGCTCAACACCGTCCTGACTGTCCGCGAAGGGCAGGCTGCTTCTCATCAGAACAAAGGCTGGGAGGCTTTCACTGACGCGGCAATCAAAGCGCTTTCCGCCCGCTCAAAACCGCTCGTATTCCTGCTTTGGGGAGGTCATGCCCAAAAGAAAAAGCCGCTAATCGACAGTTTGCGTCACATTGTCATCATGAGTGCCCACCCATCGCCCCTTTCCGCGCACCGTGGCTTCTTCGGTTCACGCCCTTTCACGCGGGTTAACGAGGCGCTTGTCAACTTGGGGCAGTCGCCCATTGACTGGACGCTATAAGTAGAAAAGGAAAGTGTTTGCGCGGGAGCGAGAAGATTTTTTCAAACTTTTTTGCATTTTTTTTGGCAAGTAGTATATTCTGTATTGCCGTGTTGCCTGTTTTGGAACCTGTGCGGCAGGAACGTTGTGAACCGGGTCAGGTTGGGAACAAAGCAGCCCTAAGCAGCCTACCTGGGCGCCGGGACCTCTGATTCAGGCAACGCGGCATTTTTGTCTATCCCGCGAATTGACAAGGGATGGAGGAGCGCAACCAACGGGAGCAGAGTCATGGCTTATCAAGTTCTGGCCAGAAAATGGCGTCCTCAGACATTTGCCGAAGTGGTCGGGCAGGAGCATATCAGCCGGACGCTGAGAAATGCAATTGTCCAGAACCGCATCGGCCACGCATACCTATTTGTCGGCTCTCGTGGTATCGGCAAGACGACGACGGCGCGAATTTTTGCAAAGGCTTTGAATTGCGCAAATAACAAAGACGGCGAACCATGCTGCAAATGCCAGAGCTGTCTTGAAGTGGCCGCCGGAACATCCATGGATGTCATTGAAATCGACGGTGCGTCCCATAACAAGGTGGAACATATCCGCGACATCCGCGAAAACGTGCAATATACGCCCGTCAACGGCAAATACAAAATATACATCATCGATGAAGTGCACATGCTGACGCCGCAGGCGTGGAACGCCCTCCTGAAGACATTGGAGGAGCCGCCTGAACATGTGAAATTCCTTTTCGCGACGACCGAACCGCATAAAGTTCTGCCAACCATCATCTCCCGTTGCCAGCGGTTCGACTTGAAGCGTATTTCCGTCCCGTTGATTGTCCAGCGTCTGCGGCAGATTGCAGACGGCGAGCATATCCATGTGGAGGACAACGCGTTGGCGGCCATTGCCCGTGCGGCGGACGGCGGTATGCGCGATGCGCAGTCTATTTTCGACCAGATGATCGCTTTTTGCGGAGGTTTGGCGGACGGCGAGTTGATTACGGAACAGGATGTCATCGATGTGTTTGGCCTCGCTTCTGGCATTGAACTCCGCGAAATGGCGGCGGCGTTGTTCACGAATGATATCAATCGCGCGATGGTTGTGTTGCAGGCACTTGCGGACAGCGGTCGCGATTTGGAACGACTGTTCGGCGATTTAATCAACTATGTCCGCAACATCATGGTGGCGGGCATCTGCAGCGAACCGTCCAAGTTTTTGGAAGTGAGCGACAGCGAACTGGCGGATCTTGTCAATATCGGTCGTTCCATTGATAAGCAGATGGTGCAGCGGATTTTGCAAGGTCTTGTGGCACAGGAATGGTCGTTCCGTGCGGCTGTCAACAAGCGAATCTATTTTGAGACAGTTTTAGCGCGTGTGATGCTGGATGCGCACAGCGTGCAATTGGACGACATCATTGCCCGCCTAAATCTGCTGACAGGCGTGTTGCCACCCGAACAGATGCCACTGCCGCGGCCCGCTGTCGTCATTCCGCCAGCGGTTGCTGCACCAGCGGCACCACAACCACAAACTGCACAGCAACCACAAGTTGTTGCACCACAATTGCAAGTAACGCCACAATCACAGCCGCAAGCAACGCCGCAACCGCAGACAGCTGAGCCGCAACCACAAGCTGTTGCGCCGCAACCACAAGTCGCCTCTGCAACTGCCGCTACACCACAACCACAAGCTACTGCACCACAGCCACAAGCTACTGCACCGCAACCACAAGCTACTGCACCGCAACCACAAGTTACTGCACCGCAGCCGCAAGTTACTGCACAGCAGCCACAAGTAATGCCGCAAGCTGTGCCGGTAGCTGTCGTTGCCGAACAACCGTCAGCCGCAGTGGAGGATGAAGAAGCACAGTTGACGACGGCGAATCTTCTGCTTCAGATGAGCGGGCAGGAAAATTCAGAATACAGTGATGATGTCACGCCGGAATCGGACATCGCTTTCAAGGAACCGGCATTTCTTGCGGCACAAGCTTCATCGAAAGGCGAGAGTGTGTCGGATGAGGCGGACTCGCTTGGGCATGGTCTGCGCGAGCCGACACAGGACGAACTACAACATTTGAAAGAACATCCGTTTGTGAAGCAGGTCAATGATTTGTTCGGGACGGAAGTCATTTTTGCGCGAGTGAAAAAGAATCAGTCGTAACGACGATTTTTCCAAGGGGAAAAGATGGCGGCATATCCACCAGCATTGCAACGTTTAGCGGCATATTATTCGAAACTGCCCGGCATTGGCAGGCGGACGGCGGAGCGTCTTGCGTTGGCAAGTATGGACTGGACGGAATCGGATTTGCAGGGCTTTGCGGAGACGCTGGGAACGCTGAAATCGCGCATACGAAAGTGCGCAGTCTGTGGAAATCTTTCGGAGGACGAGACTTGTGAGATTTGCCAGGATGGACAGCGGCAACGGAATGTGATTTGTGTCGTTGAACAGCCGTCGCAGTTGATGGTGGTTGAGAATTCAGGTTGTTTCCGTGGGCTGTACCATGTTTTGGGGGGCAAGTTGGCTCCGTTGTCGGGAAAAGGCCCTGAAGACTTGCGCATCAAGGAGTTGCGTGAGCGGTTGATGGGTGGAGGCGTGACGGAATTGATATTGGCGACGAGTCCTGATGTGGAGGGTGAAGCGACAGCGCACTTTCTGGCGCAGGAGTTTGCAGATTTGCCGATACGGATCACGCGGATTGCGTCAGGCGTGCCGATCGGCTCGGATTTGACCTATGCGGATGCGGCGACGCTGGCCATTGCCATTGGAAGCCGTCGAACATTGGGAGAATAGCATGGGTGGACTATTGAGGGAATGTTATAGCGATTTCATCGGCCATTTGCGGTTGGAACGCGGACTTTCGCTGCGAACGGCGAAAGCGTACGGCGCGGACATAGAGTTGTTCATCGAATATCTGGAAGCATTGGATATTGATGAATGGGAGGAAGTTACACGTGATAACATCCAGGAGTTCCTGGAGGAGGACAGACGCAAGGGAATGGAATTGACGACATTGGCGCGGCGGCTTGTGTCCATCAAGGTCTTCTTCCGATATCTTGTTGAAGAACAGATTGTAAAGAATGACATCACGGACATCATGGAAGGGCGGCGTGCCCGTCTGCTGTTGCCAGATTTTCTGACGGAAGGTGAAGTCGATAGACTGCTGGCTGCGTTCACTGGGGAGGATGAGTTGGCCGTGAGAAACCGTGCAATTCTTGAAGTGTTGTACGCCAGTGGCTTGCGAGCTTCAGAGATTACGCAGTTGCGTTTGGAAAAAGTATATTTCGAGGAAGGCTATCTGCGGATTATTGGCAAGCGGGACAAAGAGCGAGTGGTTCCATTTGGGCGGGAGGCGGCTGAAAACATGAAGAAATATCTGGAGGTTTCGCGGCCGAAACTGGACAAAAGCGGGCGGGCGTTGGAGTTCTTTTTGTCGCGCACGGGGCGTGCGTTGACACGTGAACGGATATGGATGATAGTGAAGGAGGCGGCACGGCTGGCTGGAATCGAAAAGGAGATTCATCCGCATACGCTGCGGCATTCGTTTGCGACACATCTTTTGAGCCATGATGCGGATCTGCGTGTCATTCAGGAGATGCTTGGTCATACGGATATATCGACGACGCAGATATACACGCATACGGATGCCAGTCGGTTGGCGGATGCGCACAAGCAGTTTCATCCTCGTGCATAAGGTCTTGTGGTTGAATATATTATAGTAAAGGAGACGGAAATGAAGTTCAGAAGAATAATGGAAATGGCGGTCGTGACGGCGATGCTATGCGGCTGTGTGAAATCCCCTAATGTGGAACGCATTGAGGCGGAAACGAAGAAGGGGCTGGAGGCCAGTTGGGCGGGCAAAGGCGTGACGGTCAAAGCCGTGCATTTGGAACCTGCGGGGAAGGACAAGTATGCTGGCGAAGTCGTTGTGGAGGGAGCGGATTGGAACGATGAAGTCAAGATAGAAGTGATATTCAAGAACGAGCGGATTTCGTGGACCGTTGATAAATGGGATTCAGGCAAGTGATTCGGGTAGAAGGATGAGCGAAGAACGGGAGTCTTGCGAAAATGCCGGCCCGGACTGCAATGGCGCGTTGTCTGGCGAACCATGCCGAAATGATTTGACATCTGCGAAGATGGAAGCCTGCGAAAATCTGTCTGCCCAGACAGCCAGGTCGGAAACATTCGGTTACACGCTCGCCTGCGCGTTTGCGTTTTGCGGATTTGGAGCGGGACTGTTCTTCATGCATATTGTGGCGTCGTTCCATACACCGGAAAGTCTTATCTTAAAGTTGCTTCTTGGACTCTTGCCGTTTCAGATAACCGCGCCACTTATGGCGTTGACAGTCTTAAAACAGATGGCGATGTGGAAGGGATGGCATGGGGCGCTGGAATGGGATATCCCTCATTTAGAGACACTTCAACGATATAGGATACATGCCGCACTGTTTGTGTCAGCAATTTTTTGTGCTGTTTTGCTCAATCTGCTTTCGAAAGCGATTTGCGATCGACTGGGCATACCGTTTGAGGAGCAGTCTCTGATTCAAATGACGCATGGCAATACGAATGTGTTTTTTTGGGCGATTGCGTTTTTCTCCGTGATGATTTTGGCTCCATGCACAGAGGAGATGATTTATAGATTGGTTCTATACAAAACCTTGAATGGAGTTTTGCATCGACATTGGCTGGCGGCATCCCTTACGGCGTTGTGTTTTGCGTTGGCGCATGGTGTGATGCCGATGGTTCCTGCGTTGTTCGCCTTGGGGATGCTGTTTCAGGAGGCGAAGCGGCGTGGCGGGCTGAAGCAATCCATCCTGCTTCATTCATGCTACAACGGATTGATGCTTGTGCTGGTGCTGCTTTTTGGTGAATGATTTTTTGTACGAAATAATCGACAGAAGACAGCTGTCGTTTTTGGAAAAACTCCTGCTGTTGCTTGCAAAAACATTCTTTTTATATAATGTATAAGAGTTCTTTCGAGGCTTCTGATACGATTTAACTGATTTATTTAGGTTTAAAGCATAAAGCTGATAATGGATTATGAATTATGAATTGATCATATTAGCTTCGGGGTCACCAAGACGGAGAGAACTTTTGGCGGAGGCAGGCGTTCCGTTTGAAGTGCATGCCTACGAGACGGATGAAAGAAGGCGGACGGGCGAGCAGGCGGAGGAACTTGTCCAACGGCTGTCTTTGCAGAAAGCAAAAGCCGCAGAATCGCATCATTTTGGACGGGTGATACTTGGGGCGGATACAGTCGTGGTGTTTGAAGGAAAGATATTTGGGAAACCGAAGGATGTGGAGGCCGCAAAGGAGTTTTTGCGAACGTTGTCTGGACAAACGCATGAAGTGCTGACAGGCGTGACGTTGATTAACAAGCAGGGCATGGCGGACACATGGCTCTCTCGTACTAGCGTGACGTTCAAGACATTGACGGAAGAAACGATTGCGACGTATGTCAGCATGGTGAATACGCTTGACAAGGCGGGGGCATACGCGATACAGGAACACGGCGATATGCTAGTCGAGCAAATAAATGGCTTGATGAGCAACGTGATTGGGCTTCCTGTGGAGGAAGTTGTTGAACGGCTGAAAGCGATGGAGAAATAGTGAATGCGAGCATTGGTGCAGCGAGTATCGGAAGCGTCCGTCAAGGTTGACGGCGAGTGCATTGGAAAAATCGGCAGGGGATTTCTCGTACTGTTCGGCGTGACGCATAGCGACACGAAGGCGGAGGCGGATTTTCTGGCGGACAAGGTTGTGAATCTTCGGATATTCGAGGATGACGAGGGGAAATTGAACCGTTCGCTGCTGGATGTTGGTGGCGAACTGCTTGTCGTGAGCCAGTTTACGCTTTACGGTGATGCGCGGAAGGGGCGTCGTCCGAGCTTTGTCGATGCGGCTCCGGGAGCAGTTTCGGAACCGATGTACGAATATTTTGTCGAAAAGTTACGGTCGTTGGGCGTGCATGTGGAGACGGGGCGTTTTGGGGCGGACATGAAAGTGTCGCTCGTGAACGACGGGCCTGTCACGTTGATGTTGGAGAAATAAAATTCGGGAAGGTGCACTCCAGTGTGATCACAATTGTAATATATTGATAAAAGGCATCTTGATCTAGGCGAAATGATGGAAACGAAGCGGAATCTAGGATATAGGCTTTCGAAATGGCTGAATGGGACGGATTGGTCGGCGGAGAAGGCCCGTGGTTTGACGGAACGTCTTTGCGGCAGCTATTCGAATGAAATCGGCGTGAATTACAACGAACGTTGCGGGATGCCGCAGCGCGAGGCGATTTTTAACGTGTTGGAGCAATTGCTGGATCTGCTGTTTCCAGGATATACGGGACGGAGGTCGTTTACATCGACGGACCAGTATTTTGTCGTGGGTAGCATGGTGAATGAGGCCTTCCGCGAATTGTCGTCTCAATTGACGCACGCCTTGGCATTTAACTGCTTGAAAGAGAACTGCGAAGGTGATTGCTTTCGCAGCGGTGAGGAAATCGCGGAGCGGCTGATGTTGAAATTGCCTGAAATCCGCGAGATACTCATCACGGACGCGCAGGCGGCGTTGGACGGCGATCCCGCGACAAAATCACTGGATGAAATCATCATGGCTTATCCGGGCTTCAAGGCGATCAGCATTCATCGCATTGCACATGAACTATATATGGAAAAGGTTCCGTTCATCCCGCGAGTCATGAGCGAATATGCGCATACGATTACGGGAATCGACATCAATCCAGGGGCGAGCATCGGGCCGTCGTTTTTCATCGACCACGGAACAGGTGTTGTGATTGGCGAGACGGCGGTCATTGGCGCCCGTGTAAAGCTTTATCAGGGCGTGACTTTAGGGGCGTTGAGCTTCCCGAAGGATGCTTGCGGAATGATTATCAAAGGAAAGAAGCGCCATCCGAACATCGAAGACGATGTGACCATCTATTCCGAGGCTTCGATTCTGGGCAACATCACAATCGGCCATCATTCCATCATCGGCGGCAACGTCTGGCTGACGGAGCCCGTGCCTCCGTACAGCAAGGTGACGGTGTCTCCCGCTGAATTGTCCATTACGCAGCGGAAACCGAAATGAAATGACGCAATTATCTGTGATAGGGGACATCGGAATGAGCGGAAAGACTGGTCATGCGAAGAAACCGTCAGCGGTAAAGCCGCCGCAACTAGTTGTTGGCAAAGAACTTGCGTCTTGGCAGAAATATTTCTGTGATGAATCGCGGAAAAGCGGCGATGCGGATTGCATCGCATTGCCGCAGAATGTCGAAGAGGTTGTCGGTGCATTGCAGGAAGCGGCGCGTCATGACTGGAAGGTGACGGTTTCGGGGGCGCGGACAGGCATCACGGCGGGAGCTGTTCCGAACGGCGGTCTTTTGCTCAGCTTGGAACGCATGAATCGCGTGCTTGGGCTGCGACGAAATGAAAACGGCGATTTTTTCGTCCGTTGTGAGGCGGGCGTACGTCTTGGTGACTTGCATAAGTCATTGCAGACAGGAATGTTCGTGGATTCCAACAGTTGGGATGATGAGAGCAAGGCGCTGTTGTCGGGTTTGCGTGAAGCGAAACTGTTCTATCCGCCTGATCCGACGGAGACAAGCGCTGCCATCGGCGGTACGGTCGCCTGCAACGCTTCGGGGGCGCATACGTTCGGCTATGGGCCGACGCGTCCATACGTGGAGGCCATGCGCGTCATTTTGGCGGATGGTTCGGAATTGAATTTGAAGCGTGGCGAATGGTTGGCTGATGACGACGGTACGTTCGATTTGGAGACGGCGGACGGCAGGATTCTGCATGGCAGGATGCCGTCGTATCCGTGGCCGAAGACGAAAAGCGCGGCGGGATATTTTTCCGGCGGACGCGATGTCATGGATTTGTTCATCGGTTCGGAAGGGACGTTGGGCATTGTGACGGAGGTGGAACTGCGGTTGATTCCGCGTCCAGAACGAAACGTCATGGTGATGTGCTTTTGGCGTGACGAAGCGACGGCCTTGGCGTTTGTCCGTGCATTAAGGTCTGAACGAAAAGAACTTGGATTGGAGGCCGTGGAATATTTCGGGGCGGATGCGTTGGATATGCTGCGTGAACGGAGAAATCGTTTGGGAGCGGCTTCAGGAGTTCCCGCCTGTTTGGAAGACGATATGCGCCATGGCGTCTTTTTGGATATCGGTTGTAGTGTGGAATGTGAACGCGATGTGTTAAATCGGTTGCAGGCAATCATTCGTGATTTAGGAGAAAATCCTGCAACCTGCTGGTGTGCAACGGAAAACGATACGCGTGAAAGGCTTCGCCTGTTCCGCCATGCACTGCCGGAAACAGTGAACGGACTCATTGCGGAAATCCGTCGGCAATATCCGACGGTGACGAAGCTCGGCACGGACATGGCCGTGCCAAACGAACGTCTGGAGGAGTATGTCGCCATGTTCCACGAGGAGCTTGGCAAGGCGGGGCTGCGTTATGTCACATTTGGGCATATTGGCGACAACCATCTGCATGTGAACATCTTGCCGCGAAATCCAGATGAATATGCGAAGGGCAGGGCGCTGTATTTTGAATTGGCGAAACGGGTTGTGGCGATGGGCGGATCGCCAGCTGCGGAGCATGGCATCGGAAAATTGAAGACGGATTTTCTGAAATTGCTGGTCGGTGAAAAGGGCGTGAAGGAGATGCGTGCCGTCAAATCGCTTTTTGATCCGCAAGCCATGCTTGGGGCGAAAACTCTGATGGCATAGGAGAGCCTTCTTATGATTACTGATTCTTTTGACAATCAAAGTCCGCCTATTACATCCCGAGAAGCCATCTATGGCAGTCCAAAGAATATATGTGATACTTGTATCATCACATTTTCCAAGAAGATATTCGACAATGCCGTGGAAAAATATTCTAGTCGGCAAATAGCGGAAATTTCCGTATGCAATGGCAACATTCCCGTTCATCTACTAGAGATGGATGGTAAGAAAATCGCCTTCTATCTTTCTGGCATCGGTGCGACGATGGCAGGTGGTTTCATGGAGGAAATCAACTGGATCATCGGGGCGAGAAAATTCGTCGTCTTCGGTTCAGCTGGTTCATTGGACAGTGTGAAGACAAAAGGGAAATACATTGTTCCGACAGCCGCTTACCGCGATGAAGGTATGTCATATCATTATGCACCGCCATCAGATTATATCACGATTCCCAAAGCCGCTGAAGTCTCGTGTGTCATGGACGATTTGAAGTTGCCGTATGTCAAGGGCAAATGCTGGACGACGGACGCCTTCTACCGTGAAACGCAGAACCAGTACAAGAAGCGTGTCGCCGAAGGTTGCATCGCCGTGGAAATGGAAATGGCCGGCTTGCAAGCTGTCTGTGATTTCTATGGTATGGAATTGTATCCCTTTTTGATGACGGGAGATGTCCTTCAAGAGGATAGCTACCACGTTGCAGATTTGGCGAATGCGAACCATGCCTTGGACAATTTTGCCTTGGCAGTGAAAATCGCCCTGCGTATCGCTTCATAAATGCTCAAGCGATCATCGTCTAATGTTTTTTGAAAAAACATCTCCTGAAATAAAAATCATTTCAGGAGATGATATGAAGGTTGATTATTTCTCTTCCGCCTTCGGTTCGGCTTCAACGAATTTTGCTTCGGGGGCGTTGTTCTTGACGGAGGCGAGGCCTTTCTTGAGCACTGCTTCGGTCGGATAGGTTTCGCTCTTGCCGATGACTTGGCTGTTCTTTGCTTTCAGAACGAAATAGACTTCGCCATTGGCGGCGGTCTTTATCTCGTACTGGGCGTCTTCTGCGGCGTTCTTGCGAACGGATTCAATGCCCTTCAAGGCATTGCGGCGGGATTTGTACTGCTGGCTGGAGAGGATGATTTCGCCGTTGCCAGCCTTCAGGTTAAACATGAACTTACCATTCGCGATTGTCTTCAATTCAAATTTGCCAGCCATGATAAACTCCTTGTTATGGTAGAGGTTATGGCATTCTACTCAAAATGCCTGTGTTAATATACAATTGTCAATGAACGATTGCAACAGTACATAAAGCATATTTTTTCATAAAAACCTGAAAAAACATCTATATTGCATTATAAAGCGGAAAAAAATCGGTATGAAACAGTCAAATCGCAATTAAAATATAACGGCACCACAGATTGAATAGATTTTTCCACGGAATGCCTTGCCGCCGTCGGCCGCCCACATTTTGTGGAGTTAAAAGCCAAAAGCGAAAGCAAAGGCCATAATCCGGTAGCCACCAATCACTACTGTATTGGCCATATATAATTCGATTGCTTGCCGAACGTTTTCAGTGGCGCCCCCCGCGCGCCATATCAAAGGGCATTCCTCCCCACGCGCTGCGCGCTGCTACGATTATGTCGCACTCCGTGCGATGTCGCTTCATGGCGGACTCCCGCCGCCATGCTCGTTCGATGCCGCTCCGCGGCTTCCGAGGGAACAGGGCATTTGGGGGTAATCGCAGATTGAGCAGGCATCATGAAAGCTTTTTGCAAAAAACAAGGAAATGAATGATTGTAGTACGAGGCTTAATGCGGAAGGCGTATCTATGTCTTATTATATATGAGTAGAGTAATCTTTTCGGAAGGTTACGCATTCATTTAGTATGTGAAAAAAAACATCCGTCTGAATTGAATTGCATTAAAACTGTGTTATTGTTTTATTGTGTTTTTGTCTGCAAGTCAATAGCACATATTGAATACTTTGAATAAAAAAAACTATTAGTAATGTCTCACATTGCAGCCAACGGCGGAGATACCGGTGGCACATCCAATTGCAAGATGGTAGAATAAGGGTACCACGATGAGAGAAGAACCATTTGAAGGCAACAAACGGAATGACGACGGTTCCGTCCCGACAGAAAAACATCCGTCGGACAGCCCCATTCCGGCAGAAGACCATTCCCATGATGATGACAACGACCATTTCCATACGGGCGGTGCAACGCCGCCGGGCCGCCATTTCAAGATAGGGGACGTGATTCTGAAGCGGTACGAAGTTCAGGCGGAGCTTGGGCAGAGCGGCATGGGCGTCGTCTATAAGTGTTTTGACAAAATCGAACAAACGCCCGTGGCGGTGAAGGGCCTGCCGCCCGAAATATCCAACAACCCTGCGGCGATGGAGGAGGTGCGGGATAACTACATGCTGGTGACGAAGCTGTCCCACCCGAACATTGGCGCCTGCAAGACATTGGAGCGTGACGACGATACGGGCAACTATTATCTTATTATGGAATATGTGGATGGCGAGAGCCTGCGCCAATGGATGAGGCGGATGCGGCGTGAGGGAAAGATGACATTGGATGCGGCGCTGCCCGTCCTGCGGCAGATTGCAGAGACTTTGGATGCCGCGCACCAACAGGGCGTCATCCATCGCGACATCAAGCCCGACAACGTAAAGTTCACGGCAGACGGGACGGCGAAGGTGCTGGATTTCGGTCTTGCTGCGCATATCCGCTCCAGCATGGCGCATTTCTCCAGCAAGTCAATTGCTAGCGCGGGCACGAACCTGTACAAGTCCCCCGAACAGTGGAGGGCGAGCCTTCATCAGGGGGAGGCGTCGGATCAGTATTCGCTGGCGGTGACGGCCTACGAGATGCTGTCGGGCCATTTGCCGTTCGTGAGCGATGATAAGGCTGTGCTGAAGGAGGCTGTGCTGCACGGTGAGCGGAGGCCCATTGAGGGGCTTCCCGCATACGCGAACGCGGCATTGATGGCGGGGCTTGCAAAGAAGGCCGAAGACCGCTACGCGAATTGCGTCGATTTCGTCCGCGCCCTCGGCGGCGAGAAGGTGAAGCCTGGCTGCGGAATGCCGAAGGGGAGCGGTCGCCTGTGGGCGGCCGTCGCCGCAGTTGTTGTCATCGCTGCTGGTTTGGGATATTATTTGTTGAATGGCAGTACGGAGAAAACGATTGTTGATCCGTCTCTTGGACATGAAACAGTTGGTGGCGTGCCGAAAACAGAAAAGCAAGAGGCGGTTGTCGAACAAGGCGACAATCGCGTTGCAGTGGATCGGACGAAAGCTGATGCCGCGAATACGGCTGACGGCGGGGCTGGACAGGAAAAGCGCATATCCGAAATTCGGGACAGTTACTATCTTTTAAAGGGCGAACTGGATTATTTCAACAATGCTCAAAACATAAGCACTTTGGATCGCGGTGGGATGTTTGGGGAGCAAACGGACGAATTCCAGAAAAACTATAACGCAGGGTTGGCTGCGCATAATGACAAGGAATATGAAAAGGCTCATGAGTATTTCAAAAAAGCCCTGGTGAACAAGAAATGGCTTGTTGACAACTTGAAGCCGCGGGATGACGCCGCCAAAGCACGGAAATCCGCGGAGGAGGCGAAGGCGGATGCAGAGGCGCAGAATCCGTCGATATACGCGCGTACTGCGTGGGATGATGCGGGCAAGGGTTTTGATGATGCGGCGGCATTATACGACCAGGGGCGTTTCGAGGAGGCAAAGAGCGGATTCGATAAAGCTGAGAAGGCGTATGCCAAAGCCAAGGAAGAAGCTGTTGCCAAGCATGTTGACGGGCTTGTCAAGCGTGTTTCCGAAATCATCAAGACAGATGATCTGAAACCGGCGGAGGAGGCCATACGCGAACTTGAAAAGCTTTCTGCGGAAAAGGCTGAGGAATGCCGCAGAAATGTCGAAAAGGAAGCAGGGAGACGGCAGATTCCAAACTTGCTGAAGGAGGCTCGAAATGCACTGGCTGTTGAAAATTGGCAGATAGCGTTCGACAAGGCGAGTGAGGTGCTGAAGAATGATCAGGATAATGAGGAGGCACGGACAATAAAGCAGCAGTCGGGAAAGCACTTGAAGCCGACGGCGACGGTTGTGGCGACAGTTGACGGAAGGCCTGTGACAGCCTATATGGACCACGAAGGAAAACGGTATGAGACTCCATTGCCATACAATGAATTACAGGAAGGCGGGCGATTGAACGGAACGCTGTCTTGGCGCAAAGGAGACGTGGGATATGAGGGAAAATTCGACAGGACGGTGAATTGGATGGGACATGAGGTGATTACTGTCGAGTTGCAAAAGACTGAGTTCGATGGGACAGTCATCCTGCCCGGCGGCGTGAAATTGGAGATGGTGAAGATCCCAAAAGGAGATTTCACGATGGGAAGCCCTGAAGGGGAACTGGGGCGTTATCTATCTGAAACTAAGCACCACGTTTATCTTTCAAAGGATTTCTGGCTAGGGAAGACCGAAGTGACGCAGGCGCAGTATGAAGCCCTCATGAAGGGGAATCCGTCCAATTTCAAGAAAGGCGGTGACTATCCGGTGGAGAAAGTGACGTGGAATGACGCGATGGAGTTCTGCAGGAGGCTTACGGAGCTTGAGCGGAATGCGGGGCGGCTTCCAAAAGGATATGAATACACGCTTCCTACGGAAGCCCAGTGGGAATACGCATGCCGTGCGGGGACGACAACGGCACTGAACAACGGAATGAATCTCACGGATGAAAAGTACAACTGTGAGAATCTGAATGAAACGGCATGGTATGATTATCACAAAGACGAGCGTTCCACCCATCCGGTGGGATTGAAAAAGGAAAACAAGTGGGGACTGTACGACATGCAGGGAAACGTCTATGAATGGTGCCTCGACTGGTATGGGAATTATTCAGCGGGATCGGATACGGATCCGAAAGGACCTTCTTCAGGTTCGCGCCGCGTATGCCGCGGAGGCTCGTGGAACGGTCTCGCGAGGAACTGTCGTTCAGCGAATCGGTACTATTTCGGTCCGACGTTAGGCTACAGCGGCATTGGCTTCCGTGTGGCGCTGGTCACAAAATAACAAGGGATTACTTTGACGGCCATAGGCCACCGCGATTTTACATGGCATATTGATATTCGTCAATATGCCATGTTTTGTAAAAAGCGGAGCTTGCGCATACGTGCAAACGATTACATGGAGTGCAATCTTCTTCAATTTTTTACATTACTCATTACTCATTACTCATTAAAAAGATCAGCAATATCCCAATAGTGCTGCCAGTCTTGTGGCAGTTGATCATGGTTGCCAGTGCGGTAATGGAAACTGATGTCGCCTGTAATCGGAACGTCGGGCGGCGGCATTTCCGTGGTGGGGAGGCCGTCGGAGCCGAACAGACGGTAGATGTCCGAGGCGGCGACAGCGGCGAGAAATTCGCCTTTAGGGTCTGCAACTTGGTCATTTGTGGCGGTGGCGATGACAAGCGGCCGGGGGGCGATGAGAGCCAACAGTTCATGTTGGTCAAACGGCAGGTCTTCTTCACGCCAGATGAATTGGTCGAGACGGTTGACGAACCATATTGGTACATGCCAGTTGAGATGGTTCTGGAAATGCTGTGACAGATTTTCGCCGTATTTGCGACGATGGAGGGCACCACCGCAACAGCCTGAATCGTTGGAAATCACCATGGCGAAGCGTTGGTCGATGGCCCCCGCCCAAAGGGCGGTCTTGCCGAGGCGGGAATGGCCGTGGACGGCGACTGCGTCATGTTGGATTTCAGGCTGGGCTTCCAGGCAGTCGAGACCGCGTGAAAGCCCCCATGCCCATGCGCCAATAGGCGTATAGGTTTCATTGATTTCAACCATATCGACATGGTCGAAGAATAATTTGAAGACACTTTTGTCCGCATAGCCTGTGACATCACGGAAAATGTCGTGATAGCAAATAGTTGCAGATGCGTAGCCACGTTGGATGGTTTCCTTGAAGCACCAGCGGTCTGCCTGGCAGCCGCATGGCGAATCCGTGCCAGTCGGAATCACGTCATCTTCTGTGGTTGTGGCGTGATTTCCTTTGAAATTCAGGCCGAGAAAGGCGGGAACGGGATGCTTTTCCGCTTTTTTTGGCAGATAGAGGAGCATGATGAAAGCGATGGAGCGACCGTTGTCCATGGCGGCATGGATACGGAACTCCTTGCGAATGGCGGTGTTGTCCAAGGCATCGTCGCGACGAGAGAGCAGTTCAAAGCGCAGGGAATACGGTCGTGGAAGGATTTCGCCATATTCCCATTTTTTGAAAATGTCCAGAATTTTCGGTCGTTGGAAAAGCATCCAATCACGGGCTGTCGTGATGCGTGTGCCATCGTCGCGGAGGAGCGGGTCTGGAAGTTCGTATGATGGGACGTTGTTTTCATCGCATGGATACGCGGCGAATGGCCGTGCTGTGTCGGATGTGTAGAGCATATATAATCCTTTTTATTAACCACAAAAGGCACGTATTCAATATCTTAGAAAACACAGACAACACAGGTTAAACAGATTGCCTTGCCGCCACCGGCCTTGCCATAATGTGCCTGTGTTTGCTTTAAGCTGTTGGTTTGGAACGTCTTTTGAGGATGTCGGCGATGATTTTCGTGAGAATGTTGGCCATGTGCCAGCCGGCGTTGTCGTTGGGATGGACGCCGTCGGGCGAGACTTCGTCGGTGCCGTAGAAATCCTGTCCATCGATGAAATGGAGGTTGTGGTATTTGGGCATACGTTCTGCGCAGAATTGATGGAAGAGCCGTTGCATTTCGAGTTGCCGTGCCTCAAGTTCGGGCTTCAGCCAGCCTTGGATATGGCGTGGGGAGGTGACGAAAACGATTTCCGTGGAGGGCATTTTCGGGCAGACATAGTCCAGGAAGGCAGGCATATTGCGACGGATGATGTCGGGCCACATATTGTGCATGGGATCGACGACGAGCACTTTCACGTCTTGCAGTTTGACGAGCAGGTCGGCGATTTCCATGTCCAGACGGCAGCCGCCTGAGAGACCAAGATTCATGAGCGGCATATCCAAGTTGCGTGAAAGGATTTGCGCGATGCCAAGGCCCGAACGGGTGGAATATGCGCCGTGGATGATGCTTGTGCCGTAATAGACGAGTTTGTTGTCTTCGCGGGGCGGCAGCAGCTCAAAAGAGGCATCCGACTCAAGGCCGATGGAAATTTTAAGGAGCTGATTGCGCATTGGCAGATATAGGCGGCAACGGCGGTTTGCTTTTGTAATTCCTTCCAAAATCGTGTATTCTGGATGCCGATTCTGGATGCACTGGTGGTCGGTGTAGGTAGCTGCCCAACGCCAACGTAATTGATTGTCATCATACATATAGAGATCGACTCCAGAAAAAGCGCAGACGTTGAATTGCGGTTCGCCGATATGATCGGAGGCGTGCTCCATCTTCACGCGGAACACCGTGGAGTTCGTGTTGAAGAAGCAGCAGAGGCCGCAGGTCGTGTGCATTTGGCTTGCGACGTGCGGGAGATGTGTCACGGTGTTTGGGAGGCGGGCGTATGGCGATTCACGTTCCATGTCCCGCCAGTCGAGGCCTTCGAAATTGGCGGGTGACAAGTCGTAGTAGGTGATGTCTTGAGTGCTCATGATGATTTTTACTATTGTTTTAAAGTTTATGATTACAATTTACAAAAATGTACGGTGCTTTTGTGATAAGTCCAATTGACGATGGTGATTTTGGGATGATTCCATGGAAAAAGCAAGCTGTAAACAATGTACAGTCGTCATGGGTGTTGATTTTCCGTATGGGATGGATATATTTGATGGAAGGTGATTTCATTGTAAAAAGGGAAAAATGATGAAATACATTCCGTTGATAATTGTGATGTTGATGAGCATGACATCGATGGCGCAGTATGTTATGAAGCCAACGGAGCATTGGCTGGAATTGCGTGCGCATGTAACGCATTTTAAGGATGCTAAGACGTTTCGTATCGCAGATGAGCGTGGTATAGTCCATCAACTGACATTGGGAGCCGTGGAGCCGCCTGAACGTGGTCAACCATATTTCAGAGAGGCATTGGCGCGGGTGACAGAGCTTATGAAAGGAAAGACCATTGTCGTAAAGCACCGTTATTTTGATCAAAAAGGGCAGTTGCTCGGACAGATTTATGTAGAAGGTCAATGGGTGAACAAGATTTTGGTGGAGGAAGGACTTGCCTGGTATGGTGATCCCGATGGTGATGCTCCAGAGTTGAAAGCTGTTGCGGCCCAGGCTCGTAAAGAGAAAAAGGGGCTTTGGAAGAATGAACGCGCCGTACCGCCATGGTTGCATCGACAGGGGAAGATTTCCTATCGGCCTGGAATGGAGAATACGGAGCCTCCGAAAATGCGACGTTACCGCAGTACGAACGAACCTGCGGGCATAAGCCATTGAAAATATTATGGTCTTGTCAAGGCGGTTTGTTTGCCAAATGATTGCAATACAATAAAATACAAAAGGAATGGATATGAATTTCAAGTTAATGGCTTTCAGTTGTATGCTAGCGTCTGGTTTCTGTGCAGTCGGCAACGACTACTATGTGGATAGTGCCAAAGGCGACGACAGTCTGGATGGTCGTTCGCAAGATACGTCATGGAGGACTCTTGGCAAGGTGAACAAAGCAGTCTTGCAGCCTGGCGACCGCGTGCTGTTCAAATGCGGCGGACTGTGGCGGGAGACGTTGCACCTGCGGAGCGGTTCGGAAGACAAGCCGTTGATTTACAGCCATTACGGTGACGGACCGCTGCCGCTCATCCAGCCGTCGGTCTCAGCAAGCGATCCTGGTGACTGGAAGGAGGCGTCGGATGGAATCTGGACATTGACTGAAAAGGCGGCCGAAGCCATTTCCGTCGATGTCGGAAACATCGTCTTCGACCATGGGGCGGCGCCCTGCGGATGGAAGCGTTGGAAGGCGGAGGATCTCAAGAAGGACGGTGAATACGTCTATCTTTGGAAAACGCACAACATCCTGTTGAAATATCCTGAAAATCCCGCGAAACGCCACAAGTCTGTGGAGCTTGTCCTGCGGCGGTTCGGCGTCATCCATGACAACGCGCATGACGTGGTGGTGGACGGGCTGGCCATCCGCTACGCGGGATGCCATGGCTTCGGTGGTTCCAATGCAAAGCGTTATACCATACGCAACTGCGAAATTTCATACGTCGGCGGGGCGCATCAGTTTACGACGCAGGATGGTCGCAACGTCCGTTTCGGCAATGGGATCGAGTTTTGGAACAGCGCGAGCGACTGTCTTATTGAAAACAACCGCATCTGGGAGATCTACGATGCGGCGTTGACGAATCAAGGCCGTGCAAACAAGCCAGAAGACCCAAGCGTCGAGCGGAACATCACCTACCGCAACAACACCGTGTGGCATGCGGAATACTCCTTCGAATACTGGAACAATCCGGAATACTCCATCACGGAAAACATTCTGGTGGAGAACAATACATTTGTCGATGCAGGCTATGGATGGGCCCATGCGCAACGGCCTGATCCGAACGGCGCCCATATCATGGCATATAACAACAGGGCGCAGACCAGGAATTTCGTCTTCCGCAACAACATCTTCTTCAACAGCACGGAAGTCTGCCTGCGCATTTTCAATGATTGGAAGCCTGAAGTACCTGTGTTTGAAAACAACCTGTGGGAAAATGGCGAAAAGCCATTCATCAGAAGCGAAATCCAGACGCAGAAAGGCATGTTCGACAAGACGGCGTTCTGCGATTTTCTGAAGCAAAGGAATCCAAATGTCCATGAAATGACGGGCGTGCCGAATTTTGTCGATGCGACGCGGCATGATTATCGACTGGCTCCGGATTCTGTTGGCTATGGCAAAAACATCGGTGCTACCCGGCAAATGGCGCAATAACGCCATTTTCTTTCTTGAAATAGGTTTACTTTACGGATTTAGGACTATATTAAAATAGTTTGCATCCGTTGTCGTTAGGTAAACTTGAGGATAATTGGACAAACGAAATATCATTGGTCAACGAAATAAAGGACTTCATCACATGGCAGAAAAAGCAAAGAAAGAAGCGGCCAAAATCGTCCGCATGGGGTTCATCGGCTACGGTATCCAGGGGCGCACGGTGTTGGTGCCGCATTTCATCAAGCAGGAACAGGTCGTCGTGAAAGCGGTTTGCGACTGCGACAAGACCCGTCGCGAAGCCGCCGCGGAGTTCGTCAACAACTACTATAAGGAAAACAAAAAGGCGAAGCTGGCGAAGTGCAAGGCCGTCGCGGACTTCCGTGACATCATCGCCGACAAGGACATCGACGCCGTCTGCATCGCGGTTCCGGACCACTGGCATGCCTACATGTCCTGCGCGGCCATGAAGGCCGGAAAGGATGTCTATTGCGAAAAGCCGCTGACCTATTCGGTCGAAGAGTCGGTTCTCGTCATGAAGGCCGAAAAGAAGTTCAAGCGGATCTTCCAGACAGGCGCGATGCAGCGTTCGTGGCGTGAATTCCGCACGGCGTGCATGATCGTCCGCAACGGTTTCATCGGCAAGATCAAATATGTCGATTGCAACTACGGCAACGCCTCCGCGCAGAACAACACGGATATCGCGAACTTCCCCGCGAATCTCGGCGGCCCCTCCCATCCGCATCGCTTCTTCGCGCAGTGGAATGGCGCCGAACACAAGGTTCAGGACATCCCGACGGAATCCGCCCCGAATCCGGACGTCGATTGGGACATGTGGCTCGGCCCCGCCCCGTGGTCGCCGTATTCGGACCAGTGCGCGCCGCGCGGCATCAACAAGTTCTATCCGATGTTCTGGCGTTTCGACGACAACTACGGCACGGGCTACAACGGCGACTGGGGCGCGCATCATCTGGACATCGCCCAGTGGGGCCTTGATCTGGACAAGTCCGGCCCCGTGAAAGTCATCTGCTCCGAAGAGCCGTATTCGGGCAATCCGCTGCACGGCGGCCGCCGCCAGTTCGGCATGAAATTCGTCCTTGCGGACGGCACGATCATCTACCACAACCCCTTCAGCGCATGGGGCACGGTTTTCTATGGTACGAAGGGCATCGTCGCGGTCAACCGCGGCCGCATCGCCGTCTGGCTCGGCCGTGGCGTGAAGCCGAACGCGGAGATCCGCAAGCAGCTGGACGACGCGTCGTTCAGCAAGATGAAGAAGATCGCCGCGTCCATCGGCGAAGACTACGGCTTCGATCCGTCGCAGAAGAAGGACGACCGCCTGAAGGCGAGTCTCGACACGCTCGACGCCTATTTCAAACTGGCCGAAGCTCCTGTTCAGCTCTACAAGAGCGCGCTTCAGGAACAGAACTTCATCGAATGCTGCATTTCCCGCAAGCCCACGATTTCCTCCGCCGAGACGGGCGCCCGCGCGTCCATCCTCTGCCAGCTCTGCAACATGAGCTATGTCTATGACGCGAGCTTCGACTGGGATCCTGTGAAATGCACGTTCGCCAACGGCACGGGCGATCCCGCCTGGCTGAAACGCCCCTACAACCGGAATGGGTGGGACATTAAGCTTTAATGCATAATTCATAATGCATAATTCATAATTAGTAATTTGTAATTCATAATTCGTAATTAAAAATGATATTAGATATTTTACAAGACACAACGCAGGTAGCAAGTTTGGAGGATATAAAATTTTATAACCTCAGCCTGATAGATTACCGCGATTTTGGGAAACTCTTTTTCCGT
>JAGCSE010000035.1 GCA_017964325.1 Victivallales bacterium | reverse complement strand
GGAAACAACGTCATGCGGAAGCTTGATATCCATGGTTCGTTAGTTCCTGCGGTTCGGCGGTTTACAGTCGCTTCACGAGGAGATTTCTTTGCAAAAACATAAAATTGGAAAAATATCTTTTCTCAGAAAATGGTAATAAGTTATGAATAAAGGAAATACAGATTCTATGACCTGTAGCATGACAGATAGACCGTATTATTACAGTTCATCGCCGTGGGGCTTTCGCTTCATGGAGACGGCGGACTATTGCCGTGCGTTGAAGTCATTGGGAATAGACCGTTTGTGCTTCATGCTCGGGGCGGAGGACGGCTTCCCGCAGGCTCTCAAAGGTGGTTCTGCACAGGCGGGAAAATATCGCGAACTCTTTGCAAAGGAAGGCGTTTCAGCATTGGAAGTCGCCATGTCGCTGGATGGAACGGCGGATGATGTGAAAACGATTGCGGATGTCGGTGCGACCTATCTGCGCATTTGCGAAGTCTGGGCTCATACGGAAGAGGAATTCGCGCGGGTGACGAACCGTCTGCGTGAATTGGGAAAACAGGCGGCTGATCATGGATTGACGGTCATCGTCGAAAACCATGGCGGCCTCATGGCGACGTCCGCCGACTGCCTGCGGCTGTTTGAGAAGGTCGGTATGGACAACGTCACGCTGAACTACGACGCCGCCAATTTCGTCCATTACGGCGGCGAAGACGCGTTGGCGGCGTTGAAAGCCACGCGTGGCGTCATCGGTTTCACACACCTTAAGAATGTGAGCGAGAACGGCTTCCAGAAAGGCGTGTTCTGCCGTGTAAAAGACGGTGTCATCGACTACCGTCCGATTCTGGCGGAACTCAAGACGTTCTATTCCGGTTGCCTCTGTCTCGAATACGAGAAGCCGGAGGACGTGATGGAAGGCACGGCCGATGATTTAGCGGCGCTAAAACAATGTATTAGTGGTTAGTGGTTAGTGCAATGGTGCGGGAGGGGCGCACTGGAGTGCGACTCTCCCGTTTTTGCGGTCCCGCAGGAGCGGGACCTCCCGTCTATGGCAGTTTTTCCAATTTGACATAGTTGATGCGGAATTCGCCCGGGCCGCCTTCGCGCAGCAGGACCGAATAGACATCGGTCGGGGTGCGCATCCTCCTGCATTCGATGACGTAACGCCAGCCGATGTTTTCGCCTTCTGGCATTTTGATTCGATTGTTCGCGTTGGCGAACGGGACGGGATTGTTCAAGACCATCGTCCATGTCGGCGCTTCCTGGCGTGTGTCCAAATCTATGGTAAAACGGAACTTGCCGCCTTCCATGTCCTTCCACGCCTTTTCCGGCAGGAAGATCCGCACGTATCCGTTGGGATGCTGGTAGAAACCGTCTTTTAGCGTCAATGGCTTTTGGGCGGTTGGACGTTTTTGACCAATGATCTGCTTCACTTCCAGTTCCTCCATGGGATTGCGGCTTTCGAAAATGAGCACGCTTTCCTTCATATCCGCAGGCGGCGTGAAATCAACGGTTATGGGCGTTCCCGTCTGGCCGAAAAATCCGGCCGGTGTCACGGAGAAGCGGTATTTTCTGCCGGAATCGAAATAACCGCAGGAGAAGGCTTGTGAAAACGTTCCCGTCCGCAGATGCGGATCCAGATGGAATTCGCTGTAGGCGTCAAGCCGCGTGATGGGATGGAAAACGCCGTCCGAATCCTGCCGTTCGACGGCGATATAATATTTGTAGACTTCGCCGCCCTGCGTGGCTTCCGGCCATGTCAGTTTGACGGCGGAGAACGGCTGGTCAACGGTCAATTTCAAGGCGGCGTCTGGTGCGAACGTCGGGGCGGGTGTGTTTGCCTGCCGGAAATCGCGGCGATACGGGGCTGTTTTAGGATCAAATGGCAGCGGAATGATCCACGGCTCCTTGCATTCCTTGCCGGTCACGACTGAAAAACGGCGGTAGATGATTTTCTCCGGATAGACGTCCATGACGGCGAAATCCGTGTTCTCCTTTGATTCTGGGGATTTTCCGACAAGATAGCCTCTCCAATTATGCAGACAGCCTGCGCTGACTTCCGTGTGCGTCCCCTGCCAAATGGAATTCTCATCGCGTAGAGGCGCATGGTTATGTCCATAGATGTGAATGACTTGCGGATATTTTGAGTAGGGGCTTCTCGTGTGGTCGGCGGGGCAGTGGTCGAGAACGAAAATGGTCTTGTCGGGATATTTGCTGGCGGTTTCCTCCAGTTTCTTTTCTTTGACGGCGTTTGCGGTGAATTGGCTGAAAATCAACACGGGATAGCCTTTGACGATTCGTTCGTCATCTGGTGCGTTTGGAACACCGAGTTCTTTGCGGACTGTTTCAAATGCCTCCGCGGCAGGCATTTGCTCCACTCCGCCAAGGGCGTCGCGGCGGAGCAGATCATGATTGGCATACACAAACAGTTCATCCGGCGGATTTTCGGGAAAGAACGACGGAAACACCGTCTGCCGATAATGGCGGTATGCCTTCACGTAAAGCAAGTCGGAAATGTCTCCCATGTGCCATATTGCATCGACTTTTTCCTGTTTGAAGACTTTCAGCGCGGCCTCCGTCTTTTGGAAACTTTTGGGATTTTCCGTCCAATGCGTGTCGCTGAAGAGGCCGATGCGCATGGGCGGGCGTTCCGCCGCCCGTGACGAAGCGAAAAACGCCAGCAGCAAAATGACCAGTAAAATCAAACTTTTCATCGAGCTTACTCCTATTATAATCAAGAATTAAGCATAACGTCGCATGACAAATCATTGACCATGATCCGCCATTTTCCTGTTTCATAGAACGTCTTTCCGTCGTCGCCGTACAGCT
>JAGCSE010000034.1 GCA_017964325.1 Victivallales bacterium | reverse complement strand
GTGCAGCCCGCCGCCCGCCGACCTCCTCGACCTTCGCCGTAAGGGCGTCACGCTCCTCCGCCGCGTGCTTCGCCTCGTCCAGGGCGTTCGCCTTCTCGGCGTTCCGCCGGACCTTGACGTTGATCTCCTCCAGCTCGTCCAGCTTCTTCTGGATCGATGCCGTGTCCTGGTCGGGGGAGATCGTCACGGACGACGCGGCATCGTATGCGCGATGTGCGTCGCCCACCCGCTTCCTCTGGACGTCGATCTGCTCCTGGAGTTCGCCGAGGCGCTGCTCCATCATGCGGAGCCGCCCCCTTTCCGCCTCGCAGGCGTCCTTCAGCTTCTCGATGTTGTCGCGGAGCGCCTTCTGGCGGGCGTTGAAGGCGAGCGTCTCCGTCATCTCGCGCGTCAGATCCGCGGAGCTCAGGGGCTCCTCCGGGACGTCCGTGAACTCGGGGAGCTCCTTCGCGTACTTCGCCTTGCTGTCCGCGATCCGGCCGGCGACCGTCCGCTCGTCGTACCATTTCCGCTCCTCGCGGTCCAGCTCGAGCAGCTTCCCGCCGATGCCGAGCGTGTCCAGCAGGGCCTTCGCCTTGTCCGCCGTCTTCGCGTTCATGAAGGCCGGAAGGTTCAGGGCGAACGCCGAGACGAAGCCGTCCAGCAGCTTCTGGCCGCTCTTGCGGCCTTCCGGGTCCGTCACCTTCAGGGCCGCGTTCTTGCCTTCGCGGACGACGACCAGCCCGTTCGAGAGCCGCACCTCCATCCGCGCGGGGTTCAGCCCCTCGGCGTTCTGCAGGTCGCTCGGGCGGAACCTCTCGCCGCCCAGCGCGTAGCATATCCCGTCCAGGACGGACGTCTTGCCCGCACGGTTGCCGCCTCCGATGACCGTCAGGCCGGACTCCGAAGGCGACAGGCGGACCGCCCGCACCTTCTTCACGTTCTCGAGCTCGAGGCTCGTGATCTTCACGGGGTCGCTCATTTGGAACCTCCTTTGAACCGGCGGGCCAGCTCCTTCATCTGGGGATCCGTGATCTTGTACTCGTACCACCAGCGGGCCTTGTTCACCGGGTCGTGCTCCCGCGTCTTCTCAGGATGCGGCGACAGCTTCTTCAGCGCGTCAATGACGGTTCTGCGGGTCCTGCCGAACTTCTCGGCCAGCTCGTTCATGGACCAGGTCTTCTTCTTCGCGGGCTTCTCGGCCTTCGCGGCCTTCTCCTGTTTCCCGGCCTTCTCCTGCTTGCAGGAACAGCAGCCGGCCAGCCAGTCGAGCAGCTTCTCGCGGCATTCGGGGCAGAGGTCGAAATACTCCTCCGGGGCGTCGCGGAAGCCGTCGATGTACAGCTCCAGGGCCTCGCTCTCCCTCAGTTCCTTTCCGCACTTGTCGCAGATTGTCTTCTTCATGTTCTTTTACTCCTTTTTTATTTGATTGTCAATTCCCGCGCAGGGAAGAAGCGGACGCTCCCTCCGGCGCGGATCAGTCATCGTCCACCTCCAGCCTCTCCAGGACGTCCCGCAGCTCGTCGCTCAGGATCAACTCGTCATCGACTATGACGCCGTCCCAGAACTCGCCGGGCTCGCCGTCCACGCGGACCAGCACCTTCCCGCCGCTTTCTCGGGTGATCTCATCGACCTGATCCTTGCGGAACGTCCGGATGTCCGCCGTCGCCTCCTCGTTGATCCGGCCGTTCTTCTTTCGTTTTGACCGTATGCAGATGATCATTTTTTGATTTTCTCCCTTAAGATGTTAAAATAAAACCAGAACCAGCAGGCCAGATACCCGACGATGGCGCCGATGATGCCTGCAAGCCATTCAGTGTCAATGTCAGTCCATTCGCTTTCCATGAAAAAAACCTCCATGCTCATTCAGATCAATTTGATCGTCGCGCTTCTCAACATCGTCCCTCAGCTCATTCCTGCGGATTCACGGGCCATATGGCTCGTTCCAGCGTTCGCGGGATTCGCCATCGGTTGCCTCGGATGCAGTCTCGCCCTCTGTTCCCTTGTTATCGATTATGACAAAATGGCGGAGAAAGCGAAAGAGACGGAAAAATTACGTAAAATAGTGGATTTCACGGAACCGCGTCAGGACTTGTTTGGCTATTTGGTCGATGAAAAGGGGAAAGACATGCGCCCGACTTGCTGGAAACATAACAGGAAAGTCCGTATCACGGAAATCGGATACTGTCCTGTCTGCGGGTACGTCAAACCCAATTCCATGGTCTGGCTTGCACACCAGACGCACGTGACCATCGATCCGACCGACACGCTCGACTAACTCCGGCACTCCTCTATCAACACCGCCAGCACGAACAGCGGGAGGCCGAGAAGATTCAGCAAAAACAAGCCTCCGAGGAAGATTTCAACGATCAGTTCCATGACGGCCTCCTTTGACGACCGTCACGGCGACCGCGCGGCCCTTCACGACGTGGATGTGGTGCGTGTGCCTCATTGGTCGCCTCCCGCCTGCTTCATCTCCTTCTCGTACTGGCTGTGGGCGGTCTCGAAGCCGAGGCTGAAGATGCTGCTGAGGGAGTCGATGCTCCGCTCGTTGCCTTCCTTCGCGCCCTTGTGCAGATCGATCGTCACCGCATCGCCTTTTTTTCTTACCGTGATCAGGACGCAGCCTTCGAGCTCGTCCTCCCGCGTCAGCTGCTCCAGCAGCCGACGGTAGGGGTCGTCCTTCTTGTCCCTGTAGATTTTCGTCAGTCGTCCCATTTTCACTTCCTTTTTTGTGTCAGTCGTAGTTCTCGTGGACGGTCATGTCCCATTTGTCCATGACCTCCCGCTCGTTATAGACCGAGACTCCGCGGCGCTTCCCCGCGGGCCTGATCCCTTCCTTCTTCATCCACCAGATCAGCGTCCATTTGTTGATCCGGTTGTCGGCGGCGATCCTGCTCAGCGGCTTCAGGGCGCGGGGCCCCTCGCCGACGAGAAGCGACAGGAACCGCTCCTCCGTCAACCCGGGGCAGTACGCCGACAGCATGGCGACGCACCCCCGGACGATCCCTTCGGGGATTCTCATTCATATCACCTCCTTGAGCTTGAGCCGGTCGTACTGCCGACGCGCCGACTCCTCGTCCGCGACCGCCTGCGTCTCGGCGATCATCCGCCGGACGCCGTCCTGGTCGCCGGCGGCCTCGAGCCGCCTAAGTTCTTTGACGCGGAGGGGGATGAGCTCCTTCGCCCACGGCTCCTCCTTCCACGCCTGGGGGTCCGGCTCCGGCTCCTGCGGCTCCTGCTGGGGGGGCTTGGCGGATGCGGATGCCTCCGCCGCCTTCCGCTCCGCACGACGCGCCGCGCGACGCTCCGACGCCTTTTTGCTCCAGCGTCCGCCGAGGCCGAACGGGTCACGACTTAAATCAGCTTGAAGCCGTTGTGATATAATCTGTGTATATGAAAGCCCTGTCATTTGCTTGACAGCTTCCAGATACCCAGAAATAGCATTCGCGGCTTGTTGTGTAAGTCTGAGATTCTTGTTCATGATATTACACGTGTAATATTAAAAGGTAAAAAAATTATTTGCCTTCCAATATTTTTTTAACGGCTTCGGCCATCAGTTTCTTGACTGTCGTTTTTTCCTTGACGGCCTTGATTTTCAGCTTGTCCATGTCCTCCTCTTCGAGGACAACAGTGTAGGGTTTTTCCATAGTTTCTCCTTACTCTTCTTTCAGTTGCAATCCTTTCACCATGATTTGAAGAATCTTAATCATATCTTCAATCGTGGGAAAATATGCCTCGTAATCATTCAAATGCTGTCGGCCGTTCCATTTCTTTCTCTTATTAGACAAATCGTCGCAGAAAGTTCCAAAATGGACAAAAAAACCGCCGACCGTCTTCAATACAAGAACTGAAGCCTTGTAATGATTGGAGTCCTTGATTTCTCCGTCAAAATAGCCAATCAGCCATTTTTTCTCGTCCCAATGGAAAAGAGCCATCGGGAGGCCTTTCTTGATTTGGTCCACTTCGTCGGAAGTGTACACATAATAACTGTCAGGTAATACCATTTTTTATTGTTCCTTTATTAATAAGGGCACGTGACTCCGCGCCCCGTGATTGAAATGGCCTCCCGCCCCGCCTTCCGTATTTGTGCAGGTCGTAGGGCTTGCGTCGCAGTTTCTGTAGATGCGAGGCGGGAGGCCGAAGAATGCGAGCCGTGCCGTCGTCTGTGTGTGTGACATAACCGAGGAGCGGTTAAGGTGGTAGTTTTAGAGGGTCACGGCACGACCCGCGAAAAGAGGCTGGAGGCGGCGCTTTCGCATGTGTTCCGCCTTTCGGCTAATGTCCTAATTCCAGTCAATCGCCGCCCCCAGCCAGAGGGAAAGCAGGCCGTCCCGCTCGGTGTGTCCGTTGTGTCGCAATTCCAGAGAATCCACGGCACGGCCTGCGTTATTCTTAAATTGTTTCACGGTGTCTTCGCGCTCCGTCTTCCAGAAGTTGCCGCTCGTCTGCCGCTTACCATTCGCGACAGCTCACGCCGTTGCTATACCTTTAGCTTATCGTCCGTCAGATGCGGACTTTCGGCGTCTCACTTGGACGCGGCCTCCTTGAAGACCGACCGCCGCCAGACTCTTGGCGGTGAAAGAGCTTGAAGTTTCCCCGCTTTCTTGTTATATTTCAAACAGGCAAGAAAGAAAACAATATTAAAATATTACACGTGCAATAAAAATCAAGAAAAAAGGACGAAAAAATGAAATTTTCTAAAGATTTTGGAATTGCTATAACTGAAGATATTAAAAAGATTATACAAATAGCATCAGAAAAAGCAGGTAATGCTTTTGCATTATCTAAAATCACGAATATCCCACAGCCGACAATCTCCATGTGGATGGGAAAAGGTCAAAGAAAAGGCGAATTTATTGTCTGGGATTCATGGAAGCCGCTACGGGATTATCTTGTCTCTGCCCAAATCATAGAGGAAAACGACCCCCAGTGGATGCTTCCGTCTGAAATGCGTCAGAAACTGGAAGAGAACAAAAGGCTCGAACTTGCAGACGATGAGCGGCAGGTTCTCGAATTGTTCCGCATCCTTAATGAAAATGGGCGGCAACTAGCTCTTCAAAGTCTGCGGAATCTTGCCTCGAATGAAGCGACGTCTGTCTTCAAAGAAGTAGAAGAATTAAAACAAGCATAATATTTTTATTATTTTTCTTGTAGTCATTTTGCCTACATTTTGCCTACATTTTGCCTACATTTTGCCTACATTCTGCCTACATTTTGCCTACATTTTGCCTACATATAACATGTTTATTTCTAGCTACATCCGCCTCCGCTCGCGTACGCGCGTACACGCGCACGTAATCGCGCGCGCACGTAATATATATCTATAAAAAGATATATATATAGGGAAAAAAGAGTCATAGCTTCTCTTTTTTCCCCTGAATATCTTTTTAGATGAAAGAATAAAAAAGAAAACAACCCGCCCCCCGTCCGTGAATTTGCAGAACTCGTTTTCAAGGCTGGAATACTGGAAGCCCTGCGGCAACAGGCCGCCTCGGACATCCAGGCGCCGGCGGGACGATTGCACCGCTCGCCACCGTCGGCCTTGCATTGGCGTTCCTCGGCAAGAGGCAGGAAAAATCATCTCCGCCGTTTGACATACCACGGCATTATATTACCTTAAACCATCCAGACGCGGCGCCGGAGGCCTTCGTCGCGTCTGTAACTACAAGAAACCACAAACGAAACAACACAAAACTGCACAAAACTGCACAAAATGCCGCTCTTCCGTACGTATTCGAACTGATTCTGGTTCAGTTTGTCTAGGTTCGAGTCCTGGTCGGGCAGCCATTCATGCAAGTCCAAGAATTTTCAACTGCTTGCCAAATAATGAATGGAATAGTAGCTAGTGTTAAGAAACGCAAAGAATTGGGCATAGTTTTTCAGCCTTAAAATACATTATCTCTGAATATAGTACAAAATAGCACCTCCAGCACATGAGAAAAAGACTACGGGATGGCAGATTGCGGTTTTCATTGTCGAAAGGGGTTGACAGCTTACAACCACTGGCTATATTATTTATGAAAAAATAGCTGGAATAACTAACTGCATTTGACATGAAGGGATACACCCCAAGACCATACTACTCGCTTGCGGATGTGAAGTGTCTTGCAGCTGCAGGAAATGTCTTCTTCGCTCGAAGGAGGGATGGTAGATCTAATCCCGGGCAGGTGGGGATGACTACTCGCGAGGCACACGCCGTGATTGCAGCCCTCGTACCGAGGGATTTCGATCTGACATCCTACGATGGACCAATGCCGGCTGATGTGTACATGGTTCCGATGCCGGTTGCCCTGGCGTATGGTTATACATTAAATTACAAATTACCGAGGAAGGCGACCTGCTTGTCATCATCAGCTTCCATACATAAAAAAGAGGAACTACAACCATGAAATGCTGCGATTGTGGACATGAGATGTTGAAGATGAGCAACTACAGCGAAACGGATCAGAATGTCGGCCTCATCAAGACACACGGTGAATATTGGCAGTGCTCTAATCCCGAGTGTGGGTGTAGGTTTGTTCCTGATGCGACAGCGCAGGAGGTTGATTCTATTAAGAAGGAACGGACGGACAGCCTCCTGTGGAGCCTAGCGGGAGGCCCTGAGGAATTCGGCAGGCGTTTCATCCGCGTGAAGGAGACAGCCGCCATTCTGGGGGTATCGCGTCAGGCTGTGGAGAAGTCTGTCCTGCTGAAGGCCTTAACGTACAACATCATCGTTGCTGGCATTCGATATTGGCTACGTGAATCAGTAGAGCGCTATAAGGAAACAGGTAATGGTAGGTTCCCGCTCCTGCGTTCGGATATGCGTTCCAGGCATATTCGCAGCAGGAAGGCGGAGAATGATGTCGCTCTTGTGGTAGGTAGCGATTAATGCAGATTCCAGGCATTTTGCCTTGACGATTGATGAAGATTGCTTTAGATACTCAATTAGGAGAAAATGATGATTCCCGTAACGTATTCATGGCCGTGGGCGAAAGCGGACGAAGCCCAGCAGAAAGAGACACTGAAGAAATTGGCGGATAATGGCTTCCGTCATCTGGTGCTCAGCGACAAAACAATTGAGGCCTGCATCGTGACACCGGAATTGGTCGCAAAGCACAAGAAGGCGTTGGCGGAATTTGGATTGGATTTTCTAGACGCCCATGCGCCATGGGGCGCGTGGAAGGATCCAGGCATGCCATTGGAGAGCCAGCATGAACAGGTCGTGCTGCGGCAGAAAATGGCGATCCGCATCTGCCATGATTTCGGTGTGCATTCCATGGCCTACCATACGGGCAATACGTTCAATTCGATTTTTGGGCAGGATCTGAAGCTGGAGGACTACTACCAGATGCTGCTTCGCTCTCTCTATGAACTGCTTCCGGACGCGGAGCGGTATGGCGTCGTGCTATGTTTGGAGAATCAGTGGACGCCGTTGAACCAGTCGGCGTATCTCTTGAAGGCCGTCGAGCATTTCAATTCGCCTTGGCTGGGCATCTGCTATGACGCTGGCCATGCGAATCTGACGGAGCATGGACAGGAATTCCCTGGAAAGACATGTGTCCCAAGTATTTGGAACGACGCGAAGATTCCAGTGGTATGGGAGGAGAACATGGTCGGTAAGTTGCGCCCATGGATTGTGAACTGCCATTTCCACGACAACAACGGCATTGTCGATGAGCACAAGCTTGTCGGTCAGGGCACGGTTGATTGGAATCGCATCATGAACACTCTGAAGGATGCTCCGAGGTTGAAGTGCATCCAGAGCGAAGTCGGCATACGTGAAGCAGGGCCGACCATGCAGGAATTGCGTGGGGCATTCAGCAAGTTGTGCGATTGGCTGGAAGCGTGATTTCGCTTTTGTAACTCTCTGCGCCTCCGAATCTTCGCGCATCTGCGTAAAATAAGCAAACGAAAGGATGATCAGTGTGAGAGGATAAAAGCCTCCAGATCCGCTAGTTGTTCTTTGGTTAGCTGGGAAGTCTTGCCGTGGATGTCATTGGGGTTGTGCTTTGTGAGGACATCCATCATCGTGGCGGAACGGCCGTCGAACATATAGGGGGCGGTACGCCAGATTTCGCGGAGGGTGGGGGTGTCCCATTTCTTGCCCGCGTCCATCGGGTCCTGCATACCAAGATCGTACTGCTTGAGGTCTGTCATCAAGTCATTTAGCGGATGGCAAAGCACACAGCCAGCCGTGAGATAGATTTTCTCGCCACGCTGAGCGGCAGGGGAGAGCTTACCCTTTACTAGATAAGGACTTTCGACGGGGACAATTGCCTTGCAGTATTCATCGATGGCTTCCGCATCTTCTGGTGGGCGGACGGCGAACTGGATGTAGCGGATGCCTGAACGAACGCAGGTTTCGGCATCTTTGCGGATGCCCGAAATCATGGTCGGCGGCGTCTTGTGTGAGAGGAGTAAGCTCTTGGTTTGCTTGGGGTTGCCCATGCCGTCGTTAATGAGGTCCCAATTGAGGCCGTCTGCACGGCCATCGGGATGGCACGTTGCGCAGGACTGCCAGTTTTGGAAGCAGATTTCAGCGGAGTTGAACAGCATCTCGCCTTTGCGGACGGCGGTCATCTCCTGCTTTGGACCAAGCGGGATTGACTTTACCTGCTGCAACGGGTCGGCGGCGGGACGGATGACCGCCAATGAATCGGTGAAATATTCCGCCGCGTAGATTTTGTCGTTGAGGGCGAACACGGCACGTGGTCCGATGCCTTTCACTTTGAAGCGTTTGCGGATGCCGACGAGGAAGCTGAGGTCGTTGGGGACGGAATCCGCCGAGCTTGTGACGGCCGTGACTTTTTCGTTTTTCGCGGCTTTTTCAAGTCGTCCATGGAGCTTGTCGCGGTCGATGACAGAGATTTCATTGGAGCCGGCGGAGGCGACGGCGATGGTCTTGCCGTCAGGCGAACAAGAGACATCCCACGGATTGGCGGCACCGAGTTCCACATCGTCGATCAGCACGGAGTTGACGAATTTGGCGGTAGTGGCATCGATGACGGACATGGCATTGGTGGTCATCCAACCGCGTTCAAGTTGCGTGGTAGGAAGTTGATAGCGTGCGAGGGCGTGGACGGTGTAGATGAATTTTCCATCAGGCGAAGCAGTTGCTTTGCGGCCGACGGCGCAGCCGTTGGGGAGCTTGATTTCTGGCAGCGGCATCAAGTCCGGCAATGCGAAAGGAAAAACGGAAATGGCGATGTAATCGCCGTTGGCGGGACCGATTGGCTGATGGCAGACGACGAACAACTTGCTGCCGTTGTCGCCTACGGCGACACCATGCGGTTCACGCCCTGCGGGAACCGTTTTAATGACTTTTGCGGATTTGAGATCGACGGCGGAGACCGTGTTGTCAAAGCGATTTGCAACGTATGCGATGCCATTGGCGGCTGCCAGAGCCGTTGGCGTATGACCGACGGAGACGGTCTTTGCGACTTTGCCGCTAACCGTATCGATGATGTCGAGCTGACCGTTCGCTTCGCCGCCAGCGGCGAGAAGCGTCTTGCCGTTGTCTGTGATTGCGAGGGCGCGAGGCTGGAATTTCAATGAAAACGTCTTGATGATTTTGTCGTCATTCAATGAAACGACCGCAACTTGCTTCGCCGTTTCTTCCGCGACGTAGAGGAAACCATCGTTGCTCTGCGCGAAGGCTGTTGGTGACAGATAGACTGGAGCCGCGAAGATGGAGAGCGGAGCGAGAAGCAAGAGAAGAATTGCGTTTTTCATGAGAATCCTTTATATATTATTGGTGTTCAATGTATTAAGGAAAATGATGGCTACTCTATTTTCACACGGAAACCGACGTTATAGACAGGCTGCCATTGCGGATATCTCCAACGGGAGGCGGAACGGACTTGCGGAAGCATGTCGTTCCACGAACCGCCGCGGACGGTTTTCAAGGCGGAATTCTCTGCGGTATAGGAACTTGCCGTCCATTCCGCGACGTTGCCGTGCATATCATGGAGGCCCCAGCGGTTGGGGGGATAGGCGCCGACATCCCACGAATAAGGTGCTCCGTCATCGTATTCCCTGTGGCAACGACCCCAGTTCCATCGATTTAGGCGGCTGTCGTCAAAATTCGCGAGTCGGACACCGTTTTGCAGGGCGTCGAGCGTGCCGAAATTCCATGGCGTGTCCGTTCCTGCGCGGCAGGCGTATTCCCATTCGTCTTCAGTCGGCAAGGAGCATTTGCGGCCTATTTTGTCGGAAAGCCATTGGCAGAAAGCATTTGCATCGTTCCACGAGATGCGGATGACTGGCTGTTTGGGGCGGTTGACCGGTTCGCCGCGTGTGATGCGGTCCTTCCATCGGGCGTCCATGAAGGCGCTGTCGTGGTTGGGATTGAAGAGCTTATACTGTTCGTTGGTAATTTCGAACTTGCCTAACCAGAACGGTTTGTCGATTGTAGCGATATGGAGGTTGCGTTCGTCCGCCGTTCCTTTTGAATCACCGACTATGGCCTTGCCCGCAGGGATGGCAACGAAAACGATGTCGATTCCGTCCGTTAGTTTGAATCGCAACTCCTTGTCTTGCAATATATTCTGCTGTTGTTTTGCGGCTTCTTCCGAAAGCGGCCAATTCTCCAGTTGCGGCGTAGCCACTGTCCCATGCGCGTGCGGCGCTGGCGGGACATATTCCTGTTGCGGCGGCATGGGGATGATGGTTTCGTTCGTGTCATCGATGAACGCATGGAGCTTCTTGAACTGATTGCGGCGGTTGATCTGGTCCTGTGACGGCTTCTGGTGGGATTGCGACCAGTTGGGAGCGTAAGGCACGTTGAAATCGATCCATGTGTAGAGCCGCGACCATTCTTCTTCGGTCAATTCCACGCCGTGATGGCCTTTTTTGAGAAGCTGGACGAGCGGTGATGAATCGGCGTCCCATTCGCCTGGCTTCTGCATATTGTAGTCCGCTTCGATGCCCGCGCGGCGGACGTATGGATGGAGCGTGTTGTAGGCGGGGGAATAGTGGCCTTTGTAGTCGTCCGGTTTGCGGCGCAGATCCAGCATGGGCTTGCCTGTCTTGCGGGACGGCTGGCCAGCGTGGCAGCCGATGCATTTGCGATCGAGCACGGGCTGGATCTCTTGGTCGAATCCGAAGCCGCGTGCATCGCCGTACCATGGTTCGAGCTTTCGCGGCGCTTTTCGTGCGGCGGCGTTCGCGCGGCCCGGCGAGACGGCATTCTGCGGTTCATGGCAACCGACGCAACTGACGGTTTCGCCGGGCATTGCGACGAACCATGAGCGCATGGTCTGCAGCGCCTTGCCGTCGGCATCCAGCGGCTGGACGAAAACTGGCACATTGGCGGGTATTTCAAAGAATGCGGAGCCGTCGGGCTCGACGGGCACGGTGCCGATGATCTGCTTGCAGTCCCATCCGCCGTCGTAACCCGTGGCGTAGGTGTCGCCGTTGCCGCCAAAGCGGTAGTGGTGAGCCCCGACGCGGAGCGATTTGACAACGCCTTGCGGATATCCTTTGAGCCCAGGACCTTGCGTAACATCGGACATATAGACGAAGCCTTTGTTTTTCTTCAAATTGACTTTTGGCGTGATGATGGGCGGCTTGAAGCGCGGGCGGAGCGGCCGTGCGTCGATGTAGTTGCCGATGACGATTGGAATGAGATTGTCGTAAATATCGACAAGATAGATACCTGCGGGAGCGTATGGATTCGGTCGCATCGTGGCGAGGAAATATTTGCCTGCTCCACGGTTCGTCTCCGGCTCGGCAAGGGGGTAGGGGGCGGCGAATTTCGGCCATGATTTATCGACGAGATTATCGACGATGACAGGCTCGACTTTTTTGCCGCGGCCTGGAATGCGCTGCACGACGCCGTCGGCCTCATGTCGGCCTTTGGCGGGATCGAGAATAATCAGTTCGCCTTGCCGTGCGGTGCCGTGATGACCTGATACGACGCAAGATACAGCGGACGTATGGCCTGGAATGGCGCGCGGCCAGAACATGGAGTTCGGCCAATAGGAATTGGAACCGTAGTATTCCATCTGCCCTGTGCCGTCCGGATTCGCATGGAAGAGCAGGCGGGAGAAATAGTGCGGCGTGTCCGTGTATTCCCAACGTGTGAAAATGATGCGGCCGTTGTTGAGAACGGTCGGATTCCAGTCATGGTCCTGATCATAGCAGATGCGTCGTTCATTCTTGCCGTCCGCATCCGCGATATGGAGGTTGGCGACGTACCACTGGCCTGTGCAGGGAACGGCCTGTTCGCAGGCGGTGGATGAGAAGACAATCTGGCCTGACGGGAGGTAGCAGCCGTCGAAGTGCATGACGTGCTGATTGTTGACGGTGGTGACTTGGCGGAGGTTCGAACCGTCGATATTGGCCTCCATGATGTGTCGTCCGTTGCCGAAAATCAGTTTTTTTGCATCCCAGTCCAGATCGTAGTCGGTGATGTTTCCGGGCTTGAAGAGCGGCGTGATTTCGCCGTCTGACTTCACGGGGGAGAGGGTGACGAACTCGTTGCCGAGGTGGTTTGCGCCGCTCCAGTTGGAGGCGAACCAATAGCCGCCGCGAACCATGATAAGTTTCTCGAAATCCAGCACAGGATTCTGGAGGAGAATGCCTTGCGCGATTTTGTCCCATTCCAGATGGAACAAACGGATGTCGCGGAGGGCGGCGTGCCCGTCGGTGACGATGCGCGTCCAAAGATCTTTCGCGGTCTTCTGCTGGTCGGCGATGGTCGTGAGGAAGCCTGCGCCTTTGTCTGCATATTTCTCCGGGAACGTGTCGATTTGGTCTTGGACGGCAAGTCGCGTGGATTCAATGGAATGGAGCGTCTTGATGGCTTCCGTCAACGCCATGATGTCATGGTAGCGGGCCTGGTCTTTGGCGAAATTGAGTCCCTCATTCAAGGGCTGGCATTCCTTTTCATATTGAGCCAGAAGCTGTTCCGACTTGTTGCGGACATCGTCCTCCTGCAACGGCAGGTCTGAACGGAGCTCTGCGATTCGTTTCAGCGTGGCTTTGCGGTATTGGCGGGCAACCCACAACGGTTCGACGCCAGGCGTCCACTCATGGAGCAACCAGCGGATTCCCGCCATTGCAAGTTCC
Source organism: Victivallales bacterium (assembly GCA_017964325.1). The sequence continues at coordinate 13,415 of JAGCSE010000034.1, read as the reverse complement.
TGGTAATCAACCCATACGCAATCATATTGCTCCCAGTCGAGAATGAGTCGGTCAACTGGATCGGTGAAATCGTTGCGTAGGCGGTTGAAGAGAGCGCGGCGGCGGTCGATGCGGTTGTTTGGGTTACCTGCGGTGAGGCGAGACTTGCCGATGGCGCAGGGCTGGAAATAAAAGAGGCATTTGCCGTCAGAAGATGTCTGGAGCTTCACGAAGAAATTTGTATCGCCTTTTTGTCCATTAGGCTGCCAGTCAAGGAGGCGGAACGTTGAATCGGCGTTGACGCGGAAGGCGTTGCCTAACTGCGCGAATCCTTTGGCGAAGGCGATTCTCACCAACAGCGGATAGCCGGAGTTGAAATTACGGGAGATGGTGACAGGACGGCGGAGGAAAATCACATCGTCTGGTTTGGCGTGGAGGAGGGTGGCGACATCCATTGCGGTGCCGTCTGTAAGTTGCGGAAGCGGTTTCCATTTGGCATTTTGCGGGGCGACATCCGCCTTTGCCGCCGATGAGTCGGCGGCGTATGGACCAGCGGCCTCCCACATTTTGAGAACGGCACCATGTTCAGGCAGAAGGATGTCGTCCAACTGCTTCTCCCACAGGAGGATATTCTTGCGGTTGGCGAGCATGGTTTCGCTGATGGTTTCTTTCTTCTCATAGACAGGAGCTTTTGGAGCATTTTTCAGAAGTTCGCGGCGTGCAAGGATTTCCGGCGGTGGGGCGACGACATCCTGCGGTGTTCCGAAGATTTCGATTTCGATGCCGGCCGTCCAAGATTCAGCGGTGTTCTTCGTTTTAGCAGGCGAACCTGCTAAAACGTTGTAAGTACGCCAGATACGATATTCAACCCAGTCCGCCTTCGGGAAGATGGGGGAGCCGTCCTTGTTTTCAAACGTGCTTCGGAATCCTCCAGCGTTCGGGCCGATAACCTTCTCGCCCGTCGTGAGATGCGGTGCTTCTGGAAAAGTAGGGAGCTGGCCTGGATGTGCGGAATTGTCGGCAAAGCGGATTTCGTAGTCCTGGTTGGCACGTGCGTCGATGTTGAACGTGTAGAGGCTGGCGGCGTGGATGGGCGTGAGCTTTCCGAGATAGATGCGGATGATGGACGGCTTGGCGTCGAGAAAGACGCGGCCATCGCCGCCGCGGGCGCCCGCGTCTCCGTCCACGAGCAGATGGAGTGTCTGCGGATTGTGGTTCGGGGAGGAAATTTTTGCGCTGTCACGGGCGGCAAGATTTCGGTAAGTGTTCGTTTCCAAGATATTGGCGAAATCCATGAAAGCATTGTCGTTGTTCGCCCACGACTGTGTTTTCAGCACAGGCTGGGCGGAAACGGCGATGGCGATGAGGAGCAGTGATATGGTAATTTTCATGGCATATATGGGAATGTCGTATGAAATTGGTTATTATATAAAGTATAGCCTTTTATTCAAGAGATTCAATTTTTCATGCCGTTGAAAATTGAAAGATTGATATTTCATTAATTCAAAGTATATTTACAAATTGTGTTTTTGGGAAAGGAACGACGGGCTGGAGTGATTTTCGCATTTGAAAATGAATGATTTCAAGCCATAGTCAATCAATTACAAAAACAAAACAAGGAAAACACAGATGAAAATTCGATGGTCGATTGCGACGTTGATGGTGCTGTTGGCGCTGAACGGGTTGCTCGCGCCCATGGCGTTTGGACAGGATGGAGCTGCGGACAAGGCGGCGATTGTAGAAAAGGCGGCGGGTGCTGCGGAGCAGGGCGCGGCTGTCGTGGAAAAGGCTGCGGAGGTCGTTGAGGAAAAGGCTGCGGAGGCTGCTGAAGGCGAGAAAGAAGAGGATAAGCCGAAATCACGTCTGGCAGGTACTTGCTGGGCGTTGATTCCGCCGTTCATCGCCATCATTTTGGCATTGATCACAAAGGAAGTGTATTCGTCGTTGTTCATCGGTATTCTGGTGGGCGGCATGTTCGCTGCTCTGCCCCCCTGCGGGACGGAGGGCTGCGCAGGAACATGGTTCCTCGGTGTCATCGACCATATCATCAAAGATGGTCTAATCGAAGCCGTAAGCGGCAGCGCTGGCGTGTTCATCTTCCTGGTCATCCTCGGCGTGCTGGTCGCCCTCATCAACAAGACGGGAGCCGCCAACGCATTCGGCGAATGGGCGAAGACACATGTCAAATCACGCGTCGGCGCGATGCTTGCGACGTTCCTGCTCGGTGTTTTGATTTTCATCGACGACTATTTCAACTGCCTGACGGTCGGCAGCGTTATGCTTCCCGTGACGGACAGCCACAAGATTTCCCGTGCCAAGCTGGCCTACCTGATTGACGCCACGGCGGCGCCGATTTGTATGATCGCCCCGATATCCTCTTGGGCGGCAGCTGTTTCCGAATATGCAGAAGGTACCAGTTACAGCGGTCTTGAATTGTTCTGCCGTGCCATTCCTTACAATTTCTACTCCCTTTTGACATTTGTATTCATCATCTGCATCACGTTGCTGAAGGTTGATTACGGCCCGATGGCGAAGCATGAGAAAAACGCCTTGGAAAAGGGCGACCTGTTCACGAGTGGAGCGGAAGTCGATAATGGCGTCCGCCCGCTGGCCAACGCGAAAGGCCGTGTCATTGACATGATCATTCCAATCATCCTGCTGATTGTCGTTTGCGTACTCGCATTGATTTATATCGGTGGTTTCCATACGGTGAATGATGATGGCGTGAAGAAGGGCTTCATCGATGCGTTCAGCGATACGGATGCGACGGTCGGCCTCCCATGGGGCGGTTTGATTGTCCTTGTTGTCACCATCATCTATCTGTGGATACGTAAAGTCATTCCAATCCGCGACGCCATGAAGGCGATTCCCGAAGGTTTCTGCGCGATGGTTCCCGCCATGCTGATTCTGACGTTTGCGGCTACATTGAAGAACATGACTGGTCTTCTGGAAGCGAAGGAATACATCGCCCAGATAATGGAAGCATCCGCTGGCAAGCTGGACAAGTTCCTGCCCGCCGTCATCTTCTTCGTGGCCTGCGTGCTGTCATTTGCGACTGGTACGTCATGGGGCACGTTTGGCATTCTGATTCCGATTGTCGTCCATATCTTCCCTACGACCAGCCCGTTGCTGTTCATCGGTATGTCGGCCTGCTTGGCCGGCGCTGTCTGCGGCGACCACTGCTCGCCGATTTCCGATACGACGATCATGTCTTCGGCAGGCGCCCGTTGCGAACACATCAACCACGTCCAGACGCAGTTGCCATACGCGCTCACGGTGGCTGCCGTGTCATTCGTCAGCTTCCTGCTGGCGGGCCTGATTCACAATTGGTTCGTTGTCTTCCCGATTTCCGTCATATTGATGGTTGGTGTTATCTTCTTGGTTAAGACGCTGGTTTATAAGGAATAGCCGCTTCGCGGAGCTTAAAGCCTAAAGCTAAGAACAAATACAGCCGCCCAGCAGGACTTTATGGACTGTGGGCGGCTTGTTTTTAATGGTCAGGGAAAGTCGCATGGATGACAAAACAAAAGGAGAAGATAGTCATGTTGAATGTACAGTTTCCACGGCATGGAGCCATTCTCAACCACAACCATGGCAAAGAAGATGATCATGGGCTGACCATTGAGGTCAGAGGCATTGCCAGTGTCAGCAACCGCGTTACTGTCAACTGCATAGAGGCGGAACGCAAGGGGAGGGCCTTCTGTGCGAAAGTCACATTGAACAAGAAATTCAATGATATTATCGTGCAGGGGAGTGGCTCCTACGGCGAAGAACAAGCCAAAATTACTGTCGTCTGGGATAAAAAGTCATTCTTGCGCAGCAATTTCTACATTGATGACCATTCATTTTTCCTGACGGACATTGCCCACGACCGTCCAAAATCGCTGTTCGACCATTTCTATCTGAAAGGGCTTGCCGAGACGCACAAACGCTACGGCACAAAATTCACCTTGAATTGTTTCTACCGCAATGATCACCATCCATTTACTCTTAACGAATTCCCAGATACTTATAAAAGTGAATGGAAGGATAATGCGGACTGGCTGAAACTGTCCTTCCATGCTTACAGTGAGTTTCCCGACCGTTGTTATGAAGCGCCTGGCAGTAGCATACAGCTTTTGAAGGATTTTGCCTTGGTGCGTGGGGAAATCGAACGGTTTGCAGGGCCAGACACTTTCATCCAACCGCCTGTTGTCCATTGGGCGGTATGCAGTTGGGATTGCGTAAAAGCGCTTGCCCAAAACGGCATGAAGGTATTCAGCGCAGGGTGGCGCGGAGTTTCCAGCGCCTGTGAGAAGGCGATTGCGAAAGGGCTTGATCCAACTATTTCAGAGCTTGATTTGGATTTGTCGGAAGTGGCGGACATTGGCTACGGCATGACGAAGGAGGAAGGCGTCTATCTTTTCTGCTACCGCACGCTCTACAATTTCGATGCGGGATGTTGCTTTGTCCACGGTGCGGGATGTCTTTGCAACGCATACACGCCAGAGCAGATTCTAGCTAATTTCGACAAGTCGTTCAATATGAAATTCGGCAACGAATGCTATGGTCTTGGCTCCCATGAACAATACACTTTCCCATATTATAAAAACTATGTTCCCGATCATCTGCTGCGCATCGACACGGCGGCTCGCACCGCCTTCGAACATGGCTGCAAGCCTGTCTTTTATCAGCAGGGCTTCCTTGGAAACAATGCGTGGGATAATAATGATTAATGAGGGGCGCCATGGCTCGCCATGGCGCGGTTTGACGTGAGACGTGAGATGCGAGCTGAGACAGGGAGACGGGGAGACGCTGAGACTTTTGTTGGTGTGGGTGGCGCCATGGCGTCGCCATTTATATGATTTGGTTGCGGCAATGACCGCTCCATGTTTCTTTAGTGTGTTTGTGTATCAAACAACGCCACAAGTATTTCTCCTGCAGCGAGGAAGGCGGGCATGGTGGAGGCGGTTTCGGAAATGGAGGCGATTTCCTTCAAGTGCCAGCAGGATTTGGCTGCGAAAGATTCAAGGCTGATGTTGGTGGTGGTGTCGTTCCAAAGGACTGCGGCCATGGTGGTTCCAGAGGTGAAAGACGTTGCCGTGAGACCAGAGGGAATGGTCTGCAATTCGTCGGTATCCCTAAAAACACCTTTCAAAAGTTGGTAGGTGTACTTTTTGCGCAATTCATTGATTTTCAAGGCATAGAGACGGCTTGATTTATATGTGTCATTAAGGACGTCGTCGCAATCGGCCTGATAGCGGAGCTCCATTTCGGGACGGAAGCCGTATGTGATGGCGTAGTTGGCAAAACGTTCGCTGATGTGCGGCGCGGGATTGCGGATGGTGATGATGTCTTCGGGAAAGCAGTAGCGGAATAGGGCGGGATAGTTGAGGACGCGAACCGTGTCGGAGTCCTTTTCAGCGGCGGCCAAACCACCCTGCGGGCCGGGATTGACCATGAGGCCGTGGACGGCATCCAAATAGCACGAATACAAGTCGTTAATGTGTTCGGAGAGGAAGGCGAAATTCTTTCCAATCTGCTTGGAATGGGCTTGCAGGGATGTGAGCAGCTTGCGGCGACCGTTCGTGTGAGCGAGGGCGGGATTGTTCTTCGCATGGTCGTGATGTTCGTCGAAACATGGACATGGCGGTTGGCCGCCGAGCTGGTCGTAGAGGCAGCCATCGGGGCCTAAGGTGGCGAGCCAGTCTTCGCGACGGAGCATCAAGTCGCGCCATGGTGCGGCGGATGGACAGGCCAATGCGAACATCTTGCGGGAGAAATGCATCAGGAAGGAGCTCTTGTGCGACTTGTTGTAGAATTCGACGTAGGGGCTGCCCCAGATGTTCTTCATGCAGACGGACTTACCATCGCCGTTGCGGTAGTAGTCGGACGTTTCGTCGATGAGATGGCCTTGGTAATACAACGTCACATGGCCGCCGGCCTTTTGGACGGCTTTGATGTTTTCACGAAGCACATCCGCGCCGCCGAGAGTGGGGCTGACTTCCAAGTCTGGATATTGGTTGTCATGGCCAGAATGATACCAGCCAAAGAGTCCGAGCGTGTCACAGCCATGGGCCTTGGCGAGTTCGTAAAGTTTTGGAAGGGAATCATACGGCCACATTTCATAGCCAAACTGCTGTTTGTTGATGACGAGAAAATAGCCTGTCATGTTGCGAATCCATTCTGGGCGTTCATGCATTGGACGGAACTGCTGCATCCAGTCGGCATAATCCTTCGCGCCTTTGTGCCAATCGCCATGGTAGAAATCAAGAACGGTTTCCGCGACAGACATGGATTTGCCAGCGGCCAGGCAGATCATGCGCGTGTCTTCAAGAACGATGGTGTTCTTGCCGACTTCGCCCTGCTGGCGGAGCTCGGTCGGGAAGAAATCTGGATCATGGCCTGTGAGGAAAAGCGTGTTGACGTCATCCGTGAGAGCATGCCATTGCATGGAGGCACCGCCGCCTGGATAGACGATCGAGTGTGCGTTGAAGGCATTTTCGCGATGGCGCGGCATACGTCCGAGCCAAGCTCCCGCGTTCTGGATGCGTTGTCCGGTTTGTGTGGGGAGAAGTAGCGCAGGAACACTGTTGCCAAGTGTAACAATCGGTCCGACAATGGGATAGGTGAATTCAAGAATCCGTGCATCCGACTGATTGTCAATGGTGGCATCGAACACGAGTTTGTCGTCATGTAATTTGGCGGAAAGAACGAATTTGATCGGAAGGAGAGTGCGGTGCTGTCCATCGAAGGTGTGGAGACCGTCGAATGTGAATTGGACGGACGTATCGGTGGCGGCGATATGGCTGGGCTGTTGAGTGAGTTCTGCTGTAACCTCTTTGCAATCACCGCGTTGAAGAACCATGCGGAAGGCGGATTTCGGCGGAGCGACAATGATGTTTTCAGGCGTGCAGGCTGTGTTCGTGAAAGAAACGAGCCTGGCTTGTTCATCAAAAACAGCGGTGATGGTGTTGGATTTTAGGGTAAGCATGATGGGACTTCTGGGAATATAGTTATAACCTTACATAATTCCAGCCGATGGGGGTTTCGTTGTCGTAGGGGAGATAGGCGTGGAAGGGACGGGGGTCGTCGTCGAAGACGAGTGGCATGAAATAGCGGTCGCCTTCATAGAGGTTAAGCGACATGACGTCCTTGACGGGAATCCATGAAAGAGGGCCTTCTTCGCTTTTCGGCGTGGGGGTGCCGTCGAAGGCGGTGATGAGGAAAATGAAGGCGATCCAATTTTCGGCATGAGGGCCGAAGGAGGTCCAATTGACAGTGCCTCGGAGCGTCATTTCCGTGACGTCGATGTTGGCTTCCTCCTTGATTTCACGGATCATGCAAGTGGCGATGTCTTCGTTGGATAGCATATGGCCGCCGAGACCATTGTATTTGCCGAACTGCTCATCGGATTTACGTGAGATGCGATGCGTCATCAGAACGTTCTGGCGGTCGGGGGAAAGCACGTATCCAAGCGTGCTCATGATGGGGCAGTAGTTTACAGACATGATTGAGTTATCGTATGTTATGAAAATGACAAGCCGAGCGGGAGGGAGTCGCCGCGCAAATCCGTCATGAGCGAATTGGCGACTTTGTCCGTCTGTAGCGCCTGTACCCAGTCATCTGGAGCATGGTGCTGCTGAAGGACTTCCAGCGATTTTTTACGGAAACTGTCGGAAAGATCAATTGTTCGGATACCTGTGTGCGTGATGGCGGAAGCCAAAGCGAGCAGGGCGAGACGTGGCTGTTTTGCCGTTTTGAGATAGTCGAGCAGGAGTTTGATCTGCGGCTCCAATTTGGCGGCGGGAATCAACGTGTCTTCCGTGCCATGGAGCGGGATGCGTTCCACAAATCGTGCGACAGGCCAGAAGGCGGCGTCTTCAAGCTTTGCAGTGGCGTTCATAAATGCTTGAAGGCACTTTAGTTTAAACGCAACGGGCATTCGCTCCATGGAGGCGATGCAACGCCATTGTTCAAGAGCTGTCTGGTCGCCTTTTTTCAACGGCGGCTTGCCGTCTTTCGGGAGTATTTCACGTGCGAGGGAGCCTGCGAGCTGCTCTTGCTGGCCTGCGGAGAGGCCGCCCGCAAGACGCCGCCAGAAGATGAACCAGTTCTGCTGGACGGAGGTATTTCTGGCTGCAAGCGGACCTGTTTTCCAAAACTTCCAAACGTTGCGGATGCGGAGATCGTCGCCAATGCGTCCCGTGCCAGGGCGGAGTGCGAAGCCGAGGAGATTGAGCCAGCGTGCTTCGTGGACGGGCGAGAAGGTGCGCCATTCTGGACGCTGTAGAAGAAGGTCAGCGATGCGGCGAAGGAGCGGCGCGCCCCATTCGTCACGCGGTGAATCCAGCAAATCCTCCAGATGTGCCATGAATCGTGTGTTCAGTTCATGTGCATTCTGCATGAACGATGCTTCAATGTAGGCGATGGCTTGACTGGCGTGTTCTTCGTCGATGATGTCTTCACGAAGCATGCCGTCGCTGTCGTTCTGAACAGCGCCGCGAAGGACGAACGATAGTGGAAAACGGTGGTTTTTATCGACCGTTTCACACCAGACATCCAGCGTGCCGATTTCATTAAGTTGCGATGATAGCGTGACTTTTAAATCCGTCTTGTCTGTCTTGCGACCGAAGCGCAGGATGGTCTGGAGAGGTGGCAATGGCGTGATGTCGTCACCGTTTTCAACGATGTCGCCGAGTTCGTCTTCTAGTCGTGTGGCGGAGGCGTGGAGGGGGAAGGCGACAGGGGTGTTGGCTTGGAGGATGAACGTGTCAGGTAGTTTGCAGACGACGCCTTCGTCCGTGTCGCGAGGCATGACGCAAAGGAGTCGTTTATCCGTTTGCGAAGCGATTTCAAGAAAATAGGCGTTGGCGATGCCACCTTTGACACGAATGGTCTCACCGCATCGCGCAAGTCCATAGTATGCAGCACCTTGTGAAACTGCCAATGAAAAATCGGACGATTCGAGTTCGACGGGGGCAATGCCGTTGTTCCAATGGCCGACAGCATCGCAAATCCGCTGGCGGAGGGCGGACGGGATAAGCGTGCCGCCGTTGAAGAGAATCTTGTTCGGCAGAGCAATGGGGGCTGGATTGCGAAGTGTCTTTCCTGCGAATTTAAGGAAAGAAAGGATGTGTTTGGTGACGGCGGGATCGGCGGCGTATGGGAGACCCATGGACTGGATGCCCTGGCGTCGTTCGGGCGGTTGCGAATCCGCTTCGATGAATGGGAAGAAACCGTCCAAAATGGCTGTATGGATATCATCTCGTTTGAAATCAAAGGTTTTCAGCGATGCGAAAATGGAGCTTCCTTCGCCGGCGATGGCGACTTGCAGCGTTTCTGGCGCATCCGGCGAGAGGAGTTTTTCCTTTGCGCGACGACATTCTTGGCAGAGGCGCGACCATTGGCGCTGTGGCAGTTTTGTTTTCCATGCAGATTCCGCAATGTGGGCGAGCGTCATATCCATGTTGTCGCCGCCGAGAAGGAGGTGTTCGCCGACGGCTTTTCGGCGGAGGACAAAATCGTCTTCGATTTCGACGATGGTCAAGTCCGTCGTGCCGCCGCCGATATCGACGACGAGCACGATGTCGCCGATGGAAGCCTTTTGTTTCCAATCATTTTGATTTTTGGCGAGCCATGCGTAGAAGGCTGCGAGCGGTTCTTCTATGAGTGTTAGCTTCGTGAAGCCAGCCTGTTGTGCAGCTTGGACGGTGAGTTCTCGGGCTGTTTCGTCGAATGAGGCGGGAACCGTCAGGACAACCTGTTGGTTTTCCAGAAGGCATGGTGTGCCGTCATCGTCTTTCATGGATGCAAAGTGTTGATTCCACGCGAGTTTAAGATGCTCAAGATAATGCGCGGAGGCATCGACGGGAGAGAGCATCTGGCCTTTCAGTTCACCGCCCCATGGGAGGATTGGCTTAGTGCGATCCACACCCGCATGGGCGAGCCATGATTTGGCGGATGAAACGAGTCGTTCGGGAATGCGGGCGCCTTGTTCGCGGGCGAAAAGGCCGACTGCGACGGATGGCGTACGGTTCCACGGCAGTGCGAGAGCGTTTTCGGGCAGGTCATGTTCGCCTGGAAGGTAGCAGAACGACGGCAGGAGATTCTCGGCGGCGGTTTCGCCGGAAGCAACCGACTGGAGGATGGGAAAGTCGTGCAGACGGCGTTCTGGCTCCGACATATCGATGTAGCAGACGGAGCAGTTGGTGGTGCCGAGATCGATGCCGACAAGGAATCGGCTGGGAGTGATGGATTCAACGGATTTCACGGGGCGAAAAAGAAAGAAGAAAGGAGGGAATTACAGGCAAAAATAGTGAGCAGACGTGAGATGAAAGATGAGATAATGGCATGAAAGCCGCTGAAGGCAAAAGGCGGTCAGCGGCTTTCGGGCTTTCGACGATGGCGTAAATTACTTGTATTCAAGCATGACGCCGTCGCGGATATGGGCTTCGAAGAGTTCGTCGCACATGGCCTTGATTTCGTCAAGGGTGAGTTCGGAACGGGTATGCGGATCCAGCATGGCGGCCTGATAGACGAGCGAGCGGGAACGCGCAAGAGCGGCTTCGATGACGAGATTATGGACGATGATGTGGGTCATGTTTAGGGCGGCGCACTGCGGGGGGAGATCGCCGACGGCGCAGCCTTGGACGCCGTTGCGATTGACGAGACACGGGACTTCGACGCAGGCTTCGGGCGGAAGGTTGGAGATGAGTCCGTTGTTGAGGACGTTGCCGCCGATTTCGATTGGCTTGTCCGTCAACATGGCTTCCATAATGTAGGAGCCGTATTCGAGGGTGCGCGTGTGAGTCAATTGCTTGTTGTGGACGATGTCTTCGCGTTGGCGGTGCCATCCCGCGATCTGGTTTTGGCAGCGGCGGAGATATTCGTCCAACGGTATGTTAAGTTCTTCAATGAGTTCGGGATAGAGCTTCTTGATGAAATAGGGATGGTATTCGGCGGTGTGTTCGGAGGATTCCGTGTTGTAGTAGCCGAAATGTTTCATAATTTCGAAGCGAACCATGTCATTGTGCTTTTCACCGTCTTTCTTGCGGGCGGCGCGGTTCATCTTTTCAGCGGCTTTGCGGACTTCTGAATAGATGCTCTTGCCGTCCTTAGAGATATCCAGCAACCATGCCATGTGGTTGATACCAGCGATTTTCCAACTGACGGGATTGTATTTTTCCCACAAGCCAAGTTCACGGAGAAGATGTTCCGCGCAGACTTGGACGGAGTGGCAGAGGCCGACGGTCTTGATGCCGCATTTGCGGATGAGGAAACCAGTGAGGATGGACATCGGATTCGTGTAGTTGAGGAACCACGCCTTCGGGCAGACGGCCTTCATGTCGTTGGCAAACCCCTCCAAGACGGGAATCGTGCGGAGAGCGCGGAAGATGCCGCCAATGCCGATGGTGTCCGCGATGGTCTGGCGGAGGCCGTATTTTTTAGGTATCTCGAAATCCGCGACCGTGGATGGTTCATATCCCCCGACTTGGATGGCATTTATGACGAAATCCGCATCCTTGAGGGCGGCTTTCCGCTGCTTGATGCCCAGATGCGTCGTGATAGTGGCGCGGCTGTCGTTGATGTTCTTGTTAAGGTTTTCGAGCATGAGCTTGGACTCATGGAGACGTTCGGCATCAATATCATAAAGTGCGATACTGCTGTCTCTCAGGCAGTCCGTGAGCATGGTGTCGCCGATGATGTTTTTGGCGAATATAGTGCTGCCTGCGCCCATGAAGGTGATTTTCGTCATGATGGGACTCTCCTTTGTATTTGTGGATTTCAAAGGCAAAATGGCCGATGGTTCTGCTCTTGTCGGCTTCCATGCCGAAATGCAGAAACATAAAGCCATAATATAATGCCTGAAACTGATTTTGAGAACTAAGCAGAATGACATTTCTTTGGCTTTGTGCATAAAATTATGTGCCAATTATACAGGATGTGTGTCAAATTGGCACAGTTTGTTGGAAAACAGCCCTGTGTAAATGGCGCTCATAGCATTGGCATGGATTTTGCTATTGAATATCAGCATAAAAAATCAAATCATGCACAAGGAGGATTTTGGAATATGAACTATGACAAATTTACAGAAAAGAGCCGTGAAGCGTTTGGCGAGGCGCAGCAAATGGCTGCGAAGATGAACCATCAGGAATTGACGGGGCTTCATCTTCTGGCTGCATTGCTGAAACAGACGGATGGTCCCGTCTGTTCGATGCTCAGTCGCCTAAATGTTGATTTGAAAGCATTGAACAATGAAATTGACGAAGAACTGAACCGCTTGAACCAAGTGACGGGCAACGGTGCGGGACAGGTCTATCTTGGCCAGGAAGGCACGCAGGTCTTGCAGGAGGCGGAAGATTTTGCCAAGCAGTTGAAGGACGACTACATCAGCGTCGATCATCTGCTGGTCGGCCTTGTGTCGAAAGGACAGGCTGTCAAGCGTCTGCTTGAACGTCATAACGTGACTAAAGACAATCTGTTGAAGGTATTGAAGGACGTGCGCGGCAACCAACGTGTGACGACTCCTACACCCGAGGCGACGTTCGAGGCGTTGTCCAAATACGGCAAGGATTTGACGGAGCTTGCCCATCATGGCAAACTGGACCCTGTGATCGGTCGTGACGAAGAAATCCGCCGTGTCATCCAGATATTGAGCCGTCGTACAAAGAACAATCCTGTGTTGATCGGCGAGCCTGGTGTCGGTAAGACGGCAATTGTTGAAGGATTGGCTTTGCGTATCACACAGGGCGATGTGCCGGAAGGACTTAAGAACCGTCGTCTGATATCTTTGGACATGGGTGCTTTGGTTGCAGGTGCAAAATATCGTGGTGAATTTGAGGACCGTTTGAAAGCCGTCCTGAAGGAAGTCACTAGTTCCGACGGCGAAGTCATCCTGTTCATCGATGAATTGCATACGGTCGTTGGCGCGGGTGCGACGGAAGGCTCGATGGACGCGGGTAACCTGTTGAAGCCTATGTTGGCTCGTGGTGAACTGCACTGCATCGGTGCGACGACGTTGAATGAATACCGTAAATATATCGAAAAGGATGCGGCTCTGGAACGTCGTTTCCAGACAGTTCTTGTCGCACCGCCGAGCGTGGAGGATACGATTTCCATCTTGCGTGGTCTGCGTGAACGTTATGAAATCCATCACGGCGTCAGCATCCGTGACGCTGCATTGGTCTCCGCCGCAACACTTTCTGACCGTTACATATCGGATCGTTTCCTGCCCGACAAGGCTATCGACTTGATTGATGAAGCGGCCGCAAAGCTGCGGACGGAAATCGACAGCCGTCCTGTCGAGCTGGACGAGGCGATCCGTCGTCAGATGCAGATTGAAATCGAGCTTGCCGGCTTGCGCAAAGAAAAGGATGATGCTTCGAAGGAACGCGCCGAAAAGCTTGAAAAGGAGCTTGTTGAAGTCAAGGCGAAGACGGATGCCCTGCAGGCTC
>JAGCSE010000033.1 GCA_017964325.1 Victivallales bacterium | reverse complement strand
TGATCTCCTCAAGAATCGCCTTGTACTTCTCGCGCTGTGTTTTATAGACGCGGTCGTTGTAGTCCTTGCGCATACACGGACGGTTCGTCGGCACGACGACAACATCCAGATTGTAGATGCTCTTGAATTCGTTCGCCTCCGTCTCAGCCGTACCCGTCATGCCCGCCAATTTCTCGTACATACGGAAATAGTTTTGGATGGTAATGGATGCCAGCGTTTGCGTTTCACGTTCAATCTGAACGCCTTCCTTCGCTTCCAACGCCTGATGCAAGCCTTCGGAGAAGCGGCGGCCAGGCTGCGGACGGCCTGTGAATTCATCAACGATGATGACTTTGTTGTCTTGCACGACGTAATGCACGTCGATTTCGAACAAACAGTAGGCTCGCAGCAGCTGCGAGATGTTTTGAATGATTTCCGACTTCTCGTCGAATGCTTCCTGCGCCTTGCGGCGCTTTTCAATCTTCGCATCTTCGTCAAGTTCATCATCCGCATCGATTTCCGAGAAAATCGACGGAAGGTCCGGAATGACGAAGGCATCTTTGTCACCAGGGCGCAGGAATTCGCGGCCCATGGCAGACAAGTCCGCCTCATGGCTCTTTTCATCAATGGCGAAATACATCGTGTCCTTCACCTTTTGGAGAAGGCCGCGGTTGTTGTCGCTGTGAATTTCCAAGTCTTTCTTGTCCAATGCCTTGCGGATAGATGCGTCTTCCATGAGGCGCATGAGTTGCTTATGCTTCGGCATACCGAGCTGGACTTTCGCCAACAGCATATACGCGTCGTCTTCCTCTTCTTCCGTATGGTCGGGCTTGTCCAGAATATCCTTCGCCTGCTGGACCCAGTCGCTCATCAATTTCATCTGGCGGCGGTAGAGTTCGGCGACAGATGGCTTCAGTTTGTCGTACATGTGCGTTGATTCTTTCGCAGGGCCTGCGATGATCAACGGCGTACGGGCCTCGTCAATCAAGATGCTGTCGATTTCATCGACGATTGCGAAATAGTAGTCGCGTTGGACAAGATCCTCCTTGCGGGTCGCCATGCCCATATCGCGGAGGTAATCGAAGCCAAATTCGCTGTTCGTGCCGTATGTGACGTCGCAGTTGTACTGTACGCGGCGTTGGTCCGAATTCATGCTGTTCTGAATGCAGCCAACCGTGATGCCGAGCCATTTGAGCACATGACCCATCCATTCCGAGTCGCGTCGTGCCAAATAGTCGTTGACGGTGACCAACTGCACATTGCGACCCGTCAAGGCGTTCAGATACAACGGCATGACGGCGACGAGCGTCTTGCCTTCACCTGTTGCCATTTCGGCAATGTTGTTCTGGTGCAGGGCGATGGCGCCGATGAGCTGCACGTCAAACGGAATCATGTCCCACGTCAGGATATGACCTGTAACCTCAACCTGCGTGCCGACCAGACGGCGGCAGGCGTCTTTCACAACGGCGTACGCCTCGCAGAGGATGTCGTCCGTCGTCTCGCCGTTCTTCAGGCGTTCCTTGAACTCGGGCGTCTTGGCCATCAACTGTTCGTCCGTCAGGGAATGGTATTCCTCATACAGTTGGTTGATGCGTGTCACCAACGGCTGTATCTTCTTGAGGACACGTGCGTTGCGGCTGCCAAATATTTTCTTCGTTAACCAAGCTAGCATTGTCAGTATTATTCCTTAAGTTCCGTCATTTCATCGCGTTATGTACGCAGTGAAAAAGTTGCGCATATAAGTCATCGTCATGGAGGCGACTCATTTCGAGCCAGGCTTGTAGATTGGCACGCCCTGCTTGCAGAGAGGGCATTCAGTTGCTTCGTATGTCGGCAGTTGCAACTTTAACAACGAGACCATCGGGATGCCGAAATCGACATCGCCCGCAGAGCGGTCAACGAGAACCGCCACACCGATGGGATTGCCGCCGTGCGCCCGCACCAAATCAATCGTCTGCTGGACGCGGCCGCCTTTCGTCACGACATCCTCCGCAACCAGCACTCTTTCGCCTTCATGGAACGAGAAGCCGCGCCGCAGCACTAGATTGGAATCGTCATCCTTTTCCGCAAAAACGGCCTTCACGCCCAATGCACGACCGATTTCCTGCCCGACGATGATGCCGCCGATTGCGGGGCTGATGACCGTCTCAATCGACATATCTTTGAAGGATTCCGCCAACGCCGCGCACAATTTCGCCGCAATCAGCGTGTGCTGCAAGAGCAGCGCCGCTTGAAAATAGCTGTCGCTGTGCAATCCGCTGCGAAGCAGAAAATGACCGTGGAGCAACGCCCCCGTATCTTCAAAATCTTTAATGATTTCACTTTTTTCCATGTGTCCCTACCATGCGCCCTGTCAGTTGACGCGTTTTTGTTGTTATTTATTTTTTTGATGTTACGTTATGGTTTGGTGTTATCCGACAAATCTGATGAACAATTGTCCGACATTCTTTCGCAAATTGACAATATAATCCGTAATCTCCGTATTGCTATAAACAAAATATAATTATGCGCATCAAGTTTTTTAATATTCTCACGATTTTTCTGTTTTTTGTGTTTTTCACCGTCTTCGCGGCCAACGGCGCGGAGGCGGACGCCGCCGCGCGACAGCTCTGGCTGGACGCCTTTTTGAAACTGTCCAGGGCTGAACAACTGGCCAATCAAGGCAAAATCTCCAATGCCATCGCCGCCTACAACGACACCTTGAAAATCTTCATGGACGTTCATGAAAAATATCCTGACTGGAACACGTCCATGGTCGCATTCCGCATCTCCTCCTGCCGTCTCCGCCTGCGGGAATTGGAAACCGCCGCCTCGCCCGACCTTTTCAATCTCTCGGCGGATGAACTGCGCAGCCGTCTTCAGGCTGAAATCAACCGCAACGCCACCCTCGCTGCCGAGCTCGAAGACGTCCGCCAGGGAAAGAAGACGACCGAAACCACTGATTCAAATCCTGCCGAACGGCAGATTGTTGCCCTCCGTCGGCAAGTTTCCGAATTGGAGACGAAACTCAAAATTGAACAAATCAAAGTATCCCGCATTAAGACGGACGAACAAATCGACGTCCTCCGCCAAGAAATCGCGGACCTCGCTATCGCCAAAGAGGATAACGAAAAGAAAATCAAGACGTTGACACAAAATCTCGAAGCGGCTGACAAACAGATCGGCGACCTTAGAAAACAGCTAGCGGAAGCCGATCAATGGTCGTTGGCGGGCAAGGCCGAATCGCCTGTCGCCGCCGAAAACGAACTGTTGAAGGTACTGGTTGCCGACCTGCGGAAAACCGTCGCCTTCCTTCAGGAGAAGGCGGGCATCCAGCTTAAGAACCAAGCGGAAGTGGAAAAGTTGGAGAGAATGGCATTAGACCTTGAAAACAAGGATGATGCAGCTACAGCCGCTCGATATTGGCACACGGTCTCCAACAAATTCCCAGATTCACAGGAGCCCGCCCTCCGTGCCGCATACTGGTATTGGAACATCGAAGAGTTCGACACTTCCAATATGCTTATGGACAGATATTTCTACACAACCGCCCGCAATGTGGACCCCATGATCCTGCTCGGCCGCGTCAGCCTGGACCAGAACAATTGGCAGCGTGCACTCGCCTTGACTTCTTGGGCCGTCGCCGCCGACCCGAAGAACGCGGAGGGGCAGTTCTCATTGGGAGCCGTCTTCCTTTCCAATGCGCAGACGGCACTCGCGGGCACGTATTTTCGTAAAGCTGTCGAGCTTGAACCAAAGCACGCGGACGCGCTTATGGCTCTTGCCATCGTGTGCGCGACTTCCAAGCCCGCTAACCTAAAGGAAGCAAAGGAGTTCTACGAACGAGCCGTCGCAGCGGGCCATCCGCGAGACGAAGCCTTTGAAGCCGTCGTCAAATAACCGAAGGACACTCCCATGAAAAAAATTTTTGTATTTTTCGCGCTTGTGTTTTCCATAACCTGCCTGGCGGATTTTGACAATGTCCGAAACGAGTGGATGAAAGGCTACACCAAAATGGAGGCGGCCGACAAGGCAGCCAAGGCTAAACGCAACCAGGAGGCCATTCAGCTCTACCGTTCAGCGCTTGCGATTTTCGAGTCCGTCCAGCGGCGGTATCCGCAATGGAATCCAACCCTTCTGAACTATCGAATCAGTTACTGCCGTCAAGTCTTGGAGCAGTTGTCGAATATACCCGAACAAAAGCCAGAAACCCTTTCACAAAGCGAACTTGTGAAATTGAACAAAGAATACGCGAACACGATTGCGCAGCTTTCGGAAGAACGGCGTTTTTTGGAATCACGGGTTGAAGTCCTCACGGATTCACTGGCCCGCGCACGTGCAGAAGCCGCCAAATCCGCCGGTGCGGAAACCACGCTTGTGACCGCCTCCAAAAACCGCCAGAAGCTCGAAGAAGCCAACAATCTTTTGCAATTGCGCCTCCGTGAAGCCACAAAGGAAATCGAAGCCTTGAAAAAAGGCGCATCTTCTGAAGAAAAGGATTCAGCCAAAACCGCACAGAAACTAAAAAAGACGGAAGATCTTCTCCGACAATCACAAAGCGATTTGGCAAAAGCCAATGATGAATTGAAGGCCGTGCGCAGGCAACTTGAAGCCACTGAAAAAACCGTCGAAAAGATGCAGAAAGAAAAGACCGAAGCGGACAGCACTCTCAAGAAATTACAAGAACTCGAACTCAACCATCATACGGAAATCGTCACACTCCAAGGTCGCATTAAGGCACTCCAGAAAAACTACGACGAAATGGAAAAGACACTTCGTAAACGCGAAGCCGCCCTCGAAAAGTCAAAAGGCAAGGAGGCGCAGGAGGAAACACGGAGACTTACTGAAGAACTTCAGGCGGCGCGCACAAAGAACATCGCGCTGGATGAAGAGCTGCTCACGTTGAGAGCGGATTTCGACAAGCTGAAACGCCAGTTGCAGTCCTCCGAAGAACAACGCATAAAACTCGCTGATCAAATTACTTCCGATACGCAAGGATGGAAGGATGCAAAGAAAAAAGAAGAGGATATAATTCGTCAGCTAGATGAGACGCGCAGGAAATTGCAGGAAACGCAGGAAGCCAATGCGCAGCTTCAGCAACGTCTGGACGCACAAATCGAATTGACCCGCAAACAAGAAGAGAACATCACGAAGCTTACAGAAGGTGATGCGGAAAGTTCTGCGGGGATAGCCCGCAGGGTCAAGCTTCAGGAAGCGCAAATTGCCAAACTTGCGGCGGATGTCAGTTCGCTGACCACGCAGTTGAAGGATGCCGATCCGCTTGTCCGCAAAAGTCATGCGAACATCATGCGTCTTGAACAGCAACTCGCTGATGCACGACAGGACCTTAAACGGACTGAGGACGAACTCGCACGCCTCCGTGCGGAAAGGGACAAGGAAGCCGAAGAACGCAATGACAGCCTGAAGAAGGCCGCTGAAGAATTGGACAAGCAGAAACCTGCACAGGACTCCAAAGACCAAGCCGCATGGAAGGCTCTATACGAAAAGAGCTTGGAACTTGCCAAACAGTCTCTTGCCAATGAAGCGGAAATGCGCGGTCGCAACCGTGCATTGGAAGACCGTTTCCTTGAAACGCAGGAACAGTTGGATGAATGCGAACGCGATCTCACCGCCGCGAAAAATGCGCAAGTTGTCGCCGAAACCGCCGCAAAGGACGCACAGGCTAAACTGGATGCCAGCAACATCGACGCCAAGACCGCCCGCGGAAAGGAGGAGGCCGCCAAAGGCATTTCAACCTCCTTGGCGGACACAACACGCGACTTGAAAGATAAAAATCTAGCTATCAATGCGTTACAGGCAAAAGTCGCCGTCTTGGAAGCACAGCTTCGTGAGGCCGATGACCGCGCCCGCTCCCAGACCGACAATCTCTCCGCACTCGCTGGCGGCGATGCCGACAAGGTGAAATGGGCCGAACACATCAAACAGTTGACGGCAAGACTCGAACAGGAGCAGAAACATCGCCGAGCCCTCGAAATGGCTCTTGCTGAAAAGGAGACTTCCGCACAGGAGGCGCAACCCGCCACCGCTTTGCAGAAAACCGACAATGGTCCAGATATGGCCGAGGAACGCCGTCGCCGCGAACGCGAAAAGGACGCTGTATTAAAGGGTTATCTCCGACAAGCCATTGATGCCGAAAAGCAGGAAAAAGTCGAAGCCGCCCAATGGAACTACCAAAAGGCCCTTGAGCTCGATCCTGACAACCGCATCGCCCTCCAACGGCTCGGCATCATCGCCTCCAATCTTGGAAACGACCAGGATACCATCAAATATCTCCAACGCGCATTCCGCCTCGATCCCGACGATCCCGATACGCTTTTCGCGCTCGGCTATTCGCTCATCCGCCAATCCGAGCCTGACTGGGCTGTTTCCATGCTCTCTCGCGCTATCGCTCTCAATCCTCAAAATGCCGATGTCGCACGCACTTACGGTATGGCTCTTGCGACTCTTGGCTGGACGCAGGCCGCTGAACTACAGCTTGAAAAAGCCTATAATTTAAAGAAAGACGATTCTGAAGCCCCCCTCGCTCTCGCCATCCTCTTCGCCAGCAGCAAGCCACCGCGCATTGATGACGCCAAGAAATGGTATCAGATTGCCATCAAAAACGGCGCCCAGCACGATCCCGGCCTGGACGCCGTCTTGAAATAGAAATGAAAGGTCACACTCTGTGCGACCGATTGCGCGAATTTCACATATCGGTTTAAATGACGAAAAAATCAATCCATCAACCGTATGTCTTTTAGGAAGCGCTTGCGGTTGCGCCAATCGGGGACGACTTTCACAAACAACCGCAGGTTGATACGCGCTCCGCAAAATTCCGCAATCTTCGCGGTAGAGCATTCGCGAATGTGCTTGATCATGGAGCCGCCTTGCCCCAAAATGATGCCACGATGGCCTTCGCGCTCCACGTTCAACGTCGCCTCGATGGATATGCGGCTGCCCGCCTCCTTCCATGAATCAATCGTCACGGCGGCGCAGTGCGGAACCTCCTGCTTCAGTTCCTCCAAAAGCGTTTCACGAATCAGTTCGGCGGCTACATCGCGTTCATAAACATCTGTCATTTCATCATCGGAATACAGAAAAGGCCCTTCGGGCAGACGCTCTTTGATGAGCGTCAGAACCGACTGGACTTTGTCGATGTCCAATGCGACAATCCTTACGACAGGTGCATCGGGCAAACTCTTGCGGTAGAACTCCAAAGAGGCCGCCACCTGTTCCTCTTTCGCCACGTCATTCTTATTGATGGCGATGATAACAGGTTTCTTCGACTTCACGGCGGCGGCGACGGCAAGTCCATCCTCCGCGCCTGGCTCGCGAGTCGGATCCACCATGCAGACAACGACATCCGCATCGTGCATGACACGTCGGATGGAGGCGTCCATCGCTTCGTCAATTGCGATTTTGCCCGAATGGATGCCCGGCGCGTCCAAAAACAGAATCTGCGAGTTATCGTCCGTATAGATGCCAAGCAGATATTTGCGCGTCGTCTGCGGCTTTGGCGAAACGGCGGCCAGATGCCGATGGAGCACGGTGTTCAGCAGCGTTGACTTGCCCGTGTTCGGTCGCCCTAAAAGAGCCACATAGCCTGTTTTGCCAATCCGATGGTCGTCTTTTTTCGAGAGTATTTCCTGTAAATCCAACATGACGCTATTCCATGAATATGCTTTGCAAATCAAATTTCGAATGGCTTTCCAATGCGAAAAGCGTCTTCGTGCGCTCCACGCCGGGCGCGTTGACAATCTTGTTGGTAATCAAGCTGCCAAGCTCCATGTTATCCGCGACGCGGACGACCGCCACCATGTCGTAATCTCCTGCCACGACGTGTATTTCCGTGACTCCTGCGCACTGCATGAGAGCCTTCACCGTCTCATGCACTTTCCGATCTTCAACACTGATGAGCACAAATGCCGTGACCATGTTCGACCCCCTTTTCGCATAATGAAAAAAAGATTGGCGACTATAAGCCGGATTCTGTCCACCTGGCTTCCGCCAGGCTGTACGACCATTCGTCTAAGCGACCGATACCCGAAGCTTCATCCGTCCAACGGACGGCATGGTGCGGGCCGCACCTTCGCTTCCTATTTGGTCTTGCACCGGAAGGGGTTTACCCTGCCACTGCGGTTGCCCGACAGCGCGGTGGGCTCTTGCCCCACCATTTCACCCTTACCGACCGAACGGCCGGCGGTTTGTTTTCTGTGGCACTTTCCTAGACGCGGAATATCGTCCGCGCCCTCCGTCTTTTCAAACGGACTTCCCGCCCTGTGGTGTCCGGACTTTCCTCCCTCCGAAGAGAGCGGCCGTCCGTCGCCAATCAACACAATGATTTAATGTAACCAATTTTCCGCCTGTTGCAACAAAAGCCGACGGCGAAAATACCTGCACGATACCTAGACGGAGCGTACTTTTGGCTGGAACGCATCCAATAACAATGTAATTTCCTGCTTGAGCCGTTTGCGCGGCACCACGCGGTCAATGAATCCATGTGCGAGTAGAAATTCCGCCGTCTGGAAGCCAGGAGGCAGTTCGGATTGAGTTGTATTTTTGATGACGCGTGGGCCCGCGAAACAGATCATCGCCTTCGGTTCTGCAAGAATAACGTCGCCCAACGAAGCAAAACTCGCCGTCACGCCGCCAGTCGTAGGATTCGTCAACAACGCGATATACGGCAGACCTGCCTCGTCATGGCGCATTAAGGCGCCCGACGTCTTCGCCATCTGCATGAGGCTCAACGCGCCTTCCTGCATACGCGCGCCGCCGCTTGCCGTCGCGATCAGAAGCGGAAGGCGACGCGCCGTCGCCGTCTCAATCAGCCGCGTGATCTTTTCGCCGACGGCCGAACCCATGCTCGCCCCCATGAAACGGAAATCCATGACCGCAATGCAGACAGGATGGTCGCCAATGCAACCCATGCCGCAGACAACCGCTTCGTCCAGCGACGTCTTCCTGCGGGACTCCACTAGTTTTTTCGCATAACTTCCATCATTGCCGAAATTTAAGAAATCGACGGATTTCAATTTCGCATCCATCTCCTCAAACGTACCGAAATCAACGAGCAGCGCAATCCGCTGATCCGCCGACAATGGATGATGGTAGCCGCAATGCGGGCAGACCTGGAAATTGCAATCCAATGTCCGCTGGCTCAGTTCCTCTTCGCAGTTTTTGCATTTAACTATCGTCCCCGCAGGTATATCCGACGTGGCGGACTCCACTGGAAACTGGATTTTTTCTTCTGTTTGTCCCATAATTATATTATCCATTTATTTGGCGTTTCGCGTTTCAAGATTGTCACAAATCCCTCGCGATTGTCAGCACGCTGACGGCTGCCGCGCCGCCGTCCAGAAGTGCCGTCGCCGCCGCTTTGAGCGTCGAGCCTGTCGTAAAGACGTCATCTAAAAGGAGCAACCTTAACCCTGCAGGGCTTTTTCTGCATACGAAGGCATGGCGGATGTTGCGCCGCCGTTCTTCTTTGTTCATTCTGGCCTGCTGCCGCGTGTAGCGCGACCGCTTCAGGCAGCAGACTGTGGGCAATCCGAGCCGTCTTCCCAGATGGTCGGCCAGCACTTCCGTCTGGTTGTAGCCTCTCATGAAGCGGCGCAGCCAATGCAGCGGTACAGGTACTATTCCGTCAATCTTCTCGCTGTTTCCATATTTTCGCCAAGCATCCGCCAGACTATCTGCCAGAAACGGAGCAAGATACAGCTTGTCGCGGTATTTGAACTCATGAATCCACTGCCGCGCCTTCCCCGCGAAAGGGAACACCGACACCGCCTGTTTCCACGGTCTGTCTTCCTCTTCCAACTGACACAAACCACATTCGTCCAACAACCCGTCTGCTGGACCGCCACAACGCGGACAACGCTTTTCTGGAAGCACGTCGCATTCGGCCAGACACTCTGCGCACATCTCCTCTCCTTCCGAAAGCACCGTCCGCCCACAGCCTGGACACAATTTCGGAGCCAGAAAGTCGATGATGTCCGATATGAATTTCACAAACTCAAATCCCGCCGCTTCTCCAGCAGCACGACAGCGATGGCTGACAACGCCGCGCCCGCACCTAGCGAGTCTAGTTTTTCATGTGTCTTCGCCTTCACGGAAATGCGTTCAATCTCACAGCCGAACAGCTCCGCTAAAGAAGCGCGAATCGCCTCCTTGTATGGAACCAGTTTCGGTCGTTCAGCAATGACCGTACAATCCAAATTGACTAGTTGCCACGATGCTACCCGCTTGTCTTCCAACACCTTCCGCAGCAACTCTCTGCTGTCCGCGCCATGCCATGCCTCCTCCGTGTCCGGAAACCAGCCACCGATGTCGCCAAGAGCCAACGCCCCCAAAACGGCATCGATGACGGCGTGCAACAGCGCATCTGCATCCGAATGGCCTAGAAGACCGATGGGCGACGGAATATGCACGCCGCCCAGCCATAGTTCCCGACCTTCCACCAAGCGATGGATGTCGTATCCTTGTCCTATCCGCAAGTCCATGGTATTTCAGGGGTTGAGTTCTGCGATGGCGGCAACGATCTGACGGGCGGCATCATCGGCAGCCTGCTTATACGCGGCCTGCAACGGCACTTCGCGGTCGTGCATCCGCGGAATGTCACCACGCCCGATGAATGTATGTTCGTATGTCGGATGGTCTGGATGAATCGGCTGGTCCTGATTGTACGCCTTCAACTTGACCGTCAATTCGACACGGTTCAAAACCGTCTGATAGGCTTCATCCCGCCCGTCGCGGCTCTTTTTGTCACGGACTTCCGCACGGGCGACGGACATATTGCGAATGGACACCAGTTCGATATCCAAATTGTAGTTGCACGCATCACGGTTCGCCTTGCCGCTGACGCCTGGCGTCACGCTGACCTGTTCCTTGAAGGACATGTCAAACTGTCGCATCAGCGACGGCTCCCGTGTGTTGTTCGTGAGATTGACTTCATCAAACGCGATGGCACGACCGCCTGGAACCCCAACGTGATAACACCCCGTCAGCAAAAGCAGCCATGACAACGCAACGAATATTTTGCTCATGTTCACACCTTGTTGATTCAACGGGTCTTACGATCCTTTTCCATCAGCTCCCTCAAACGCTTCTGTTCTTCTTCCAGCAATTTCGGATCCTGTTGAAGCATCCGCGCCTTGCGTTCACGAATGCGTTTTAGCTCCTCCTCCGCTTGACGCTTCGCCTCCTCAATTTTCTTCTTGTCCTGGCCGACCATCTTCACCTGCGGTTCGGATTTCGGCTTACCGCCTTCCCGCACCTGACCTTCCGCCTTAACACGCGCCTTTTCAATGCGTTCACGTTCTTCTTCCTCCGTCTTGGCACGCGCCTTGGCGGCCTTGTCCGCCTTGCGGCGTTCCTCTTCCAAACGCTTCCTTTCTGCTTCCTGACGTTTCTTTTCCGCTTCTAGCCGCATCTGTTCCTTCTTTTTAAGCTCCTTTTCCTGCTTTTCACGCAGACGAGCCTCCTCGGCCTCGCGCTTCGCCTTCACCTTTTCAGCCTTTTCAGCGGCTTCGCGGCGGGTAGCCTCCTCTGCAAGACGCGCCTTCTCCGCCTTCTTCTCCGCTTCGCGGCGTTCCTTGTCTTTCTTCTCACGCTGACGGGCCTCCTCAGCTTCGCGTTTCATCTTCGCTTTTTCGGCTTCCTTGCGCTGCAACTCCTCTTGCGCAAGTCGTGCCTTTTCAGACTCTTTCCGTTTCGCCTCCTCCTGCTTGCGGTGTTCCGCCTCTTTCTTGTCGCCTCCAGGCGGCGGTGGAACCGGTTTCGACGGCGTTGCGGACGGCGACGGCTTCGCACCCGTAAATAGCGACGGAGGCGCAGGATTCGGCGGTTGAGGCCCTTTTTTGTCAGGACCGACTGGCGGCTTCGCCGCCTGCGCTTCCTCCAATTGCCTCAACGCGGGATTGTTCCTAAGATAATGCTGTGCCTTTTTGGCTGCTGACGAATCCGGATATTTCAAAATCACGTCATGGAAATAGCGGCGGGCAGAGGCGGGGCGGGAATGAGCAGGCACCAGATAGAACTCGCCCTGCTGCAAAATCCTGTTTGCTTCCTCGTTGTCCGCATCTTTGCACAGCTTCTTCAATTCCTTTATCTTAGGATGATTTGGGCTATTTTGGAGGACGATGTTCGCCTCTCGCACGGCCGCCCGCAGCTTCGCACCGTCGCCATCGCCGCTCTTGCTCAATTTCAGGAAAAGCAGCGCCAGTTTCGCGTGGACATCCCAATTGTCCATCTCCTGCCGCAATAATGTCTGATAGACGACAACGGCCTCTTCACCACGACCGCTTTCTATCAAAAGTTCCGCCAGCCGCAGACGGTCGTTCAACGTCACGTGCATGGACGGCGCCTCGCGGATGATCATTTCATATATCTTGATGCCCGCATCCTTGTCGCGGATGCCCAAGAACGTGCCATCGCCAACAATGAACCATTCCGCTAACTGTCTAAGTTGTTCCACAACATGCTCATACGGGACATACAACGGATAGTTCTCCATCAAATTCGTGTATTCCTCCAAAGCGCGGTGACTCTTTTTCGCCTGCATCAGGCAGTCCGCGCCACGAAGCAGATAGGCCGCGCTGCGGGCGCGATTCTTCTCATAACGCGCCATGCGGCGGAAAATTTTCGCGGCCTCGACGTAGTCCTCCTTCGCCATGGCGGATTGCGCCTCAAGCCTCATTCCGCGCAGCTTCTCAAACAGCGCGAAACCTGTCAGTTCCTCCTCTTCGCCGTCTTCCGCCCAAACCATGCCGCACATCGACACGACAATCGCCGCCGTCAACAGGAATATCGTCAAATGTTTATTTTTCATAAGCAAACCTTCGCCATTTTATTAGCCAAATGTCAAATATATGTTAAAATACAATGTAATTGGCGTAAATCCACAAAAACAGAACACAAACCTCTTCATTTTTCTATTCAGGGAGACGAATACTATGAAAACAAACGGCGTCATTTGTTCCATGCCGCACGACAAATTCGGCTATTTCGGCTGGCCGTCCATCGCCCGACAGGCGGACGGCACCCTGCTCGTCGCCGCCTCCGGCTTCCGCAACCAGCATGTATGCCCATGGGGTCGCACCGTCGTCTGCAAAAGCCATGATGACGGCGTCACATGGTCTGCGCCAATCATTGTCAACAACACGCCATTGGACGACCGCGACGCGGGCATCATCTCCCTTGGAGGACAACGGCTTGCGTTGACGTGGTTTACATCCAATACCATTTTCTACTATCGTCAATTCAAGAATCCAGAGACAGGATGGGATGCCGCAAGAAAGGAGATGGGAGCCGTCATGGACACATGGACGGACGGCATGATCAACCGCTATATCGGTTCGTGGATCCGTGTCAGCCCAGACGGCGAATATTGGGGCGAACCATTCCAAGCTCCTGTAAATACGCCACATGGCTTTATCGTCCTGAAGGATGGCGGCTGGTTCTATCTCGGCAAGAAATGGGACATGGACGTCAACGGCCTCCACACGCTCCATAAACACAACACGCCCATCCAGGCCGCCATCTCCCGCGACGAAGGCAAAAATTGGCAACTGCTCGGCACGATTCCATTGCCAGACGGCGTTGTCAACGACGAATGTCACGAGCCACATGTCGTTGAATTGGATGATGGAACGCTTCTTGGCGCAGTTCGCGTCCATAATCCTTTCACGTCCATGATCACCCGCTCCACAGACGGCGGCAGGACATGGTCCGTCATGGAATCCATCGGCGCGGCGGGTTCACCGCCGCATCTTCTGAAGCATTCATCGGGTGCCATCGTCATGGTATATGGCTATCGTTCAGCTCCTTACGGTGAACGTGCAAAGGTCTCCCGCGACGGCGGCAAGACGTGGAGCGACGAAATCATCCTCCGCGACGACGCCCCCAACGGCGACCTCGGCTATCCCGCCTCCGTCGAACTGCCCAACGGCGACATTTTGACCATTTATTATCAGCAACTTAACACAGGCGAGAAGACCTCCCTCCTCTGGACACGCTGGAGTCTCTAAATCATGAAACCTACCATTTTAGAACCTGCAAAAAACATTGAAATACTAGGCAGTTACGATGTCGTCGTTGTCGGCGGCGGCATCGCGGGCGTATCAGCGGCGCTGGCCGCCGCGCGGGCTGGAGCCAAAGTCTGCCTGTTGGAGAAATTCTGCGCGCTCGGCGGTTTGGCGACCATCGGCAATGTCGTCATCTATCTGCCGCTCTGCGACGGAAAAGGCCATCAAGTCTCCGGCGGCATCTGCGAAGAGCTTATCAAGCTGTCCGTCGATGACGAACCGAAGGAGCGTCCGAATCTGCGCATCGGGCCGATTCCCGCCTGCTGGACGAAGGGCGGCAACGCAGAGGAACGCAAGAAGCACCGCTACCAGACGGGCTTCAATCCCGTCACATTCATGTACAAGTTGGAACGCCTTCTGCTGAAGAACCATGTGAAAATCTACTACGATACGCGCTTCTGCACAGTCTTGAAGGAAGGCAACACCATCAAGGCCGTGATCATTGAATCGAAGGGCGGGCGGCAGGCGTTGCTGACGCAGGCCGTCGTCGATGCCTCCGGCGATGCGGATGTCGTTTACGCAGCTGGCGACAAGACCGTCTCCATCGGCGGAAACGTCCGCAGCTGCTGGTATTACATCATGGAGGACGGACAGCCGAAACTCTGCCCGTGGTCGCAGCGATTTTCCGCCACGAAATCGTTTCCGGAGAACGGCCGCACGTTCCGCGGCGATTCCGCCGAGCAGGTCACCGCGCAGGTTTTGGAATCGCGCCATTTCTCCATGCTGGATTTGCAGAAACGCCGCGAGGCCAAGCCCGAAAGCGATATCTATCCCATCATGACGACCACCATGCCGACACACCGCATGACGCGGCGGCTAGCTGGCAAAGTGACCCTCCGCGTCACGGACGACCACCGCTGGTTCGACGACACGCTCGGCATGACGGGCGACTGGCGAAAGGCTGGCCCGATCTTCTGCATCCCCCTCCGCGCCATCGCCGCGACGAAGACCACAAATCTCATCACCGCAGGACGTTGCATTTCCTCCATCGGCGACACATGGGACGTCACCCGCGTCATTCCGACATGCGCCGTCTCCGGCGAAGCCGCCGGTGTCGCCGCCGCTTTCCTCGTGAAAGACGAAACCGCGACGTCTTTCTTTGATCTTGACATCAAGGCACTTCAGACCTATCTGAAGCGCAAACATGTCATCATCGACAAAAAGCTCGTCGAAAACTGATATGGTAGTTTTTCAAAATATCCAACATAAAAAAGGAATCAACTATGAAAAGAATGATGCTTGTAAATCTTGCCCTGCTCTCCATGTCGCTGCTGGCGGAGCCAGCCCAATTAAAACTCATTGGTGATTTCGATGTGGAAATTACATACAATGGCAAAAAAGGCATTGTCCGCATCGAACAGCCGTCGCCATTTGTCGTTGCCAATGAACACCATGCAGCATTGGCAGACTACAATCCGAACACCGGCGGCTGGCTGCGCGGCACGAAGCCAGTCGGCATCACGGCACAGGAATGCACGACGCGCAACGCCCTGAAGGTCGAAACGCTCAAAGTCAAATCCTCCGACCAGGCGGACGCCGTCATCTTTGAAAACGGAAAAGACTATCAATTGACGCCCGATTGGGGCACCGTCGGCCGCCTGCCCAATGGACGCATTCAAGCAGGCCAGCCCGTCTATTTTGACTACACGTACGTCAAATTGCGCATCGACGCCATCGTCTTGACGAAAGACAACGCATTCGCCGTTCGCACGGGCGTGCCGCATCAGGCGAATCCGTCGCAGGCTGAACTGCTTGACGGCGACATCCGTCTCGCCAACGTCTGGATCAACGGCTGCATTCCAAAATTGACGGATGAAAACCTCTTCCCGATTCTCGAAACGGAATTTCCAAAGGGGCTTCGCCCTGCTCCGCATACCGCAGCAAAGCTCATTCCAAAGACTTACGCAAAGCTCAAGAATGGCGAAAAGGTGAAAATTCTCGCATGGGGCGACAGCGTGACCGTCGGCACGTTCGTTCCAGACTGGCAACACAACCGCTGGCAGGAACAGTTCGTCGAACGCCTTCGGAAGATGTTCCCGCAAGCGCAGATCGAACTCGTCACGGAAGCATGGGGCGGACGCAACACGAACAGCTATCTCGCACAGCCTGCGGGAGCCGAACACAACTACAATGAAAAAGTTCTCGCCGTCAAGCCCGATCTCGTCATCTCCGAATTC
Source organism: Victivallales bacterium (assembly GCA_017964325.1). The sequence continues at coordinate 44,170 of JAGCSE010000033.1, read as the reverse complement.
GTCAACGATTCAGGCTACAACGAACAGCTCGTCTATGAACGTTACACCAAGTTCCTCAACGACTTCCAGAATATCGGCGCCGAATGGATCATCCTCACGCCGCATTACGTCCGCCCCGACTGGATGGGGCTGACGTCCGAAAAGAACATCGACAACGATCCGCGCGGCTACGTCACCGCCCTCCGCAAGTTCGCCGCCGAGAAGAACATCGCCTTGGCGGACGCCGCCATGCGCTACGGTCGCCTCTGGCGGCAGGGCATCCCCTATTCCAGCCTTATGATGAACGCCATCAACCATCCCAACCCCTTCGGCATGAAGCAGTTCGCCGACGCACTCATCGACTTGTTCTAATTCAAGGCCACCATTATGCAAACCGTTAAATTCTGCGCTTTCGCTGACATCCATTATTATCCAGGCGTGTTCCCGCGCGACTCGTGGGAATGGCTCGACCGCATCCTCGCCCACGCGGAATGGGAGAACGTCGATTTCATCATCCATTGCGGCGATTTCACCCACACGCCACTTAAATGCATCGACTACGTCAACCACTACAACGATTTCAAGATTCCGACATACCATACGATTGGCAACCATGACGACGACGGCAATCCACACGAAGTCACCCTCCAATGCTATCGCATGGAACGCGGATATTATCACTTCGACAAAAACGGCTTCCGTTTCATCATCTTGGACCCCAACTATTTCAAGCACGACGGGGAATACATCCACTTCTCCAGCAGCAACTACTACAAGTTCAACGACGAACGAGACTGGATTCCGCCGGAACAGCTCGAATGGTTCCGCGACACCGTCGAAACCTCTCCTTATCCATGCGTCTGCTTCTCCCATGAAAGCTACGAACGCGAAAACCACGGCATCCACAACCAAGACGATGTAAAGGCCATCATCAACCAGGCCAACGCCCGCCATCCAGGCCGCGTCCGCCTCTGCATCAATGGCCATTATCACCGCGATTTCCTCCGCATCCTCGACAATGTCATCTATTTCGAGCTCAACTCCGCCAACTACGAATGGGTCAGCAAAAAGCATGACCTGTATCCGCCGGAGATTCTCAACCGCTGGCGTCTCGCCTGCAACACGGTCATGTTCAACGATCCAGTCCATGCCATCATCACCCTTTCAGAAGACGGCCGAATCAAGATCAACGGTATGCAAAGCTCGCTGTTCATGGGAGTTACACGCGAAATGACGGGCAATCCGAAATTCGACGCCCATAGCCGTCCGACAACGGCCAACGTCCAATCCATCGACTTGAAGATGAATTATTAAAAATGAAATTCGCACGGCAGGGCGCGACAATTTAAAATGACAATAGACAGGCCTTTGCATTTTACAAGGGCCTGTTTCCATTTTTATTTTTCGTCTTTTCCGCGCCTAAATGGTTCCGCAATTATATCTGCGGCAAGATAAAACGCATCCGTGAAATAGCGCATGAAGAGCCGTCGCGGCTCTTGGATGATGCGGTATATCCATTCCATGCCTAATTTCTGCACCCACAATGGTGCACGACGGACCCGTCCGCTGACAAAATTGAACGACCCCCCAAGTCCGATGGCGACCATGCCTTTCAGTCGCTCGGCGTTGCGGTGGACGAAAAGCTCCTGCTTGGGACATCCCAAGCCAACCAACAGGATGTCCGTGTGAGCTTCTGCTATTTGACGGCACATTGCCACCTCTTCAGCTTGTTGTTTTTCATCAGGCTCCAAAGCCACGCGCGGACATGAACAACCTGCAACCTGTAAGGCAGGATGGCGCCGTTGCAGTTCCGCAATGGCCAATCGTGTGCTTTCTTCCTCTCCACCAAAGAAATACACACGCAGGCCTTTGCGTGAGGCCGCCTCCACGATGTCGAAAATCAAATCAGAACCCGCTACGCGTTCTGGAAGCCTTGGTCCGAAAATCCTGCTTAGCACAACCAACGGCGCACCGTCCGCAACGACCAGCGGGGCGGTGTTGATAACAGGCAGAAGCGACGGATAGCGATGCCGCGCAATTACGAGAATCTGCACGTTGACCGTTACAATTAATTGCGCAGGAAGATCTTCTGTCTGTGCATTTTGGGCCAGTTCAAGCAATCGTTCCAACGCCTGCGGCCGTGTCACCGTATCAAATCGCACTCCAAGCAGTTTTTGTTGATTCATCGGGCCGACTCTCCTTCGCCAATGGCACGAACAATCTCCTCCGCATGTTTATTCCAATCAAACTGCGCGGCGCGTTCATGACCTGCGGCAATGAGTTGTTCGCGGATGCCATCGCGGTTTTCCAAAATCTTCTGCATGGCATCGCGCATGGCATCGATGTCTTCGGGTGGGAAAAGCAGCGCGGCGTCCTTTCCAATTTCCCCCAGGGAGGAATTGTCGGAGCAGCAGCATGGGCAGCCATAGTGCATCGCTTCGATTAGCGACAACCCAAATCCCTCATATAGAGAAGGAAACACATATAGCGCGGCGGAACGGTACGCCTCCGGCATTTGCGCGGATTCCACAAATCCTGTAAACAGAATGTTGTCGCGCAGCGGCGACTGTCGTGCATATTCCTCTAAAATCTCCGACTGCTTCCATGGCGAACCGATCAATACCAATTTGCATTGTTCGGTCAATTCGCGTGGAAGCCGCTCGTAGGCTTGTATCAGACGCAGATGGTTCTTTCCAGGATGCTCCAAACGCGATACATAGAGAATGTACTTCCCTGATTCCAGCCCATGCTTGGCCAAAAAGCCCGGCTCATCATGGGAAGAAAGTGTCAACCCATTGTAAATCAAACAGATGCGTTCATCTTGAATCTTCCAGTATTTGATAATGTCATCCTTCGTTGACTGGCTGATCGCCACAACTCTGACTGCGCCATTGCGCACCCACCGTGCCAAAACATGGTTCAGATAGAAATTGCGCCAACTATCGTATTTGCCACGCAGACGGCACTGCGCCAAATCATGGATGACGCCGATGACAGGAATGGGACAACTGGCTGGAAATCGCCGATTCGCGGCGGTCACCAGACAGAAATCGTATTCACTGCCGCGCAATAGCTTCGGCAAGCCAAATATGTGATAAAGAATCGAACCGATGGCTCCATTGGCCCAATTGGGTGCGGCAATGGTCCTGCTTCCAGTGAAAAATTTGAGATCATCTGCGCCAACCAGCACCGTCACATCATGCCCCGCCTTTTCCAATGCGTGGACGACGTTCAGTGCATAGACGGAGATGCCCGATTGACCATGATCAAAAGGCATGACATCTATGAGAATTTTCTTTTTTTCATTCATAAACAAAGATATATTCTTGCTTCTCGGTGTTAAATCTTCTCTATCAGCTCTGCGTAATTTTCCAAAAATCGTCGCGGTGCAAATTGTTCCATTGCAAACTCGCGTGCCTTGCCCCCCAAACGAGCACAATACGCCACGTCGTTCAAAAGCCGTTCTACGGCATCCGCCAACGCCGTCACATCTCCAAATGCCACGGCGAGACCTGTCTCGCCATGTTTCATCCATGATTGTACGCCGCCTACATCGTAAGCAACTACAGGAACGGCATTTGCAGCGGCTTCCGCGCCCACCAGTCCGAATGGCTCCTGCCATCGGAACGGCAGCAGCAGCAAATCACAGCGCGAATACCACTCCTGCGGCTTCGTGGCAAAACCAACCATCTTGACATTCAATCCTGTAGCTTGAATCGTCTCTTGAAGCATCCCCTCGTCTGGACCTTTTCCAACGATGACACCTTGAAAATCCACTCCCCTATTCTTCAGCATTTCAAGCACTTCCAGATAAATGTCCGCCCCTTTTCCACGTATCAACTGCCCGACGAAGCCGATGAGCGGCGGCGTGTTCTTGAAACGCGTCGCATCAGGCATGACGACATCTTCCGGAATCTCAATGGCAGGTGGTAGCACGGTGATGTGTTCACGCTGGAACCCATTGCAGACAAGATTGTTGCGCATGAAATCCGAAAGCACGACAAGCTGCGGAACGCGGCGCGCCAGTTTGAACCGCTGTTTGAAATCGAAAAAGTTGCGCCGAAATGTATTGAAAAAACCATTTGTCCAATGGCGCGGCGCAATCATCATCCCACATACGCCGCAACGCAGTTGCGAATACGCACGCGAGCAGTTGGTCCGGCCAAACGGCGTGTAGTAATAACGTCGTGGACAATAAAGATCATGGTCATGGACCGTTAACGCGACACACGCCCCATATCGCTCCATAACTTCCTCGGCGACAGCAGCATCCCAAATTCGGTGCATCATGACCAAATTATATGACGGAGACAGTTGCTTCAAGTCTGTGGAATAAGAATGAAACACCGAAAGATATCGTTCAGGAGCGTCGGCAGTCTTGTCATAGAGCAGTTCCAGACGGTACCCCGCATTGCGAAGCCATCGGGCGGTCTGGAAGACATACTGCTCAATGCCTCCCAGAAAGCCCGCATACTCGCTTACAAATAAAATGTTTGGAGAATTTGGCAAAGCGACGGTCATTATATGTTTGTTTTTTTCAGTCTGAATACATATATATTTAAAGTAACATCTAGGTACGGTTATGCAAGTTTCCACATAGATTAGTCTTGGACTCACCATTCCTCTTCAGCCAAAATTTGACATCTTTTCTGATTATGATATATTATATGTTTTGCGATTTAAAAAACAGAATATTACTATTCATTCATGGAGATTACGATGAGCCAACAGCACACGAAAGCCGAGAAAAGAGTACGCCGCAAACGCTACATTGAACGATTGAAAGAACGCGCCAAAGCCGCCAAGAAGACCAAGAAGTAATTTTGCTTCCATTGGCCTGCAGGAGGCTGGGGCGATTGGGCGATTAAAACGCAGTGTCTTGATACTCAATTATTTGTGTGTATCTGACCGAAGCGTTTTGATTGCCTTTTTTCGTGTTTTAACTACATGGCCCGAAACTGCCGCGTTTTTTCGCACGGCAACAACAGGATTGGCATTATGACAAAGAAAAAAGAAATCAAAGAAGTCAAAGAAGTGAAGAAAGAAATGAAAGAAGAAAAGGCGGCCCCAACCAAATACGTGTATTTCTTCGGCGACGAAACCACCGAAGGCGACGCCACCATGAAGAACGAACTCGGCGGCAAGGGTGCCAACCTCGCGGAAATGAGCCGTTTGGGACTCCCCGTTCCCGCTGGTTTCACCATCACGACCGACTGCTGCAACGCCTATTTCGCCGCGAACAGCCAGTTCCCGCCCACGCTTGAAGCCGAAGTCAACGCCGCATTGGCCCGCGTCGAAGCGAAAATGGGCCGCAAATACGGTGATCCCGAAAATCCGCTGCTGGTCTCCTGCCGTTCGGGCGCCCGCCAATCCATGCCCGGCATGATGGACACCGTCCTCAATATCGGCCTCTCCACCTCCACCATCCCCGGCCTCATCAAGAAGACCAACAACGAACGCTTCGTCTGGGATTCCTACCGCCGCCTCATCATGATGTACGCGGACGTCGTCATGGAAAAGGCCGAAGGCATCGAACCCTTCGACGGCAAAGGCATCCGCAAGATTTTGGACGAAATCCTCGACCAATACAAATATATTAAGGATTACAAGTCGGACACGGATCTGAACGCGGACGATCTGAAGGTCCTCGCCGGCGCCTTCAAGCGGAAAATCCAGGAGATCCTCGGCGCCGAATTCCCCGATGACCCGATGAAGCAGCTGTGGGGCGGCATCGGTGCCGTCTTCAAGTCCTGGATGGGCACGAAGGCCGTCAGCTACCGCCGCATTGAAGGCATTCCGGAGACGTGGGGCACCGCCGTCAACGTCCAGACCATGGTCTTCGGCAACATGGGCGACACGTCCGCCACTGGCGTCGCGTTCACCCGCAACCCCGCCACTGGTGAAAACCTGTTCTTCGGCGAATGGCTCATCAATGCCCAGGGCGAAGACGTCGTCGCGGGCATCCGCACGCCGATGCCGTTGAACAACGAAACGAAGACCGATCAGAACAAAGATTTGGTATCCATGGAAGAGTGCATGCCCGAAACCTACCGCGAGCTCGTCGAAATCCGTAACAAGCTCGAACAGCACTACACGGACATGCTTGACATCGAATTCACGATTGAAGAATCCAAGCTGTATATGCTGCAGTGCCGAGTCGGCAAACGCGGCGGAAAAGCCGCCGTCAACATGGCCCTCGACATGATGGACGAAGGTCTCATCGACGACAAGACCGCCGTCCTCCGCGTCGCCCCCAACCAAGTTCTCGAATTCCTGCTCCCAATCATCGAGCCGAAGATTGAAAGTCGCCAAACCATTCTGCTGAAGGGACTTCCAGCTGGTCCCGGTGCCGCCACAGGCGAAATCTTCTTCACCGCGCAGGACGCCGTCCAGGCGACGCGCCTCGGCAAAAAGGTCATTCTCGTGCGCGAAGAGACGTCGCCTGAAGACGTTGAAGGAATGCGCGCGGCCAACGGCATCCTGACCGCCCGCGGCGGCATGACCTCCCATGCGGCCCTCGTGGCCCGCGGCTGGGGCAAATCCTGCATCGTCGGCGCCGACGGCATGATCGTCGATGCCATCAACAAGACGATGAAGGTCGGCGACACCACACTCCGCGAAGGCGACGTGTTGACCATCAACGGCTCCAAGGGCGTCGTCTATGAAGGCGACCTCCCGCTCGTCGCCCCGACGGCGTCCGGTGACTACGCCCGCTTCCTCCGCTTCATGTCGCTCGTTGACAAATACCGCACGATGGGCGTGCGCGCCAATGCGGACAACCCAACGGATGCGCAGAAGGCCCGCGAGTTCGGCGCGGAAGGCATCGGCCTCTTCCGCACGGAGCACATGTTCTACGGCGAAGGCTCCGCCAAGCCGTTGTTCCTCCTCCGCAAGATGATCCTCTGCACGACGCAGGCGGACCGCATCTCCGTCCTGAACGAACTCTTCCCCTTCATGAAGAAGGACATCAAAGACACGATGCTCGCCATGGACGGCTTCCCCGTCACCATCCGCCTGCTCGACCCGCCGCTGCATGAATTCGTCCCCCACTCCGCTCTTGGCCGCCAGGAGCTCTCGAAAGCCCTCAACATCGCCGAAGACGAAGTCCGCAAACGCGTGGACGCCCTGCAGGAGAACAACCCGATGATGGGCCACCGCGGCGTCCGTCTTTCCGTCACCTATCCGGAAATCACGGAATACCAGGCACGTGCCATTCTCGAATCCGCCGCCGAACTCATCAAGGACGGCAAGGACATCATCCCCGAAATCATGGTCCCCATCACCTGCGACATCCGTGAACTGAAGCTCGCCCATGAGCTCATCGAAAAGGCCTACCAGAAGACGCTGATCCGCATGGAAATGACATCCAAGAAGCTCCATTACAAGATCGGCACGATGATCGAAATCCCGCGCGCCGCCCTGCTTGCCGACAAGCTGGCCGAGGTCGCCGAATTCTTCTCCTTCGGCACGAACGACCTCACGCAGCTGACGTTCGGCTTCTCCCGCGACGACATCGGCAATTTCATGTCATCCTATCTCGACCAGCGTGTCCTCACCGCCGATCCGTTCCAGACCATCGACCGCGACGGCGTCGGCGCCCTCATCGAAATGGCAACGAAGAAAGGCCGTTCGACCCGCCCGGCGTTGAAGGTCGGCATCTGCGGCGAACAGGGCGGCGATCCCGCCTCCGTCGAATTCTGCTTCAGCCAGGGCTTGACGTATGTCAGCTGCTCGCCGTTCCGCGTCCCCGTGGCGCGTGTCGCCAGCGCCCAGGCCGCCATTAAGAGCATGGCAAAATAAAACATAGCCTGAACAATAAATCAAGGGGCTGTTGCAAAACCTTTCATGGTAAGCAACAGCCTCTTTTTTTGTTTTCACCGGCAAGACATGGTGAATATTTTCAAGTTGAAATTATCCTAATAAGAGGATGATTCTATGCATGATAGCCACTATTAGATGTGGCATAGAGTATGCCCTTATGTTAAAAAGTAATACCATTCATTTACAATTTATCGTCTTATTTCAAAATCACCCTGTCAAACGGCGGGACGGAAAAGGAGACGGTGCCGTCAGCGGCTGTCAGACCGATGGGGGCTCCTTTCACGACCGTCTTGCCAGTGAAGGCGACCTTCACGTCAACGGCGTCCTTTCCCGTGTTGACGGCGACGAGGCGTTGCTCGCCGTTGAGCTTCCACAAACCGACGTAGAGGCCTTTTTGCGCAATCAGCTGCTCATACTGGCCGTCGAGGATAAACGGCGTCAAATCGGCGATTTCCGCCGGAAAATCCTTTGCGGCTTCCCAGAGGTCGCCTGACTTCAGGATGGCGAATTCACCATCTTGATAGACATAGTAGATGATGCCTTTGGCTCCCGCCATGAGGGCGAGATAGCTCATGGAGCGGAATTCCGTGCCGTTCGGCCAGCGTTGCCAGGCGCCACGCTCCGCGTACTTCTGGCCGCCGAACGCTTGGCAGACGGCCCAAAGGGCGGTGTCGCAGTCGTTTGCAGAAGCCTTGGCGCTACTGAACAAATTGTAGATGTTGTCCATGGGGCCGCTGGGCACGGGATACGGATCGGGCGCGAGCACGTCCGTTCCGCTGGCGTAGTTCTTGTACTGTGCGGGAATGCAGATGACCGTGTAGGCGAGATGGTTATAGTCCCATTTTTTGAAATTGTCGTAGCGGCGGAACATCTCCTGCGGCGAATGGCCGGCGGCGGCGGGTTCGTCGCCTGGATTCCAGCCCATGACGGCGGGCTTGTTCTTGTATTTCGGAATCGTGATTTCCGGAGCGACGCCGAACTCCGTGATGACGCGGACGTTCAGCTTCGCGCATTCATCAAGGAAATTGCCGTAGCTGTCGTTGTCCTTTTCTGTGCCGAGAATGCCGACATGAACGGTATTGTAACCATGTGATGCGACGTCTTTTACCATCTCAAGACGTTGTTCGGGCGTGAAGCTCCATGAAACATGGTAGAAGCCGAGCGGGAAGAACGGCTTGCCGTTTTCCAGCAGAACGTGGTCGTCGCGCATCCGGTATTTCGGTTCGGGATGCTTGTAGAATTCGACTTCGTCGAAGCCCCAGTCGCGTGCAGCGTCATCCTTTGGCAAAGCGGCGATGAAATCCTGCGCATAGCTGGAACGAATCTGCAAGATGTGGCGACCTTCAGCAAGCCTGGCCGTGTCGATGATGGGCATCTGGATGCCTTTGGCGGAGATTTTCATGCCGGCCCATTTTCCATCGTCGATGCGCCATTCGAGGCCTTGGAAAGCCTTTCTGCCGTACTTTTCGAGGTTGAGGGCAATCGTGCCGTCAAGTTTGTTGCCAGGATAGAGATGTTTGCGCAACAGCTTGATTTCGATGGCATTGGGTTTATGTTCCTGCCATGAGAGCTTCAACGCCTCTTCGCCTTTGGAGGTCAGCGTCAGCGTGTGAAGGATGTTGCCACGGAAGGGCTGGTCATAGGCGAGCGGAATGACGACGGTGCCGTCTTCTTCGACTTCCACATTCATCTTCGTGCTGGTGTAATTGCCTACAAAATCAAGGCTTTCGTTCTTGAGAACGGCTGTAAAGAAATCGTAAAGGCTCTTGTCAACGGAAAGTTTGACATAGCAGGCCTTCGCACCGCGTTCGATATCCTGCGGCTTGCCCATCAGCGTGAGGTCGCCGTCCAACTTTGTTTCCTTTTCCAATTCAATATCACGTCGGAACGTGATGATTTTGATGCCTTTGGTGCGCATGGACTGATAGGCCGCTACGTTTTCAAGCAGCGCCGCACCGATGGGATTTCTTGCCAAGGCGGAGGCGACGCAGAGGACGACCATGCCGCGGCCGACTTCCTGATAGGCGAACAAAGCATGGCCATCAACGCAGGTTGAAAGCACATTCCATTGCGGCGCAAGATCTTTGATATGCGCCCAATGGCCGTAGCGCGTCTTGAGGAGGTCGCCGAGCGGCTGCGGCGTCAACATGAGCGGATGATCCTTGTAGGTCTTTTCCCTTTTCTTCGAATCAGTACTGTTGAGAGCCGTGCAGTTCTGTTCGTTGCAGGCGAAATTCGCACCGAACGTGGCGACCCACTTGCTGAGAACGGAGTTGTAGTTGGCGTCCACGACGATCAATACGCCGCCTTTATTAAGGTAGTCGAGCCATTTGGCGGCGTATGGCTTCATATCAACGGTGTGCTCATAATTGGCAACAGAAGCGGCAACGATGTAGTCGTAGTCGTCCAATTTGTCGGAAAGCTGTGGCAATTGGATATTTTCATATTTGTCGCATTCCCAGCCGAGCTTTTTGAAATGCGCGTCGAACTCGTTTTTGAACGTGGCGCCCGACCATGAGCTATAGACGAACGCGGCCTTCGGGGCGGCGGCTGAAACCAGCGGCAAAGCGCACAACAGAAGCATGCATGTCCTGAACATGATTTTTCTCCTAATTAGTTTTAATTCAAAGACTTGTTATTTCGCCAACGCCTTCTTGACAGCGGCCTTGAAGCCGGCACGGGAGCGTTCGATGAATTTCGTGTCGCCGCAGAGCGCGATGCGGAAATAGCCTGGATAGCCAAAGCCGCTGCCGGGCACGACGAGAATCTTCTCATCCGCAAGCATGCTGACGAATTTGACATCGTCCATGCCGTTGGGAGCCTGCGGGAAGAAATAGAACGTGCCGGCGGGCATCGTGAACTTTAATCCTGCATCGGTCAAAACGTCCGCCATGAGCTTGCGGCGTTTGACGTATTCCGTTGCATCTGCGTTGGTTCCGAGCGCGGCTTTCATGAGGCGCTGCCCGATGCAAGGGGCGTTCACGAAGCCGAGAATACGGTTCGTCATGATGACGCCCGAAATCAGCGACTGCACGTTTTCCATCGTCGGATTGATGGCGACATAGCCGACGCGTTCGCCGGCCAGCGCGAGATTCTTCGAGAAGGAACCGATGACGACGGAATACGTGTAAAGCGGCAGGACGGGCGGGACGACCGCGCCGTCGAACGCGAGGAAGCGATAGGGTTCGTCCGAAATCAGGAAGATCGGACGGCCGTATTTTTCTGTCGCCTTCTGGAGAATGGCGGCGAGGGCCTGCAATTCTTCCTTGCTGTAAATCACGCCTGACGGGTTATTTGGGGAATTGATGATGACGGCGCGCGTCTTTTCGGTGATGGCGGCTTCAAAGCCTTTCAGGTCAAGATGGAAATCCGGCTCGATGGATTTTACAGGCTTCAGCAAGCCGCCGTAGTTACCGACGTAGAAACCGTATTCAACGAAATACGGGGCGGGGCAGAGGACTTCCTCGCCGGGCGTGAGGACGGCGCGGAAGAAGGCGTTGAGACCGCCTGCGGCGCCGACGGTCAGAATGAGATGCTGCTTGCCGATGGCGATGCCCTGCTCTTTCGTCAAATATTCCGCAAGTGCCTGGCGGACATCGTCATAGCCTGCGTTGGGCATATAACCGAGACCAGCCGGTTTGTCAGCGTCGATTGCCATCTGCTTGATGCCATCGATGATGGCCTTTGGGGGCGTGAGATCGGGGTTGCCGAGCGAGAAGTCGCAGACGGCTTCTTCACCGTATTTCTTCTTGAGCTCGATGCCCGCTTCAAACATACGGCGGATCCATGATGAGTTCTTCTGGTAGTTTTCAATCTGAGTTGAAACGAGTTGCATAATGTGTTGCCTTTCCTTTGATTATATTATAGGTTGAAATAATGTTCGGAATCTTGGAGGATGCCGGCGGATTCGTTGAAGAAGTCGTCGCCGAGGGTAAAACAACCGCCTGTGACCTTCGTCCATGGGGCGTTGGCACGCGGATGGTAGCTGCAAAGCGTGTCCCACCGCTTGTAGTTCTGATGGCCGTTCGTTTCGACGACACCGACCTTGATGCCGGGCAGCGGCGCAATGCGGGCCGCGAAAGATTTGTTCCAATCGACTTGAATGGGGCCGACTGTCAAGTCCGCACAGAACATCGGAACTTTCGCCTTATGAGCGACTTCCGCAATCTTCAACGTCATGCTGAGCGTCTTCGCGATGGGCTTCAACGCGATGGCGCCGTAGCCAAGCTCGATGCGCTCCTTGACATCGTCGTCGCAATGCGCGCTTTCGTCGGCGGCGACACGGACGCCCAAATCACCGACATACGCCTTGTAGTTTTCTGGGAAGGGCTCTTCCACGACGGCGATCTGGTCAAAAGCGCCGATCTTCTTGCAGTGATCTAAAAAGCGTTGCAGACGTTCTTTGGAATCATAACGACCGTTGGCGTCGAAATAGTAGGGGATTTTGCCGTTTTCCGTGTAGGGCGTCGTGCGGTTGCCGATGGCTTCGTGAATAGCGGAAATGCGCTGCATGTCCCATTGGAGCATCTTTTCGCGGTCGCCGTCGTGGTCCGGATCGGATCCGATTTTGACTTTCATGAAAAAATAGCCTTCGTTGACATGGCGGACGATTTCCTCCATGGGAATGGCGTATGCCATGAGCGGAATGGCGGCAACTTGGTGATGGCGATACGAAAGCACAGGGCGGAAACGTTCAGGAATCATTTCGTCGAACGACTTGAAGCCGTTTTCACGGGCGTAGAGGACCCATGCGGCGGCATCGACTCCGACGAGCGCGTTGAGGGCGAATGTCAGCCTCAAATCTGGCTTGCCAGTGATGCGCTTCCCATACTCCCAAACATCCGGAAGCAGTTGGTCCAGAAGGTCCAACGGCGTTTCAAAGGATTTTCCCCTCGCGCGCTGGAGGGCGAATTCCGTCATGGCGAACATGAGGGAGTTGCCGGCGGATTCCGTATGGGCGGCGAAGACATCCGCGTCCGACCAGAGGATGCTCTGGCTGTTGAGGCCTACGGCGCGGATGCCGTTTGTAGATTCCAGACCCGCGACGGTCTGCCAGATTTCACGCATGTAGCCGCCTTTGAAACCGAACGGGCGGATGAGCGGCTCGCGCTCGAAATTCGCGGAGATGTTTTGGATGGTGATCATGGTTATGAACCTTTTTATATGGTATCTGTCAAAATACGTACAGCATATTTTGTCTGTGGATACTTTTGTCTGAATTTTATGAGTTTAGTATTTTTTGAGGCGATAGTTGTAATGCGATGACATACGATTCGCGGATAAATTTCATAATTGGCTAGTTGTTGTTTGTAACGACGGATGGTCGCTTCGATTTGGTTTATGGCTTTCAACAAGTCTGAACCTTTTAATTCAATGATGAACGCGATAGGTTTTGACTGTTTTGAAGACTCTACAATATAATCGCAGCGTTCGCCTGACGTATCATCTTTTGGAAGAATGTCTCCATCGACATGATATTGATAAACATCTATTTGATGAGGATTATCAACAACATGTCGATTTCCAGATTCTTGTGAGATGATTTTCTTCTGGTTTTTATGACATGATGACTTGTTTGGAAAAAGCATGTTCATTGCTCCTTACGATACTTTAGGTCAATCATACGGTCGATTTCATCGTTGAGTTCGTGAGATACGTCGTCAATAAGACCATTTTCGATAAGAGGTTTCATGTCATTATCAATGGCGGGTTCCATTCCACCATTTTTCAGATAGAAAGCATCAATCTTTTTCAACTGGTATTTTTCAGGAATAATTTCCGCGATTTTCTTCTTTAGTCTTTTAGGTTGATTTGCAGCATAAAGTAGATTATTGAGGCTACCAAGAACATATGGGCTGTGAGTCGTGATGAACATGCCCTGTGAATGGTTGGCGACGAAGGCCAATAGTTCCATAAGTTTCTTTTGAGCGGCTGGATAGAGATGAGTCTCCGGTTCTTCAACTATGAACATTGTTTTATCATTTCTACGATTGTAAACATCTAAGCAATAAGCTGATATATTCATCAGCCAGACTAATTCCTGTTGTCCTGACGAGGCCAGATAAAGCAGAATGTATTTCCCACCGTCCAGCGGTTCACCTGGAAGGTACAGCCTTTCCTCGCCGTCATGAGTGCAGACATAGCGTCCTTTCAGGAGATCAGCAATATGATTTGTCCATTGTACCAAGCTTGGGGAAGAAGACAATGATTCGAGCCCTTCGATGCCGCCGGTCAGGGATATACGACACAAAAACATCATTTCAAGGAACTTCTGTGTTGCGTAGTCAAGGCCGTTTCGCAAATCATCACCCATGGAAGCATATATGTAATTGATTGGCAAAGACAACTGAGGCGCGATATTTCTGCTAGCTGGAATGAACACCGTGTTGTAGTCATCTTGGAAAAAAACATTCAGTTGCTGTTGAAGCATAGCCTTGTCGCCTGTGAAGCCTTTTTGCTCCAGTTTATCAACAAGCTTTTGGCTTAATGTGATTTTTGGCCAGATATCCTCCAATGAGACTTGAATTTCAATTCCCTTCGCATACTGGCATGACAATTTCAAGTCAGGCTTCAAGCGAAGCATTTTTCCAAAAAGCCCCCAAATCTCTTTCCGCAGGAATTCCACCAACTCCTGTGGCTCCATCCGATGTTTTTTCAAAATGCATTCGCGGATGTCATCTTTGACCGTACAAAAAAAGAAGACACATTTGGCTATCGTGCTTTTGCCGGAAGCCTGCTCTCCCATCAGGACTGTGAAATTCGATGGTTCAATGACACAGTCTTTAAGTGGACCTAGATTGTGGATTGTGATTTTCATAATAAATATTCTCTCCTTACCTTAATAATATTTATTATTCAATAATTTCCGCCAATTTGTCGTGGGCGGGAAATAGGGATTTGTAGTAGCGTTCATGGTTCTTCAAGCTTTCTGTGGCGGGTTCCGATTGGGCGGTGGGATTTCGGCCAACGGGCACGGAAGAATCCCATCCCGTTGGTTCCGACAACGATAGTCTCAGGATTGAATGGATCGAAAGCGCATGCTGTGAGTCGCAGCATGGGAAGACCATCGTTGGCGGGCGACCAGCTCGCGCCATCATCGACGCTGATCCAGATGCCATGGCCGATAGCGCGGTCGTAGTAGGGATCATCGGAAGTGACTAGGAACAAACGCGTTGGATCAGATGGATCGGCATTGCACTCATAAGCATGGGTTTCATCAAGCAGACGCGTCCAACGGCCTTCGGCAGGATTGTAGCGCCAAAGACCTGAACGGCCACGGCGCCACTGGCAAAGCAGGACACGACCAAGGCTGTCGCAATTGATGCGACCACGGGTGTCATCACTCTCAAATCCAATATTTTGGAAAGATTTACCATCATCGGTGACGAGCACGCCTTTGTGGGTGCGGATGTAAAAGCGTCCGGATTTCGAGGGATCTGCGGCGATTTGGCTGGCTCCATCAATGTCTGGAACGCGTGTCCAATTACCGCCGCCGTTTTCAGTTGCGATAAGACTGCCTTTGAGCACAGCCCACGCGCGACGGCCATCCTCTGGGTGGACGTAAATACCGCCGTAACTGCCTGTTCCACCCCAACCGGTTTTTGGAAGGCCGCGCGCCGCACCGGAAAGCGTCGTCCAAGTGGCGCCGAAATCATCGCTGTGCTGAATGCCGTTCTGCCCGCCATTCTGGCCAGTGGTGATGTAGATATGGCCGTCACGGCTGAAGCCTACCGACTGGCCGCCGAGCCATGGACTCGTCTGGCCCTTGGTATAGCGCCAGGAATAGAGGCCGTCATCGGATATCCAGCCGCGGCCTGCGTCCATCGCGAGAGCGACAGACTGACCTTTGCGCCAAGGGTTGAAAGCGAAGTCCCTGCAGCACCAGCCGTTCCAGCCGCGGCCGCGCCAGCAGTCGGGGCGGGAGGGTATGGGGCGGTAGGCGGTGACGTCTTCCCATGTAGCGCCTCCGTCGAGAGTGCGCAGGATATATTCGGAATTGAAGCCATAAATGACGCCAGGGGAGCCTGTTGCCGCAACAAGCCGCAGAGAGAGTCCGGCGAAAGTGGCGGTTTCGACATGAAAGGCACCAGTTTTGCCCACATCGGTGCGCATCGCAACGGGGCGCCAGCTCTTGCCGCCATCGCCGCTCTTATAGACGATGTTGTGATTCCATGATTGGTCGCAGATATAGAGTTCGTCCAGTGCGGCAGGGGAAACTGCGACGTCGTCGTATCTGGTGGTGAGGTTCTGGTCATTGTTGCGGCATTTCTCAAGACCATTTTCGGAAGAGACGAATGTGACGCCTCCGTCGGTGCTTTTGAACACACCGCCGGGGATGCGGGTTTTGCCGTCGGCAGCGAGGGATGAACCTGTTGCAACCCAAACGATTTTCGGATCTTTAGGGTGAATGGTGACACTTGTAACCGGTCCGACGAGGCCGTCAGACTGATGGCGACGCCACGTCCTGCCGCCGTCCGGACTCTCCCACCATCCAATCTTGTCAGCGACAATGTGGAGGATGCCGTCAGGGCTGAAAAAGGCGCGTGTTATGTTGGCTCCTTTAAGAGCTTCATGGACGAAACCGTCGCTGGTCAGCGTACCCAGACGACGCCAGGAAGCGCCATCGTCCACGCTTTCCCAGATACTGCCAAAAATGTCGCACTGTGTCCACTGGCGTGATGAGCCGCCGAAGGCGAGAAGGCGTTCGGGATTCGCGGGATCGAAAAGGACGGTCTCGATAACGGCCGTGTAACGACTGGAGGCGGAGGGGGGCATGCCATTGCGGCGTTCCTGCCAGGTGCGACCGCCATCGATGCTGCGCAGTGGTCCTGAACAGGATCCGAACCAGATTTCGCCTTGCCGTCCAGGCCGGAACGTAGGGGTGCACATCTCATAGCAGAGAAGGCCCTGGCAGGGCGTCCAAGAGTCGCCTCCATCGAAGGACACGGCGGCACCGAGCATGTCTCCGCCGGCGACGATGTGACGCGCATCATCGGGATCAATTGCGAGCGAGACGATTCTGCCGCCACCGCCCGGTTCACAGAGCGGTTCCCAATGCAAGGCCGGGGGTTCGGCGACCGCATGGGCCGCAAACAGGAAGAGAGCGGCGCAAACGGAAAGCAACTGCGGGATAGAATGGACGTTCATACGCTTTATTAATTGTTATTCAATAATTTCCACCAATTCCTCCAAGGCGGGAATCATGGAATCCAGACAGCGTTCGTAATCTTTCAGATTTCCCTTCGCGGGCTTGGCGATGGGAATGTCCGATTTGACGATGGCGTTGAGCGGGCGGCATTTTCCGATGGCGGAGGGGAATTTCGACTCAATGGCCTCCTGCTGGCGGTCCGTCATGCAGATGATGAGTTCGGCGGTGCGGACAAGCTTCGGAAGAAGCTGCACGCAACCGATGGCCAGCGGAGTCAGCCCGCGATTCGCCAAAACCTGCCGTGTCTCCTGGCAGATTGTGTCGCCATGGCGGACAGTCAGCCCCGCGGACGCAACTTCCACGTCCGCTATGTTCCGTTGCTTCACCAGTGAAGCAAAGTAGGCGGCCGCCATCGGGCCCCTGCTGCGATTCGTGCCGCAGACAAAAAGAATCAGACGCATGACAATTTTCCTCCTGTCAGTTTTTTACCTTTACATAAAAATAAGCATTATTTCCAAAAACTCCAATCTTTCGTTTGTATTTTGATGATTGGGGAGTTATTTTGATGTTTTTGCAAAAACAATTCCGCAATCTCTTTTCGTTGCATCAACAATCTATGGCAGAAACGACAGACATCTACAAGGACATCGTTGTCCGCGTCCTAGACGTGAAAAGGTACTACGGTTCGGGGGAAGCCGTCACTAAAGCCTTGGACGGCATATCATTAGACATCTACCGCGGCGAATATCTCTCCATCATGGGCCCTTCCGGTTCCGGCAAGAGCACACTTTTCAACATGATCGGCGGCATCGACTCCCCCACGGAGGGCATGGTCTTCATGGATGAAATCGACCTCGCCCAATTGGACTCCTACGAACTCGCGTGGATGCGCTGCCATAAAATCGGATATATCTTCCAGTCGTACAACATCTTACCAGTTCTGACGGCATTGGAGAACGTCACCCTCCCGATGATTTTCGCGGGCATGAGCGCGGACGACGCGAGAGAGAAGGCCGCTAAAATCCTCACAAAAGTCGGCCTCGGTAAGCGCTTGTTCCACAGGCCTTTCGAGCTTTCCGGCGGTCAGCAGCAGCGTGTCGCCGTGGCCCGCGCCATCGCCAACGACCCTGTCATCATCCTTGCGGATGAACCAACGGCCAATCTGGACGTCCAGACAGGCAAGGAGATGATCGAACTTCTGAAAGAGCTGAAAGAATCAGACGGCGTGACCGTCATCGCGGCAACGCATGACATGAAGATGCTCGATGCCTCTGACCGCATCCTGTGGATCCGCGATGGAAAGGTCGATCGTCTGGAGAAGCGCGAAAACGTCGATATCAAAGTCGGCCACATCGCTGGAGAGCACGTTTGATGCTGGATTTCCTGAACATCTTCGGGAAACGCGAGAAGCAGGTCGTCCATCCTGCCGTCAACGTTTCTGAAGCGTTGCAGAGCATACCCGCCCTGAATCCAAACGTGACGTTCGAGGAGGACCGCGATGGACGGACGGTTGTCTGCGTTCCCGTGCAGCGCCGCAAAGGCTTCTGGGGCCGCTTCCAGATGCCGGTTTCGACGCATCGCATCCGGCTGGACGAGATCGGCGCGTTCGTCGTCTCGCAAATCGACGGCGAACGGACGGTGCAGGAGTTGATTGACGCCTTCGCGGGCAAGTACCGTGTTGGCAGCAGGGAGGCGAAGCTGTGCATGGCGGATTTTCTGAAATCGCTGGCGGGGCGAAATGTCATTTCAATTGGAATAAAATAACAAATTAAACATAATCAATTAGTTGCGGATTCTCATGCAGAATAGGAATCGTTTAGGGAAAAAATTATTCGGCGTTTTGCTGACAAGTCTTTTGCTGACAACAGCATGGGCGCAAAGCAATTTGCAACCGTTGTTCGACGGTACGGGAAGCAGGCACCCTGGTTCGCCTGGCAACTTGTTGCTGGAGAAAAGGATAGAGAATTTGTTCGCTAAAAGCGGGCTGGAACATGGCGAGATGAAATTCACGGCGCCATGTCTCATCCCTGGCGAAACGAGCGTGACGTTGAACGGAAGGAAGATTTCCCTTTACCCATTGCAACCCAGTGCTTTCCGTCCTGGCAATTTCCTTGAGAAATCCTTTGACGCGCCGTTGGTCTATGTAGGCAACGGCGATGAAAACGCATTGAAGGCCATCGAAGGAGTCGAACTCGACGGCGCCGTTGCCGTCATGGAGTTCGCCAGCGGCACGGAATGGCAACGGCTGTTGCGCTTCGGTGTCATCGGATTCATTTTCATCGAAGAAGACGAACCCGCCTACAGCGATGCGACGGCGAAAGTGACGGGCACGGAAGTCCGCCTGCCGCGTTTCCTCGCAAGTATGGAAGATGGCAAATATCTGCGCGACACATTGTTAAAAGGTTCCATGCAAGCCCATATCGACGCCCAGCCGACGAAATGGAAAAACGAGACGCTGCGGAACCTGTGGGTTGTCGTTCCCGGTTCCAATCCCGCGTATGAAAACGAACTGGTGCTCGTCGTGGCGCCGATGGATGCGAATTCCATCGTGCCCGGCCAGTCGTGGGGTGGTCAGAACGCGGCGAATCTCGCATTGATGATGGCGATGTTCGATGAATACAAGAAGAACCCGCCAGAGCGTGGCGTGGTGTTCTGCGCCATCAACGCCCATTCTCGCAATATGTTGGGCGAACGTATTTTAGCATGGAATCTTCTGGCGCCGCGCACGCAGGTCGAAAGGCTGCTGGACACCATCAACGGCGACTTGCGGCAGGAGAAGATGCTGCTGTCCCATTACGAACCAATCCAGAAGAATCTAAAATGCGCACGGGACAGCGAGGAGTTCAAATCCGCCGAAGCCGCACTCATTCGTCTGCGCGATTTGATGGATTCCACGACAGGCAAGAACTTTACGGTGAAGGAACCGGTCGTCGATCTGGCCCGTCGCGAAGTGAACAAGCTGAAAGCGGAACAGCTCCATCTTGGCCGCCGCGAAGACTTGACGCCAGAGCAGATCCAGGCGGAAACGAAACGGCTGGAGACGGAACGGACGGACTACGTTGATGTCTTGACGCTATTTAATAAGGTTGGTGTCCGGACGGCATTGAGTGACCTTAACGAAAAGCAATTGGGCATCTTGCAGGAATACGTGGATGAAATCGTGGCGACGCGGCAGCATTGGTCGTCCCTCAACCAGCAGACAATCGACACGGTCATCAAGAACAATGAAATCCGCTCGCTCCTCGGCAAACGGCAGGTAAAATTCGTCGTTGAGCTGGAATTGACATTCCAAAGCGGCCAGATCGGTTTCTCCGCCGATGATTTCAAATGCGCGGACCGCTGGCAGCACCGCTTCGGCATCAACACGGCTGAAGCTGCTGAAAGCCTTGAGAAGCAAGGCGTTGTGCCACAGGGCATCCGCTTCATCGATGCGCTGACACGGCAGGGTGGTTTGGCGGAAGGCCATTTCTTCCCGAAGATGACGGAAAATGTCGCCGTCTTCCAGGCCTCCGGGCCGACTCCAGCCTTCGCGCTTCGCAACGTGTTCACGGATTATGGTCGTTTGTTCTTGACATCAGACAAGATACAGAAATTGGACCCCGCCGTTTTGAAAGCTTCTTTCGACTATGTCCCGAAACTGATGCGAGCCACGTTGGCGGTGCCCGTGTTGACAAGCACGTCTGAAATGAAACCGCCGACCACGAAAGCGAACACATGGCAGCCGATATGGGGCACGCAGGTCAAAGCGTTCAAATTCGACGAATTTTCCGCGACGGTCCTGCCACAGCTGCCTGTGCCTGGAGCGGCGTTAGTGATTCATAATCCGATGGATATGGCGAAGCCCGTTGCATCCGGCGACGTTATGACAGGCTATATGGCTCTGACGGACGAACGCGCCGTCTCCGTCTTCTACGGCATCACAGCCCAGACGCTTTATCCGAACGCGTTTGAGTACGATGATGATTTCACAGTCGTCAAGCAAGTTGTTGACGCAGGCGACGCCGAAGGGAAGATGTCCTCCACCATCAACCGCGGCGCGGACGTCAAGACGCTCGCCCTCTTCGACTGCGTGGAATATCCTATCTATACAAGGGACAACCCAGCGTCCATTTCCGTCTCGCCAATTACGGAAAACACCTTCCTTATTTTGGATGGCCGTCTGAACACCGCCCCGAAGAAATTCGGCATGACAGGTGTCGGCAGCACGTTCTCCAAAAAGGCGTTTGTGGCGTTCCCCGGCCCCGTCTCCGCGTTTTTGGAAAAGGACGAAGCCGTCAAAGTCATGACAAGCGAACGTATTCTTGCTTTGAACGCCAACGACGACAACCCCGAAGGCGATGGTTTCAAGATTTCACAAGGCATTGGAAAAGATTTCTTTGCAACGGCGACTGGCGACATGTCCATCCTGAACCACGTCCGCGACCAGCGTCTGGCGGGTACGTCCGACGCATTGGCCAAGATCTTCATGGAGCGTGGCGACGAATCCATCAAGCAGATGAATACTGCCCGCGAAAAGAAGGACTGGCTCGGTTATCTGAAACATCTTCACGAAGCGGTCGGCGCCCACGGCAAAGCGTACAAGCGTATGGCGGCGATTACCAACGACATGCTGAAGGCCGTCGTCTTCTATCTGGCCCTGATGCTTCCGTTCTGCTTCTTCGCGGAAAAATTAATGTTCAAATTCAAGAAAATCGAACAGGAGATGGTCGCGTTCTGCCTATTCTTCGCGTTCACGTTCGTCGTTTTCCGCAACATCCATCCCGCATTCCGTGTCGCGCAAGCCCCGGAAGCGATTTTCATCGCATTCGTCATGGGCGGCCTGGGCGCGTTCGTCATCAAAATTTTGCACGGTCGGTTCGAGGGTGAAATGACGCTGCTCTTCCGCACATCGACGGCCATGGACAGCGGCGAAGTCGGATTCTCGACGGTTGGCCAATCCGCCATGCTCATCGGCGTCAACAACATGAAACGCCGCCGCATCCGCACGGCGTTGACGACGGCGACGGTCGTTCTCGTCACGTTCACGATGCTTGCCTTCACATCCATCACGAAAAACCTTTCGCCTACAATTATCACACGTTCTAAAAATGCGACATACACGGGACTTATGTATCATTGGCCCGGCAACTCGCGCATGGACGAAGCGACGCTCCGCACGCTGAAGGAAATCTTCAACGGCCGAGCCGAGCTGTCCATCCGCCGCTGGCTGATTCCGACCAAGCTGCCCGACGGCGGCACCCTCCCCTTCCGCATCTCCTCCTCCAACGGCGCGGATGCCAATATCGACGCGATTCTCGGCCTCCCTGCCATTGAAAACGGCTTCATCGGCCCAATTCCCATGAAGCATGGCCATTTCTTCTCCTCTGACGATGCGGACGAAATGCTGTTGCCCGAATCACTGTCCAAAGCTCTCGGTTTGACGACAGAAACCTTTGACAAAGCGACAATTATGTACGAAGGCCGCCAATACAAGATTGTCGGGTTGCTGTCCGATGCGGATTTCCTCCAGTTCCGCGACATCAACCAGCATCCGCTGATTCCAATCAAGAATCTCGTCCAGCAGGGCGGCGGAGACGCGGGAGCCGACGCACTGGTCGCCATGGCGGCAGGCGGCGAAGAAAACGCGGACGACGGCGTGTTCTACACGGACATGGCATCATTGGTCGTCATGCCAGTCGAGACGGCGCGGAAGATCGGCGCCCAGCCGTACAGCGTATCCGCGAAATTGAACGAAGGCGTGACGCTGTGGTCAATGGTCGATGAACTCTTGACCATTACGAACGCGTCCAAATTTTTCATCTCCTCCACGGAGCCGTTCCGCATCGCGGACGGCAAGCGGGACACGGAGCCTGGCGTCTATTACGTCGGCGAAGGCTACCGCACATCCATCGGCGGCTTGGCGTTTTTGATCATCCCGCTGTTGATTTCCAGCACGATCATCCTGAACACGATGCTTGGTTCCGTATTCGAACGAAAGGCGGAGATCGCCATCTACAACGCCGTGGGATTGAACCCGATGCACATCGGAATGTTCTTCCTGGCGGAGGCGTTCGTCTATAGTGTCATCGGCTCCGTCGGCGGCTATCTGATCGGGCAGGTCACCAGCATCCTGCTGACGCGGACAGGCTGGATCAAGAGCATCAACCTCAACTTCTCGTCGCTGTCAGTCGTCTATGTCATCATGTTCACGATCGCCGTCGTGCTGCTATCGACGATTTATCCGTCCATGGTGGCGACGCGGGCGGCTGTTCCGTCAGGAAAGCGCAAGTGGTCGCTGCCCGCGCATGACGGCAAGCAGATGCCTGTCGTGTTCCCCTTCATTTACGAACAGGAACTGATCTATGGCATCAACGGCTATCTGGCGGACTACTTCGGCCGCTTCACGGAAGCGTCGTTCGGCGACTTGATTGCGAAGCTTGAAGGCGTGAAGAAATCCACGGACGATGTAGGCCGCGAAGTGCTTGTCATGACGTACAATGTGGCTCTCGCGCCATTCGATCTCGGTGTCACGGAAAAATTGGATTTCACGACAAAATACGATGAAAAAGTCCAGGCCTACCGCCTGGTCATGCTGAATACCCGTATGTCCGGACAGGACACCAACTGGACGGCGACGAACATGCCGTTCCTGGAGAAATTGCGGACATATCTCATGTACTGGCGCAATCTTACGCCCGCTGAACATGCGGATTTCGCGAAGAGCGGCAAGAACATGTTCAACGGCAAATGAAACGGAGCCGCCTGACGAAAACACGTTGACATCCACCACCAATCAGTTGTGACATTTGACTATGGCAAGATACACACAAGACAAAGAACTTGAGCAATATCGATCGCTAATGGAGCCGCCGGAGCATTTCGAAGACGGCTTTACGTGGAAGACGGTCGTCGGCGCCGTGTTTTTGGGCATGCTGATCATGCCTGGAAGCATGTATCTGTCTCTGGTCGTGGGACCTGAGGCAAACATGGACACGGCGGCGCGGTGGGTGACCATCATCCTTTTCGCGGAAATCGCGCGGCGGTCGTTCAAGGACTTGAAGATGCAGGAAATCTACATCTTCTATTATATGGCAGGCTTGGCGATGGCGTCGCCGTTCCAAGGGCTGCTATGGAACCAATATCTTGTTCAGTCTGACTATGCGAACGCGATGGGCGTGGCGCAGGAAATCCCGTCATGGTGGGCACCGTCTGCAGAAGTCATACGCGAGCAAGGACATACATTCTTCACAAAAGCATGGTTGGGACCGATTATGCTGATCATCGTCGGACTATTGGTCAGTCGTCTGGATCAATATGGTTTCGGCTATGTGCTCTATCGAATCACCAACGACGTGGAGGAGCTTCCATTCCCGATGGCTCCTGTGGCGGCGGCCGGTATCACGGCTCTCGCGCAGACGAAAGAGGATAAAGAACGCTGGCGTTGGCGTTGCTTCTCCATCGGCGCGATTCTCGGTCTGACATTCGGTCTTTTCTACATTGCGATTCCGTCCATTTCGGGAGCATTGCTGGACAAGCCGATTCAGCCTCTACCCATTCCGTGGCAAGACTTTACGCCCGCTCTTTCAAAAGTCTTGCCCGCCACGCCGTTGAACATCAGCTTCAATCTGCTGTGGTTCTTCCAAGGCATGGTGCTGCCGTTCTGGGCGGTCATCGGCGGCGCATTCGGCGTCGTCTTCACAATGGCCTTGAATCCAATTCTCTACAAATATGGCGTGCTGTCCCACTGGGACTCGCAGATGGATGTCATCAATACGTTGTACTCCAACAACGTTGATTTCTATCTTTCCTTCTCGCTGGGACTTACGCTTGCCATCACGGTTGTCTCCCTCGGCAAGATCCTGACGCCGATGCTGAACGCATGGCGCAACCGCCGCGGCAACATGACTCAGCTGGAGGCCAGAATCACCGGCCAGAAGCACGAATCCACATGGCGGCGACTACTTGTCAACGACCCGAAACGCGGCGATTTCTCCATCTGGATCGCCCTCTGCATCTATGTGGTTACCAACGCCTTCTGGATTGGCCTCTCCTGCTGGCTGATCGAAGGCTTCCCATGGCATTTCTTCGTGTTCTACGCTTTGGTGCTCACCCCCCTGCTCTCCTACGCGACAGCCAAGCTGGAAGGCCTCTGCGGACAGGCGTTGTCAATACCTTACATAAGGGAAGCGACATACATCCTCAGCGGCTACAAGGGCGTTAAAATCTGGTTCGCCCCAGTGCCGATTCCGAACTACGGCGTCGAAACCGTCAATTTCCGCGTCTTGGAACTGACGGGAACGAAGATCTCCAGCCAGATCAAGACGCAGATCGTGACGGTGCCGATCATCATCGTCGCGTCCATCATCTTCTCCACGATGCTGTGGAGCATGGCGGAAGTGCCGTCGGCGGCTTACCCATACGCGCAGAAGATGTGGGAATTGAACGCGAAGAACACATGCTTGACGTTCAGCTCGACGATGGAAGGCGGCTCCATGTTCATGGAGGCCCTGCGGCTGAAATACGTGCTGGTGGGGCTTGGTTCGGGCGTCATCTCGTTCATCGTCCTCTCCGTCTTGGGGTTGCCGACGCTGCTGGTCTTCGGCATGGTGCGCGGCCTCGGCCAATCGACGCCGTCCGGCGTCATTTTTGAAATGCTCGGCGCGCTTATCGGCCGCTTCTATTTCAAGAAGCGCTTCGGTGAGCAATGGATGAAATACACGCCGATCCTGCTGGCGGGATTCTCCTGCGGCATGGGTCTGATCGGTATGGTTTCCGTGGCGTTCACGATCCTGAACAAGATGATGGCCCCGCTGATCTTCTAACGTCCCAACAGCTACACGAACAGAACAAACTATGCGTAAAGACAACGAAAACATAACGATACGTTCCCTCATCCTGGGACTTCTCCTCTCTGCTCTGTTTGCAATCCTGACGGTCGTGCTCGAAAACCGCCAGGAGATGCTGCCGACGGGCAACCAAGTCGCGCTCTTCCCGTACATCATGCTTGTGTTTCTGGTGGTGCTCATCAATCCGTTCCTGCGGCTGTTGCGGTTCATCAAGCCGTTGACACTGCCTGAGTTGCTGATCATCTTCGTCATGTGCATGGTGTCGTCCGGCATTTCGACGTTCGGTCTGACGGGACAGGTCGTACCGATCATCAGCGGCCTGTTCAACCGCGAATGGAACAACGACCAGACGGAATGGAACCGCTACGTGGAGCCGTACGTCAACGAGAATTTCTTCATCTCCGAGCCTGGAACTTCCAAATTGGCAAAGGATTACGCGGCGGAAATCGCCATCTTGACGCCGTTGCAGACAAAATTGTCCGAACTGACGAAGCAGCGCGACAAGGCGACGCAGGACCTCCAAACGACGAACGCGAAAATCCGCATTCAGGAGGCCCGTACGTATGGTGTCGCACCAGGCGTCATCCCCAATCTGCGCGAACAGATTGAAGCCTTGAAGGCGAAGGGAGATGCGAATCCAGCGGAAATCCAAGCCTTGCAGAAGAAATTGGACGACATCCTAGCCAATCCCAACGCGGAAGAATTGGCCAAGCTCAACGAACTGCATGAAAAAGTCAAGACATTTACAGCTCAACGCGAATCTTTTGCAGAACCTATCGCCGCCCAGCAGAAATTGGTCGATGCGCAGGAAAAAATCGTCACGGAAAAGCGCGACATCCTGAAAGAGCATGACCAAAAGGCGTTTGACAAAGTTCAGTTGTTCCGCCGCGGCCTGCCCGCCGAAAAACGCTCCTTCCCAGGCATTGTGTTCACGGGAGACGACGACGCGTCCTCCTATTTCCGCCGCCTTGGCCGTCTCGTCAAAGGACGGAAAGCCGCCGACAAGCTGAAGACCGCAAAGAAAGACGGTGCCGACGGCCCTGCCATCATCCGGGAAACCATCGAACTGCTGCGGCCTTGCGCAGACGTGAAAGTCGTAAAAGAAGATATCATGATTCTGACGGACACGGATGAACAACTTGCCCAACAGATTACGACTTTGGATGCACAACTTGCGGAACTCAATCAAAAGAAGCGTATTGCGACTTTGGAAGAAATGCGCGCATACGAAAAGGAAATCGAAAAACTTGTCGATGACCGAAAAGACCTCGAAGACGACATAAAGGACAACAAGAAGGAAATCGAACGGAAGAACAAGGAGGTCGTTATCTGCGAACGTGTCAGCAAGACCATCGAAACGCTGAACATACTTGCAAACGACTGGAACACAACAAACAACAAATCCGAACAGATTGACGCGATTCTAGCGACGTTCCCAAGCTTCGATGCGTCGCTGTCCCGCTATTTCATCGGGCAGGTCCCGTGGTCGCATTGGGCGCGGCCGCTGCTGTATTGGGGCATTGTCGTCGCATTGACGTACATGATTCTGCTTTGCTTCAACCTGTTGATTTTCCGCCAGTGGGCATACAATGAAAAACTCATCTTCCCGCTGATGGAATTGCCTGAAGTCATGGTCGGCCTCGACGGCGGCGACACGAAGCCGACGGACATCATGCCGGCCGTGTTCAAAAACGGCCTGTTCTGGGTCGGATTCGCGATTTCGGCGGGCGTGATGGGTTGGAACGTACTGTGCAGGACGGACGTGCTGCCCGGCCTGACGCAGCTCGACCTCTACAATTCATGGACTCCGTTCATCCGCAACAGCATGTTCAAGGCCCTGATGCCCGGCGCGCGTTCAATGATTTTCTTCACGTTGATTGGTCTGGCGTTCTTGATTCCGAAGAAAGTTTCGTTCTCCCTGTGGTTCTTCCATGTGTTCTACATGATTCTGCTAATGATACTTGTGGCGTGCGGCTACGGGCAGAACGAATCGTCGTTCCCGTCGGAATGGTGGTACACGCTGAATTTCCGCACGGCCATCGGCGGCGGCGCGCTGCTCGTCTTCGCGGCGCTGGTTTTGTGGAAATGCCGCCAAGTCATCCTGTGCGCCTTCCAGCCGAGCAAGCTGGAGAACATGTCCGATGACGAACGGCGCGAACTGCGCATCGCCTCCGCGCTGTTCCTCGGCGGCTCCGTCCTGCTGGTCTTCATCCTCTGGCACGTCATGCACGTCAATATCATCTATGCGATCTGCGGCTATGTAATCATCATCATCATCACCATCGGTCTTGTGCGCGCCGTTGCGGAAGGCGGCATCTTGGGCTTCCAGGCATGGACATCGCCATTTCATTTCATCCGACACATCTTCGGCTTTGACACGAAGATGACATCGCCCCACCTGTTCGCGCCGCTGATGATCTATTATGCGATTATGTTCTTGGATATCAAGACGTTCATCGCCCCAGCCATGGCCAACGCCCTGAAAATCCGCGACGATGCGAAGATGTCGCGGGCCCGCTACCACATCGGCGTCGTGGCAGGCATTCTGATTTCCGTCGTCGTGGCCATCGGCGTGGCGATCATGCTCTGCTACGAGCCTGGCCAAGGCGCGGATTCCATGCACAGCTGGTTCTACACGATGTTCCCGAAATCGCTGTTCACGGGCATCGGCGACATCTCGAAAGTGCCGCCGACGGCCACATGGGGCCTCCGCGGCTGGCTGTTGTTCGGAGCCATCCTCATGGCCGTCCTCCTTTATTTCCGCCAGACGTCCTTCTGGCTGCCGCATCCCATCGGCCTGATCATGCTCGTCAACCCGCTGATGGCGGCCTACTGGTTCTCCATCCTGTTGGGCTGGCTGGCAAAATCGCTAGTCACAAAATACGCAAACAAAACCACATACGGTAAAGTACGCGGCCTGTTCATCGGCCTCATCATCGGCGAACTCCTCGTGGTCTTCATCGCCATGATCATTTCGTTGACAATGCAGAAGCGGCTGGGCATCGACCTGAACCGCCAGTAATCAACCATAACTATCGCAATGGCAGTCACCATGGAAAAAATACCAGAACAAAAGCACGTCAGTTGGGGCGTCACGTTCAACGTGAGCTGGGCGGGAATCAAACGCCGTTTCTTCCGTTCGCTCGTCACGATGTCGGGAGTCGTCCTGGCCATCGCCTTCCTGACGTATATGCAGATCATGAACAAGATCGTGAATGCATTGATTGAAGCTCACGACCCCGTGCTGGACGCTGTCTTGCAGGCTGCCGGCGTGGAAATCCATGAAAGCGGCTCCAACGACAGCATTCTGCTGTTGATCATCTTGTCGCTTCTGGCGTGCTTCGTCGGCATCGTGAACTCAATGCTGATGAGCGTAACGGAGCGCATCAAGGAGATCGGCACGCTGAAATGCCTTGGCGCGTTGGATGGATTCATCGTAAGGAGTTATTTCATCGAATCTTCCGTGCAGGGCGTCGCGGGCACGTGTCTGGGATGCCTGTTGGGGATGATCGTCTCCATAACGGTTGCATTCATGAGCTACAAGATGCACGTGGCGGCGCATTTCCCATGGCTTGGCCTGTTTGAGGCCCTTGGAATTTCGCTACTTACTGGAACGCTGCTGTCGATTTCAGCGGCGATATTGCCGGCCTACATGGCCGCGAAGAAACAGCCTGTTGACGCGATGAGGGTAGAAGAGTGAGCACTCAAGAAGATATCATTGTGAAGGCGCGCGGTGTGACGAAAGTCTATACGATGGGCGCGGAAAAAGTCCATGCGTTGCGCGGAATCGATCTGGATGTACGCCGCGGGGAGTATCTCTCCATTCTAGGGCCGTCAGGCTCCGGAAAATCCACGTTCTTCAACATGGTCGGCGGTCTCGACCGACCGACGGAAGGCCATGTGGAGATCGACGGATATTCGCTGTCCGACCTGAACCAGAAGCAGTTGGCGTGGGTCCGCTGCCACAAGATGGGATACATTTTCCAGTCGTTCAATTTGATCATGACGATGACGGCGCTTGAAAACGTGGCGCTCCCGCGGATATTCGCGGGCGAATCACCTGCGAAGGCGCGTGAAGCGGCGGCGGAAATCCTTAATGTCGTGGGACTTGGGCATCGCTTGACACATCTTCCGTCGCAGGTTTCAGGCGGCCAGCAGCAGCGTATCGCCATCGCGCGCGCTCTCGTGAACAAACCGACCATCGTCCTTGCAGACGAACCGACCGGCAACCTTGACTTGCACACAGGCGAAGAAATCATCGCGCTTCTGGGCGAACTGAAGACGAAATTCGGCATCACGATCATCACGGCAACGCACGATATGAAAATGCTTTCCGCATCGGACACGGTCGTCTGGATCAAGGACGGCCAGGCGGACCGCATCGCCCATCGCGGCGAATTCGACATCTCCATCGGCACAATTGACGGCAAGACGCTGGCATAAGCCGTTGGAGAAACACAACAAATAGATATTCTGACGATGCCTTGTCAAGATTGGCAAGGCTTTTGTCGTTTTAGGGTCATTAACAAAGAAAAACTCTTGCAATAACTATAAGACGGGTTATCTTAAAATGTCATATTATCTTTGATTTTGCAGCTATTCATTGCCATGAAAGACTTGACAACTAGCATTTATACTTTTGAGGATCTTATACAGGGCGATTTCCTGTATGTCGATAAGACGGAGTACATCTGGCAGTTGGTAAGGCCAGCCAAGGAGATGTATTTCCTGTCGCGCCCGCGGCGCTTCGGAAAGTCGTTGACTGTTTCCACGCTGAAAACAGTATTCGAAGGGAAGAAGGAACTTTTCAAAGGGCTTGCCATCTATGATAAACCGTATGATTGGAAACCGCATCCGATCATCAAACTGGACTTGAACGGGCGGGATTTCAGTACACTTGAAAAAATGGAGGAGAGCTTAAGGCTGATCCTTCTTGAACAAGCGGATTTCAATAAAGTGTCGTTGAAGGAGACCTCCTCCAATGCAATGTTCCATGAACTTATCAAAACGCTGCATGACACGAAAGGCGATGTCGTCATCCTCCTTGACGAGTACGACAAACCTGTCTTGAACAATATCTCCAAAGAGAACTGCCGTGTGTTTCTGGACGCGCTGAAGGTGTTCTACTCCGTTATAAAGGAGAAGAACGGGATGCTCCGCCTGGCGTTCATCACCGGCGTCAGCAAATTCTGCCATGTCTCGCTCTTCTCAGAACTAAACAATTTGACGGACATCACGATGGACGCCCGCTTCGCCACGATGCTCGGCTATACGCAGGAGGAAATGGAGGCGAATTTCGGCGACCGCCTCGCCACGCTTTCAGGCGACCGCAACGAACTCATGGAGGAAATCAGGAGATGGTACAATGGCTATCGTTTTGAGAAAAACGCCAAAACGGTTTACAATCCAGTCTCTCTGGCGAAATTCTTCGAATCCGGCGGTGAGTTCAGCAACTACTGGTTTTCGACCGGTACGCCGACTTTCCTGTTGGATCTGATCATGAAGTCCAAATTTGATTTTTCGCTTTCTCTGAGCAAACCGGTCTCCGCAGCGTTTTTCGATGCGTTTGAAATCAACAGCCTGGACCCGATGGTGCTGTTGTTCCAGACCGGATATCTGACCATAGACCGCACTGAACAGCGGCAAGTCCCTTTCACCAAAAAAGCCATCACCGAATACTATTTGCATTTTCCGAATCTTGAAGTTGAGGAATCCTTCAACAATTCCCTGTTGACCTACTGCACCAACATCAGGAAGCAGGATGCCCAGGGATTGATGATGAATCTCGTCACAGCAGTCGGAACTGGCGATGCCGATGGCTTTCTGAAGCTGTTCCAGTCCATTTTCGCTGGAATCCCCTATGCAATCCATGTAAAGGACGAGCATTACTACCAGACCGTCTTCTTTGTCGTCTGCGACCTGCTGAAACTGCTGGTCCAGGCGGAAATCTGCACAAGCGACGGACGGATTGACCTGATGGTCGCCGCAGGGGAATGGATCTATGTGGTGGAATTCAAGCTCAACAAGACCGCAGATGATGCAATGAAACAGATTGAGAACAAAGACTATGCCTTGAAATACCACAAGGAAGACAAGCGCATCATGCTGATCGGTGTCAATTTCGATTTCACCACCGGCAATATCACCGACTGGCTCAAAGAAGAATACCGTCCATTATCGTGAGAAATTTTACCAGAAGCAATTCCAGATGAAAAAAGCAACATTATTCTTAAGTCTTTTATTATTGGTTGGTTGTGAAACAGTTCAGACACCGCCGAAACGTCCTGTCGCATATCTGTTTCCGACGGTGCGGACGGTTCGGAGCATGCAAGGCCTGACGCCGCAGCACTGCACGAAAGACCGTCTGAACTGGGCGTTGAACACGGCAGGCGTCGGCCTTACCTTGCAACGCAGCGGAATGCTGGACATGGACTACGATGTGATCGTGCGCGGCCTGTCGCAGCGCGGTTTCGCGGAAGTCGATGCACGACGTGCAAATGCACCGTTCCGCTGGCTGACGTTCAGCTTCCTGCCTGACGGCCGTCTCGAAATCATGGCCTGCTTCCGCCACCGCCCTGTCGAATTCATCACGCCGGGCATGGTTGTCGTCAAGACGCCTTCCCCTGAGACACTGAATGCCTGTCGCCTTACCAATACGATGGTTACACAAGTTCAGCTCGAAATCACGACAACGTTGCGCCGTGAATTGGTTGAACAGCGTTATGGAAAGGAAAACTATTGGGTCATGCGCTGGTTGTTCCATTGATGGTTCATACTCCCATGATAAAATAAATGAGTTGCTATTGGTTTTTATTTGACAGAGTATTATCTGATATCTATAATATATATCATATCTTGAATGATATTTTGTTGGGAAAGCATCAGGCACGGGATGTCGGATGACAGGGCGTACAGGGAGAATGACGATATGAAACGATTCAATACTACAGGAACTTGTTATCCATATAAACATTACATGGTCGATTTGACGGAACGTGTCCGTGAAATCCGCAAGATGGTTGATCAGGGGGATTATTTCTGCATCAACCGTGGGCGGCAGTATGGCAAAACCACGACGCTGAATACGTTGAAAGACGCCCTTCAAGATGATTACACCGTGTTCTCCATTAGCTTTGAAAGCATTGGAGATGAAACATTTGAAAAAGAAGAACTGCTGGCAAAGGCTTTTCTGAACCAGTTGAATGAAAATGTTGATTTTGGACTTGTCTCCAATGCTTCTGAAAAGTTCACAAGCCTATTGTCAGAAATTCTTGCACAATCGTCGGAAAGCTTCTCGCTGAATAATTTGAGAAAAATCATCGTCAATCTATGCAGAGCCAACGAAAAGCCAATCGTCATTCTCATCGATGAAGTGGATCAGGCGGGCAACTATGTCTCATTTTTGAAATTTCTTGGCATTTTGCGTGATATGTTCCTGAAACGCGAAATGATTCCGACATTCCATTCTATCATTCTGGCGGGTGTCTATGACATCAAAAATCTGAAGCTGAAAATTCGCGGCGAATCGGAGCATCAGTACAACAGCCCGTGGAACATCGCCGCGAAATTCGACGTCGTCATGGAATTGACGGAAGACGGCATAGCGGGCATGCTGGAAGACTATGAAAACGACCATCATACGGGCATGGATGTCGCCGCCATGGCCAAAAGGCTGTCCGACTACACGGGCGGCTATCCATTTCTGGTGTCACGTCTCTGCCAGATCATGGACGAGGAACTGCCCCGTCAGCCTGAATTCAAATCGCTTTCTGACTGCTGGACGGCCGAAGGCTTCCTTGCGGCCGTAAAAGCCCTTCTGATTGAAGGCAATACGCTGTTTGACGACATGATCAAAAAGATCGATGACTTCCCTGAGCTTCGTAAACTGTTGCATGACATCCTCTGCACTGGCAGGAAGGCGCCTTTTCAGCGGGATGACAAGGCGCAGTCATTGGCGCTCATGTTCAATTTCATCAAAAACGATGACGGCAAGGTCGCCGTCGCCAACCGCATCTTCGAGACCCGCCTGTACAATCTGTTCATCTATGAAGACTCGCAGCATGAACAGGATCTATACGATGCGGGTTCATTGGAGAAAAGCGCGTATATCCGCAACGGACGGCTGGACATGGACACGGTGATGGAGCGTTTTGTCGTCCATTACACGGATTTGTTCGGCCATCGTCGCAATGCGGTCGCCGAAGCGGATGCACGCCAATGCTTTCTGATTTTCCTGATGCCTGTCATCAACGGCACGGGCCATTATTATGTGGAAGCGCAGACGCGGGACGAACGCCGCATGGACGTAGTGGTCAACTACGCTGGCGAGCAGTTCATCATCAAACTGAAAATATGGCGCGGAAAGGTTTACAACGACCGTGGAGTCGATCAATTGTGCGACTATCTGGACAGCATGCACGAATCAAAAGGCTATCTTCTGACGTTCAATTTCAACGAGAAGAAGCAGCCAGGCATCCACACGACGCAAGTCCGTGGCAAGACCATCGTCGAGGCGATGGTGTAATGTGACGGAAGCGTTTCGCGTACCGATGACGAGAGATTCCGAAAGGATTTCCAAATCTATTTTGTTTTCGTAATTTCAACAGGCTCTTCGATGAGCATTGTGCTCCCATCCGACGGCGGGACGCCGTCGTTACCATTTGCTCAAATCTGGCTTGGTGCCCCAGAGGACGGTCATGCGGCCTGTGATGTTGCGGGCGATGTATTTGACGCCGAAGGCGTCCTGCGTCTTTTCAACTTCGCAATCGCTGGCGGCGAACAACGTGTGGTTGGCCGTCGTCCGCTTGAAAACGACGGTTTCCGAATCATCGATGGTTGGACGGAAGACCAATGTGGCGTTTTTGAGGCCGTCCACGACCATCCGGCGGTTCATGCCGCGGTTTTCATGCGTCCATTCCGTGCATTCGATGACGGAATCGTCGCCCTGCACGAAAAGCCGCGCCTCCAGATTGGCCCATTTTTCCGTCTGGTAGATGCCGACGTTGTCCTTCAGAATCATGTCGCGGCCGCGGAAAAGCGGCGCGCCGTCGGTCATGCGGATATGCTGACGGACCGTGCTGTTCGTCCCGAAGACGCTGAAATAGAAGGCATTGTCATGCAGGCGGATGCCGATGCGCGGCGGAGCGACCTGCGGCATGGGCTTCTCGTATTCCAACTGGAGGCCGAGATGTTTCAGGACGTCGATGAACAGCTGTTCGGGGCGTGCGTAATCCGCTGAAAGGAATTGCGGCATGCGGCCGACCTTGTCGAAGGAGTTCGTGCCGCGGATCCAGACGACGGAATCGCCATAGAGGACGGCGGCGGGCCGCTTCACGCCGTCGATGACATAATTGGCGAGAACGGTCGCGCGGGCGTCGTCCTTCAGGACGCAGTCCAGCTTTCCGGCGGAATAAATGGCCTGATGGCGGATCTTGCCGTAGCCTTCCAGAACGCCCTCCCCTTCGATTCCTTCCGCCTGCGCCATCTGGAGCATGTCGGCGATGGCTTTTTCGCGCACAGGGCCGTAGAAGATGACTTTTACGCCCTGTTCAGCCACAAGCCGTTGAATATGTTCAACGACGGCAGGCCGGACCATCGTCGGCACGACGAGAATGCGTCCTGCGAATGTTTCAGCGGGGGCGGAAAGGAAATTGGCGGTGGAGACGATCGTATTGAGCGGGAAGCCCAGATTGACGGCGGTGATGATTTGATGGTCGCCGAAAAAGACTTCCTCCAGTTTCATGCCGTTATAGACGGCGTCATGGTATTCGTCGAAGGGATAGACCCAGACGAGCGGTCCGGCCTGATCTGGTCTAGTGCGTTCGGCGTCAAGGAGATGCGGGATGCATTCCTGCGGGACTTGGTCGGGCATCTGGCCGTAGGAGTCGTCGATGGAGAGGAAATCGAACTGCGTGGGCGTCTCCGCTTCACCCTTTTTGTTGATACGGCAGATGGCCATCGGGAGATAGATGTCATGGGGCATGCGGTCGTAGCGGTCGAGCCACGGGGAGTTGAGCCACCATGGGTCATGGGTGTAATAGCGGAACGGAAAGCCTTTACCTTCAGGAAGTTCCGCGATATGGGACATCCAGCCGACCAGCTCCAGGCCGAAGTTGTGGTCCAAGGCGGCCCATGGCGAATTTGGCGGAATCTCCAGATTGGTGACATTTTTATAGATTTCACGGAGCGGGACGGCGTCCGACGCGAGATCGATGCCTGTCGTGAGATTGGTCCCGCGTGTCTCGATGCGGAATTTCGGGCATTCGCGGCGGAAATCGTTCCAGAACTGGAAGACGAGATCGCTTGTCTTGTGGGAGTTCTCCGGATAGAAGCGGGAGCCATCGAAAACAGCGCCCGTCATGCCCCATGTCTCCGTTCCGAAGCCGAAACCGTTGGAGAACCAGATGAAATCAAAGCCTATGTCCGACAGGAAACATTGGGCCTGCTTGCCGATGAACGTGCCGAAACGCGTGCCCTGCGGCACGCCATCCGGATAGGCAGCGTAGTGGTAATCGTCGGCGTCCAGCGTGCTGTAGCAATAGATGAAGATCTTGGCGCCCAACATGTTGCTGAGCGTTTCGGGGTGGCGCTCGTATTTGAAATGGGAGACGGCGAATTCAGGACCCGGATCGAAAGTCGTGCCGACTTCCAGAACGCCGCCATACATTTCCATATAGACGGATTTCAATGTGTGAATCAGCCGTTGCAGGTCACGATACGTCCAGACAGGCGGGTTCGGCATGAACAAGTAGTTGCGCTGGTGGAGGTTCTGGAGTTCAATCGGCGTGTTGGGATCCTGATGCGCCCAGAAATTGGCGCAGCCGACGTAGCGGGCGTATTCAAACGAATCATCGAGCTTTCCTGAATAATCCAAAAGCTCCGAGCCGTCGGCCGTCCAGAACATCAGTTGCAACTGCTTGCCGTTGAAGAGGTTTTCCCATTGCCGGAAGATTTTCCGGGCGGTTGCGGCGAAGCCGTCGTCGGTCATGTCGAAGCAGAAAGGCTTGAGGGAGACTTCCAAGGATACTTTTTTCAGTGACATACGCGTGGCCTTTTCTTTGTTATGTTGTCAGTCAACGTGTTCTGGAAAATATTAAAGATTTCCAATGGCCTTCGACGGACCAGCCGGATTGCCGTGCGATGGCGCGAAGCCGTTCCACGCCAAGCCGTTCCCCTTCGTGGAAGCGGTTGGCGGCGAACATCCGCCCATGGGGGGCGAGAAGCTGTCCGCACGATTCCAAAAAAGCCGCCAATTTGTCGTTTGCATTGAGAAATCGACCGCCTGCAAGTCCATTGCAGACAATGACATCATATTGCGTTCCATCGTGATACGACTCTGCAAAGCCTTGTACGAATGTGACAGGAAGGATTGGCGGATAGCGATGGAAAAGCCGTTCGCGGACATCGTCATGCGGTAGCCGTCGATGACTTGCCATCCAGACTTCCAGATGTTCGGACGTGATGCCGACGACATTTCCACCAGTAGCCGCGGCGAGTTCGTATGTGCCCAGGCCGACGCCGCAGCCGATATCGAGCAGACGGACCGCCCTGCCCTGCCCTGTTCTTTTGACGAAATCGCCAATTTGTTGCAGCTGTGCAGGATAGCGGTTGTTCGACGTGCCGAAACGGGACGGATCGGCGATAGCGCAGAACAGTGGAAAAAGTTCGTCTTCTTTGAAGGTGACACGCCCTGCGAAAGCGTCCGGCAACATGGCCCAGAAATCCGGAAGGGATAGGATGTCATTGGAGCGCAGGATGTTCGGCACCCAGTCAGGCGATTCGAGAATCTGTTCTCCAATGGTGATCAAGCTATGCTTGAACTCATTGAACGGCAGGAATTTCTCATAGAAGCCACGCATTTCGGGCGAGACAATGGAGCCACGGCCCCACCAGCCGCCACCCGCATATTGATGCCAAACTTTCAAATAACGTGACCACAGGATGTTATGAAGCCGAAGGTTCATCCACTTATTTGGATTCCCAGAGGAGTCCGTCGTATGCGAGCGTGAAGCCGAAATTCGCGATTTCGCGGGCGTAGAGGTCATGCGGCGGGCAGAGCGTACGCGCCAGATGGGAACAGAAAATCTTTGTATTCAGGGAGATGGCGCCGTCGTTCGTGAAGGCGTTCTTCCAGATTTTCAGCATACTGAAATTGGAATGCTCGCCGAGGCGCCAGTCGTCGAGATTGCCGCAGGTCAGCTCCCAGACGATGACATCGAACTTGGCCTTCTGCATGGCGTGCCATGTGGTCGGCGGGAACCATGATCCGTCGAGACCGTAGTACATGGTCTTGCCTTCAGGCAGGCTGATGATGAAATGCGTGGTCAGTTCATCCTTGCTAACAGGATGGCTGGCGGGATACGCCTTGAAGACCGTGTCTTCGCCACAGTTGAACGTATCGCCAGGCATGAACGGCATGACTTCCAGCAGCGCGGTGCATTCCGGCGGCACCTTGCAGCGGAGTGCCGCCGTGCCCTTGTTGACATGGAGACGGAGCGGCGGAAGGCCTTGCTGCCGCAATTTGGCGATTTCGATGATGACGGGCATGTTGATATGGTCGCCGTGGCCGTGGCTGATGACGATGTCCGTAATGAGATTGACGTTGACGTCGAATTCGCGGATGGCGTCCAGCGCCATGGGGCCGCAGTCGATGAGAATGGTCTGGTTGAGGAGGAGGGATGAAAAACGGCGGCCTTTGCCGACTTTCGGGCCTGGATTCGGCCAGTCGGCGGCGCCCGTGCCGAGGAATAGAATCTGCATGGTGGCTCCTTGTGTGGCTTGTGAACGATATGTACCATTAATATAGCTAAAGTATAGACCAGTGCAATCTGATTTGAAAAACATCCATTCTGCAATCACCGATGATATTTCTGAAAGGAGGGAAACATGAGCTTGAAAGATTGGTAAAATAATTCCCTCCATCAGCTTGCACAACGTCAAGCGGTCGTTACATTAAGCGGATTGTCATACGGCAACCGTCGGGCCGCCGCTTTTCATCGGAGAAAGAAAAAGGAACCATCATGAAGCAGCCGATCATCGGAATCACGGGCGTTTATAACTCGAATTCAGGACTTTGCGGAAACTACAGCGTCTATTTCAATGCCGTCGCCAAAGCGGGCGGCGTGCCTGTCGTCATCCCTTGCATGCGCGACCTTGGCAACGTCAAGCGATTCGTCGAAAGCCTCGACGGCATCATCTTCTCGGGCGGACCCGACGTCAACGCCTTCAACTACGGCAAACCAAACCATCCCGACATGGATCTGCTCGAGCCGCTGAAGGAAAACTGGGACCTTGCATTAGCGAAAGAAGCCATCGAACACGGCACAAAGCCTGTGCTGGGCATCTGCCTCGGCATCCAGGAGCTCAACGTGGCGATGGGCGGCAGCCTTTTCCGCCATGTTCCAGAGGACATCGGCACGACCGTCGAACATCGCCGCGTGAAGACTGGCGTGGAGACGATGCACCATGTCCGCTTCAAGGAGGACAGCCCCCTGGTGGAGATTTTCGGCGTGACGGAGCTGACGGCGAACTCCTCCCATCACCAGAGCGTGGAACGCGTCGCGGACGGCTTCGAAGCGGTTGCATGGGCGGACGACGGCTGCATCGAGGCCATCGCACCCGTCGAAGGCATTGAGAAACACTTTGTCATCGGTCTCCAATGGCATCCCGAACGCATTCAGGATCAGCCGCCGCAGGAGAAGATATTCCAGCGGTTTATACAATCGGTATAAGCTGACTTACAAAAAATTTAATTTTTTTTTAATTTTTTTGGAAAATTATTTGCAATAGCAAGATTTTTGAGTATTTTACATAGTTTTATGTCAGCATCACATCCGTCGTGGTGTTGAAGGACTGCGATTTGCGGTCTCTTTCTACAATAAGAGTCCGGAAAGTAAAAAAAAGGATTCGAAGATCCAGAGTTGGAGTGTTTCAAAAATGGCGAAAAATTTGTATGTCGGGAATTTGAGTTACAGCGTTAACGACGAAATCCTGAACGAGCTGTTCTCACAGTATGGCAAAGTCGATAGCGCTCGCGCGATTACCGACCGTGAGACTGGCCGCAGCAAGGGATTCGGATTCGTCGAAATGGCGAATGATGACGAAGCGCAGGCGGCAATCGACGCATTGAACGGCAAAGAGCACATGGGCCGTGTCTTGACGGTCAACGAAGCCAAGCCGCGCGAACCGCGCCAGGGCGGCTTCCGTCCCCGTCGTCCCCGTAACGAAGAGTAATACACACTAATTCCATAGAGCGTTAGCGACTGTATTGAAAACGCCTCCGAGCAAATGCCTGGAGGCGTTTTTCTGTGGGAGGGTCGCACTCTGCGCGACCGTTTGCGCAATGCGCAAACACCAAAAAAACAGCCTGATGGCACGTATGCCATCAGGCTGTTTAACAAACTAAAGCATTGGGAATTAATTAATCTTCCGTCAAATCATAGTAGCCATAGCGCAAAGAACCGCCACAAGATGTCTTAGTGCCACCACGAACACCGGCAGTTTTCACCCGAATAGCATGCCAGTCAAGCGAATCAACGTGGCCATCGATGTAGGCAATGTTTCTGTTTGGACCATGCAACGTCATGCCCGAATAATCTCCAGGCGCCCAGCTTCCAGTACCTGCAATACAGATAGCCTTGGCAAAGCCTTGATTATCAAGACCTTCTTTGGTGGTATCGGCGGTTATCGTAGCGTCTCCTGTGCCATGCCAATAGTAGCTGTCAGAGAACATAACACTTTGGGCGGGTTTGAGGATATTGGTCGTCTTAAGCGAAGGATTGTAGGTATGATGGAGGGTATAGTTTATACCGTATGTTGGATAGATAAGACTATGCGGCTTATTGTCCAAAAGCGTCGTACCGTTGATGAAATATCCATTGATGCCACTAGTTTCACTTACATTGCTCTTTTCAAATGATGGGCAAGTAAATATCTTTTCTTCATTGCTGTTTTCATAAACGGCGTGCATCCAGATTTTTGTATATTCTCCGCCGCTACTGGTAATCGCATACGCCGAACGATAAACTGGAAAACTATTCTTGTTCGCGGTCAAGTACATGATCATGGCCATGTCTATCTGCTTCAAGTTGGACGTGCAGGAGATGGCCTCTGCCTTTTCACGGGCCTTGGACAGTGCGGGCAAAAGCATGGCGGCCAGAATCGCGATGATGGCGATAACTACTAGTAATTCAATCAATGTGAACAGTTTTTTCATTATTTTTTCCTCTTATAAGAACCGTATTAATCTTGGGTCAAATCTGTGTAACCGTAACGCATGGGACCACCATAGTTCTTCTCGGCAGTACCGCTGTTGGTATCCGGATAACCGCGTCTCACTCTGCAGGCATGCCAATCAAGGGAATCAACGTGACCGTCGATGTAGGCGACGTTCCGATTCGTACCATGCAGCGTCATGCCAGAATACTCACCATCCGAATAGCTACCGGCGCCAGCGCGGCACATGTTCCTGGCAAAACCGTATTGATCAATAGCGCTGCCTACATAGCATTCACCACCGAGGTTCCAGTAATAGCTGTCTGAGAAAAAGACACCCTGAGATGGCTTGCGGATATTGGACATTTTAAAACCGTCTCTGCGTTGAAGTGTATAATTCATGCCGTAGGTAGGATAAGTAAGACAATGGTCTTTATTGTCTTGCACCGTTGTGCCGTTGATAAAATATCCATTGATGCCCTCAGTGGCACTTACATTTGCTTTCTCATAAGACGGGCAGACGAAAACTTTTTCTTCGTTACAATTTTCATAGACGGCGTGCATCCAAACCTTTGAATAAGCGCCACTGGAGGCGGTAAGAGTATTTGCCCCTCTGACATAATTGAAGGTATTCTTGCTGGCGGTCGTGTACATGAGCATGGCCATGGCCACCTGCTTCAAGTTGGATGTGCAGGAGATGGCCTCGGCTTTTTCACGAGCCTTGGACAACGCGGGCAAGAGCATGGCGGCCAGAATCGCGATAATCGCGATGACCACCAAGAGTTCGATTAACGTGAATTGTTTCTTCTTCATGTTTTTTCTCCTTAAATGAAGAGCTTGTACGACTTTATTTTTTGGTTTCTTAACACAAACTTAATGTCTTGTACCTTAATTTATATTTGTAATGGAGATATTTCAACAAAAAAATCAAAAAAAATGCAAAAAAAGACAAAATTTTTTCCAATAAGTTACGTTTTTTCTATTTTAAAAGCCTTTTCCACCCGTTTTTTGCCATATTACGACCTCATATCCCCTTGGGAATATATTTTCATCATCCCAAAATCAGCAACCAATTTTTTATTAGCATCTTTTCCATAGGTATAATTTATAATGAGCGTTGGCATGGCAAATTCTCCATCCGTGGTGTCCGATGGAATGATATGCTAATACTTGAAATAATAAGCTCAATGGTTCCATGCGATATAGCTATAAGGACTTGACAGAGGAATAAATATTTGCTATTACCATTAAATATCAGCAGCCTGATGGTCATCAGGCAATTTTTTATATGTGGGTATGAAATGATATCAAGAAACAAGTCGCAAACCACAACATACGAGAAATAAACATAATATAGTTGGATATAAATCGGTGAAACATATTATTTTTTCTCATGAATCTATTTTATAACGTAAAGTCAAGTGAAAAAAACCTTACAAAGTCATAATGAATCATCAAAAATCACAAAAATTCATAATAAATCGTAATATATATTTTATTAAATAATTATAAAGAATTTTATTGATTTTCAAAAAAGAGGTGTTATGTTGTGATATTGTATCTTTTAGAAAGCCCCAAAAAATTGCCCCATGGGGGCGGCAGGAATCTAGCCGTGGGTGCAACCCACTATAACCGCGTAGCGGTGGCAGGAACACAGCCGGGGGTGAAGCGTGCGCCTTCGGCGCCGCGAAACCCACGGACGGCATGATATTATTATCAGAACCGCGTAGCGGTGGCAGGAACACAGCCGGGGGTGGAGCGAGCGCCTTCGGCGCCGCGTAACCCACGGACGGCATGATATTAATATCAGAACCGCGTAGCGGTGGCAGGAACACAGCCGGGGGTGGAGCGAGCGCCGACGGCGCCGCGAAACCCACGGTGGAATATGGAATAACATCAGAACCGCGTAGCGGTGGCAGGAACACAGAACCGCGTAGCGGTGGCAGGAACACAGCCGTGGGTGAAGCGTGCGCCTTCGGCACCGCGAAACCCACGGACGGCATGATATTATTATCAGAACTGCGTAGCGGTGGCAGGAACACAGCCGTGGGTGAAGCGTGCGCCTTCGGTGCCGCGAAACCCACGGACTATACCATATTTCAACCCATAAACAACCACAAGGAGCAAACATGGCCAATTCGATGATAAAAATAGATGTGCACCTAATCTTCCATATTAAATCCACCAGCGTTCAAATGCAACAATGTGATTTGCCACAGATTTTCTCATATATTGGCGGCATTTTGAGGGACATCGGCAGTATTCCGATCATTATCGGCGGCATACCGGATCACATTCACACACTGGTGGCACTTCCCTCGAACATGACAATAAGCGAACTGGTAAGAACGACAAAAGCAAAAAGCAGCAAATGGATAAAAACTTTGTCCCCATACTATTCCATGTTTGCATGGCAGGACGGATATGGCGCGTTCTCTGTCAGTCCATCCATTCTTGACAAGACTATAAATTACATAAAAAATCAAGAAAACCATCATAGAACGAAATCGTTTCAGGAAGAATACATGGCGTTCTTGAAGGCCTACAAAATTCCGTATGACGAGAAATATATTTTCAATGATTAATCATTGTCCATGTGTCAGTGGGTTACATCCACGGCTGTGTTCTGCCACCGCTACGCGGTTCTGATATTATTATCGCATTCACCGTGGGTTGCACCCACGGCTGTGTTCCTGCCACCGCTACGCGGTTCTGATATTATTATCGCATTCACCGTGGGTTGCGTTCGCGCTGTCGCGCTCGCTTCACCCACGGCTGTGTCTGCGGGTTGCACCCACGGCTGTGTCCGTGGGTTGCACCCACGGCTGTGTTCCTGCCACCGCTACGCGGTTCTGATATTATTATCGCATTCACCGTGGGTTACGTTTGCGCTGCCGCGCTCGCTCCACCCACGGCTGTGTTCCGG
Organism: Victivallales bacterium; assembly: GCA_017964325.1. Next base: position 258 of record JAGCSE010000033.1, on the reverse strand, counting down.
CCACCGCTACGCGGTTCTGATATTAATATCATGCCGTCCGTGGGTTACACCCACGGCTGTGTTCCGGCCACCGCTACGCGGTTCTGATATTAATATCATGCCGTCCGTGGGTTGCGTTCGCGCTGCCGCGCTCGCTCCACCCACGGCTTTTATGAGGATTGCAAGCGTGACAATGAATTTTCTCTACCTTTTTTCCATTTTGATTTCATCCTGGCGATACTGTGAAAAGCAAAGTCGTGAAGGCAGGCGTTTGGATTG
>JAGCSE010000341.1 GCA_017964325.1 Victivallales bacterium | reverse complement strand
GCCAGCAGCTCACCGTCGAAAATCTTTTCCGCAAAGACGTCAATCTGCTCGCCTGCCTCGGCGGCCATGACACGACGCGCGTCATGCAGGGCAAAGTCGCCGATCCGACATCGTATGCCTCACGGCGACAACTGCTTGACAATTTCTGGCCACATGACATCACCTACGTCTCGCGTGTCCTGAAGGACAAAGTGCTCGCCATCGTCATGGACAACGGCGCGTCGCGCTTCTGGGAAAGCCAAATCGCTCCGTTCAAGGCCGATATCCAGAAAGCACGTGACAACAACCTTATTGTCCTGATCTTCGTCCACGAACCGCTTTGCACACGCAATCCGAAGGAAGCGGATTGGCCGCCAATCCGCCGCAACGATCCCTATAACTATAACTACAGAGATCGTTTCGCGGGCCGTCCGCAATCGGACGCGAACACGCTCGCCGTCTATGACACGCTCGTCTCCAACGCAGACATCGTCAAAGCCGTCTTCTGCGGCCACATGCACAGCGACTACTACACGGAAATCATCGCCACCTACAAAGATGCCGACGGCAAGACCGTCGATACCGTCATCCCTCAATACGTCCACACTGGCTCCATCTATGATGGCACAGGCCACGTTTTCAGAATCACTGTCCATTGATCATGAGTAACTTAGGCATCATTCTCGTCGCAGGCGGCTCCTCCACGCGCTTTGGGGCGGACAAGCAGTTCGCCCTGCTCGCAGACCTGCCTGTTTTCCTCCATTCCGTCCGCACCTTCCTCCCTTGCGCGACGGAACTCGTTCTCGTCGTGCCCTCCGGACGGCAGGAGGATTTCCACGGCAAAATCGTCCAATACAAATTGGATTCGCCGAAAATCCGTTTTGCAACCGGCGGCGCAACCCGCTCGGAATCCGTGCAGAACGGCCTCGCAGCACTGTCGTTCACAGACGGCATCGTCGCCATCCATGACGCGGCGCGACCTCTCGCCACGGCGGAGCTTCTCACACAACTCGTGGAAGCCGCCGAAAAATACGGCGGCGCGGCCCCCGCCCATCCCGTCACCGACACGCTGCTCGTGGCGGATGACACGAACCGCATGACAGGCGTCCAGCCACGGGACTGTCTCTGGCAAGTCGCCACGCCGCAGGTCTTTCAGCTGCAACCACTACTGAAAGCCTATCGGCATGCCGCCGGACAGCCGTTCACGGATGACACGCAGGTCTTTTTCCACGACGGCGGCCATGTCCAGATCGTTCCGGATTCCTCCGACAATCTGAAAATCACCTATCCGGAAGACCTCTCACGGGCCGAATCCATTCTGCAAAAAACAAAATGATTGAAATGGCATCATCCATGACGAAAAAACTCTTTCTCGCCGAACCGCTAGGCTTCTGCGGCGGCGTCCGTCGCGCCGTCAGCACGTTTGAAAAACTGCATGACGAATATCCGGACAAACCAATCTACGTGCTCCACGAACTCGTCCACAACTCAGTCGTCACGCAGGCCATGCGCGACAAAGGCGCGATTTTCGTCAACAGTGTGGATGAAATTCCCGTCGGAGCCGTCGCACTGTTCGGCGCCCACGGCGTCACGACCGCTACGGAGGAAGCGGCGAAAAAGCGCAACCTCCGTCTGTCCAACGCCGTATGCAAGCTCGTCGTCCAGCTTCAGGAAAAAGCCGCTAGCTTCAATCCAGACATCCCGCTGGTCTTTTTCGGCGACAGGAAGCATCCGGAAGTTCAAAGCATTCTCGACCACGCCGTCGCGCGGGACATCCACGTCATTTCGTCCATAGACGACGTCGATTCACTGCCGCCGATGGAACGCGCCGTCTTCCTTTCGCAGACGACGCGCAACGCGGAAATCGTCGCCGCCATCGCAAAACGTCTCTCCAAACGAATTCCGCAGTTCGACAACCAAGCCCATGTCTGCCCGACCGTCCAGAAGCATCAGGAAGCTGTCCGCCGCCTCGCCCAGACTTGCGACGCCATGCTTATCATCGGTTCACAGCACAGCGCCAACGGCCGTTATCTGGCGGAACTGGCGGGCATCTCCACAGGTCATGCGCGACTCGTTGAAAACGCCCAACAACTTAAACCCGAATATTTTGAGAACATTCAATCCCTTGGCCTCGGCACCGCCACCAGCACCCCTGACTCCGTCATCGAAGACGTCATCAACTGGCTGCATGAGCACAATTTCAAGACGGTTCCGCTTGATTTTATTTGATTTCATTATAAATTATAGGAGAAAATATATTAAAACCATACGATTATAAGAAAAGAAGTTTGCTCATGAGTCCATCGCGTTCCAATAAGCCAGTTATCCGTAACACCGCCCTTTCCAACACGCAAGAATCCTTCACTCTTGCTGGATATGCAAACTGGATTCAAGAAATATCCAGTCGCTACCGCCAGAGCCAAATAAAGGCTGCAGTAACCGTAAACACCGAAATGCTGAAGTTCTATTTCAGTCTCGGTCGTGACATTACTCTGATGGAAAGCAGCCAACCTTGGGGAAGTGGATTCTTGAAACGGGTAAGCCTTGATCTCAAGACTAAGATGCCAGATGCTGGTTGTTTCTCGCCGACAAATTTGAAGTATATGCGGTATTTTTTCCAATTGTATTTGCCTTTTTTGTACAGTCCCCAAGTTGGAGACGAATCGTCATTTGAAATTTGTCCCCAACTTGGGGACAAATTGGAAAAGAAAGTCAAGAAAAACGAAATCAAGATGTTTTTGTCTAGGCTTGAGCAAAATTGTCCCCAAGTTGGGGACGATTTCGATCATCCAGTCTTTCAAGTGCCATGGGGACATCATAAACTCCTCATTGACAAGTTCCGCACCGAACCTCAAACAGCATTTTTCTACGTCAACGAGACTCTCAAAAATGGCTGGAGCCGTGCCATGCTATTGAACTTTCTCGACACGAAATTGCACGAACGACAAGGCAAAGCAGTGTCCAACTTCGCCACCACTTTGCCAGAACCAGACAGTGACCTTGCACAGGAAATGACAAAAGACCCGTACTGCTTTGACTTCGCTGCTCTTACCCCCAAATACAGGGAAAAGGAACTTAAAAATGCGATGATGGAGCACATCACGAGATTCCTGCTTGAACTCGGACAGGGCTTCATGCTTGTCGGGCGGGAATATCGTCTTGAAGTAGGTGAAAAGGAAGTATTTGCGGATCTGCTCTTTTTCCACATGAATCTCAATCGTTACATCGTGGTGGAAGTAAAAGCAACAGAGTTCTCCCCTGAACATCTGGGGCAACTCGGCCTCTACGTATCCGCTGTCAACCACCTTCTCAAGAAAACAACGCATGAGCCGACAATCGGCCTGTTGATTTGCAAGACGAAAGACAACACAATGGTCAAATGGGCGCTCGAATCGACGCAACAGCCCATTGGCGTCTCCGAATACCGTATCAGTGAAATCCTTCCCAAAGATGTGGCTAGTGATCTTCCGAGTATCGCCGACATCGAATCCGGCCTTGCATTTTCAGATGAGCCATGCACAAAGAAGCCATGAGCTGTCAATCACTATTATTGGCAATGTCCTCGATAGTTGCAAGCATCTGGTAAGTATTGACTTTCGGCAAATCCCGTCTGATGAAAAGAACCATGGACGTTGCATGAATTAGAGGATTTGCGGTCGAAAATTTCGTCCGCAAATCTTTCTTCCAAGAGCCGTGCGTTACCAACTATCAAAATCCATTATTCACACACAAACTCCATCTCCGCGATATCCACGTATGCGTTGGAGAGATTCGCCGGATCGAACCACAGTTCGTCCACCATTCCTCTCCAATATGGATTCTCGCTGACAGGCAACATGTATTCATGCCATTCGCCGTCGATTTTCACCGGCTGGGCGCATACAGGCTTGTCCGAAATCACGAAATCCTTTGAGAAAATCGGCAGTTCCGGCGTGCCCCAAATCAGTTTCAGCATCTCCGTGCCTTTCGCGGGATTCAGTCCGGAAGGATTCGCCGTCACCCGCATCTTCACCCTAAACGCCTTGAATTGAGACGCATCAAACGGCGCGATCCGTGTGCGGATGGCGTAGCGGTTGGCCCCCGAACGGAAGAAATGCATCGCGCCATCGACCGTCTTCAGATAGGCCGTCCCATACGGATTACGGTACCAGCCCTGCATGTCATGGCTGAAATTCCATGACGTCTTCGCCAGATGTTCCATCGGTGGATAGTCGTACGGGCCGAGCCCGATCTCCTGCGGCGTCACGTTTGCGGGCCATCCTTCCGCCGGCCTGTCGCAGAAAACATCCCGCAAAGCGTCATACATGGCGAAGCCGTATTCTGCGTTCGGCTCGATGTAACTGCCTTCCTGCCATTCGTTTATCGGAGCGACAATTACGCGTTTGAATCCAGTCCTCTCACAGAACGCACGGCACTCCGCGCAGGCCTTCTTGAACAATTCCGGCGTCCGCCCGTAGATGACATACGACAATTCGAACGAACGCGGGATGTCGTTCCATCCCGTCGGAATGATCGGCCAGAATGGAAAAGACGTATCCGTGCACATCATCTTCCACCATTTGGGAACCGCCGCCACGACATGTTCGTACGAGAATTTATTCCGTGTATCGCCCGGCTTCGACAATTCAGGAGCCACAGCAAAGGCGGCGCGGTCGAATCCATACAGCATCTGCCCCCTGTAGCCGGCCGCCTGCGCCACGTCGATGCGCGGCTGCTCATACTTCCAGCTGTGATACATGTCGATGAAATGGATGCCCGGCAGCCCCGCCTCCTTCGCCATGCGATCCGAAATTGCCAACGCCCTCTTCGCGCCTTCTCCAGGAGCCAGCGTCTCGCCGTTCTTCGCCGCCTCCGCGATGAAATCGCGGTCCAGATTCGCCAGCAGCCAGACGACCACCACGGGCTTGCCGTCGATCGTGTAGTATTCAGGCGTCTTCAGATAATTGTCCAGCCAGAACTGCGTCACGCGGATCTGGTCCGCCTTCGAATGGGCCCCCGGCTCGTTGTGGTTGGCCCACATGATGTACCATTTCAAGTACTTCCTGTAACGCGCTTTATAGTAGCCTTTCACCCAATGGTCCAGCCGTTGGACACCGTTGTTCCAATACCAATCGACGCAGAAGCTCGAAATGCCGTGCTCAACTGCCCATTTGATCTGCCAGTCAATAACTTCCGGATTCCCTTCATCATACCAGCCCAGCAACGGCTTGATGTGCGGAAACGTCTGTTCCACCTGGTCCCATTCCGCCATCTGCTCCGTGCCCGGATAATAGAACGCCGACACTTCAATCGGCCCTTTCATCGGCTTCGGTTCCGGCACATATCCGTTGTTCGACATCTTTCATGCTCCTTCTGGCTTGACTTTTCACAACTTTCATAATACGTTTAAGTATAAGACACACTTCTGTAAATACAACCATTTCCAGCAAAAAAGGACTGCCATGCAAATCAAACATTTCCTTCTCGCCGCCACAACATTGCTCTGCTGCGGTGCTTCCATCGCACAAAATCAAGCTGCCGAACAGCCCTTCGACCTCTTCCCCGGGGAAGACACCATTCCCATCATGTCATGGTACAGCATCCCGCCGGCCGACCTCTCCGTCGAACGTTTCATCGAACTCAAAGAAGCGGGCTTCAACCTCAACTTCTCCCACATCTACGGCTTGGAAGACGCCAAGAAGGCATTGGACTGCGCACAGCAGGCCGGCATCCGCAACCTCTTCATGTGCGGCGCTTTAATCGGCAAGCCAGAGGAAATCGTCCCGCAGGTCATGAACCATCCGGGCCTTGCAGGCTACCATCTGCAGGACGAACCGCAGAAAGTCCACATTCCCGTCCTTGCGGAAGCGAACAAAAAAATCCGCGCCATCGATCCCAACCACTTCACCTATCTCAATCTCTATCCTGTCGGTGCCACCGATCCTTTCATGCCCTACATCGACTACATCCATTACTGCGCGAAGGAAGTGCCCACGCCGTTCATCTCCTACGACCACTACGGCATCGTCAACTACGAAATCCGCGGCAACTACTACCAGAATCTCGAAATCATCTCCGAAGAGGCCCGCAAACTTGGCAAGCCCTTCTGGGCGTTTGCGTTATCGACCGCCCACGGCAGCTATCCCGTGCCCAACGTTGCGCAGCTCAAGCTTCAGATGTACAGCAACTTGGCATACGGCGCACAAGGCTTGCAGTACTTCACATACTGGAATCCAGGCACGGAGACATGGAATTTCCACGAAGCGCCCATCACGCCCGAAAAAAAGCGCAGCTCCGTCTATGATTTCGTCCGCGAAGTCAACGCCGAACTGCAGAAGCGCAATTTCGTCTTCATGCGCTCAAAAGTCGAATTCGTCCGCCATACGGGGGAGAAGCTCCCGCTGGGTACGAAACGCCTTGATACGCTGCCGGACATGGTCATGAAACTGGATACGCACGGAAAGGACGCCGTCGTCTCGTTGCTGACGAAAAACGACATGAAATATCTCGTCATCGTCAACGCGGGCATCCACGACGACATGAGCCTGACAATCACCTTCAAGCCAGGCGTCACTCGCATCCGCAAGGACGGAACTTCCGTCGCCGCAGACAAATACGTTGACACGCTGACGGTCGGTCCAGGCGAATGCGAAGTGTTCGCGTGGAAATAGGGAGTCCCGCGCGGCGTCCCGCCTGCGGGTGGGCGGTCCCGCGCGGCGTCCCGCCTGCGG
>JAGCSE010000340.1 GCA_017964325.1 Victivallales bacterium | reverse complement strand
CCGCCGGCTTTTCCCCTACTGCGGCCCGATAGTAGATGACGTTTTTATTCCAGACGGCCTCACCCTCCTTCAGATCTTGCGGCTTTGTTTTGAAATGGACGGAAATCATCTGGTCCTCTTCATTGAAGAGCCTTGGGCGCAAGGCCCCCGTCTGTACATGGTTCGCATTGAGCCACAAACCGTCTTCAATTTGCTTCCAGTTATCGGCGGGGACTTTTTCCCTGCCGGAAAGGATGGAGCCATTGGCTTCAACTGTTACAGGTGCGGATGGCGTGCCACTTCGTTGGAAGATCATGGATTCGTGGAAGATGCAACCTGAAGCCATGATCAGCGTATCGCCCGGCGACAATTTGGACATGGCTTGGCGAATGGTCTTGAAAGGCTTGTCTGACGACAAGCCGTCATGGCTGTCCTCCCCAATGATATTGTTCACATAATAGACGGATGCCGTACAGTCTATTGCAAGCATCAGTATTCCGATTATATATATAATTTTCATGTGTGCCTCTCTTTGTCTTTTCACATGTCGGTGCATATCCACATTATATATGGTATAATCCTTTTTTCAAACGGACTACAACCATCTTATTCTCATTTCCCATTCTCTTCCAAAGACAATAAAAACCGCAAAAAGTCTTGACAATTTGCGGTTGAATCCGCAAAAAGTCTTGACAATTTGCGATTGAAATTGTGAAAAACGATGGAGGAATCGACGGAAAACGGTCTTGTCGCATACAAATTCAAGTGGAATCCAACCAAGGCGGCCAAGGCGTCATGTCCAAGAAAATTTGCCCAGGCCTATCCCGCCGCGACATGGAAATGCATTTCGCGGGAAAACTATGTCGAATTTGTCACAGGACTGATTTAATTGCATGTTCGCCGCGTTGGTCATCGCGAAAAAAAAAGACATAATTTTGAGAATCTTCGTGAAAAATCCAAAAAGTGAAGGATATTAGTACATTTGGGAAATAACGCTGGTAGCTGTCAATACGCTGAGCAGAATGAAACGAACCATGGCATAATGGGAAATATGGAACTGGAAAATTATGGAAAGCTTTGAACTAATCAAAAAATTCGGTGAGAAAGTCGGCGCCAATATATCCCCTGACGATGACAATGTCTATACGTTTGAAGTGGACGAGATGATCATCTCATTCCATATTCTCCCCGAACTTGACTCAATCGTGCTCACGGGCGATATCGGCGAGCCACCTCCGGAAAATCTGGAAAATCTCTACAAGTTCATGCTGGAGGCGCAGTACCTCTTCAACGGAACGGCCGGAGCGACGATTTCGCTCAATGCGGAGAACAACTGTTTCTCGCTGTGCAAGGCATTGTCCTGCAAGATTTTGGATGGCGATTCCCTCTATGAGGAAGCCGAACATTTCATCAATACGCTTGAAGTTTGGGCCAGGCTGGTGAAAGACTACCGTGACGTCGCGTCAAAGGCCGAGGATGTCAAAGCGGATGATGAGCCGCAATTCGACGGCAACAGTTTTATAAGGGCTTGATGGTGAAGCGTTTTTGAAATAGTCGGATTATGCGAACGTACAGTTTATTGTCTGGATTGTTGGTCATGGGATTGGCAGCGGCGACAGCAGTGGAGGCGGCGGACGGGCCGAAGCCCGCCCATTTCCGCGTCCGTCCGGATTCGGAGAACGGATGCTATCCAGTTGGCAGAAAAGCCATTGTGGAAATCGCCATCGAAGAGGAGGGGAGGCGGCCCGAAGGGCCTGTCGAAGCATGGGTCGATGACGGTTGGACCAATGTCTTGTGGAAACGCACCGTCGATATGTCAACGGAACCGACGTTCAAGATGGAACTGACGCGGGCCGCGCCTGGCTCCTTGCGCATCCATTTGAAGGCGAAAGGAATGGCTGAACGATTGGACCGCGTGATTTTCGGCGTTGACGACATCAAGCCGCTCACGCCATGTCCGGACGATTTTGAAGCCTATTGGAAAGGCGAACGCGCACGGCTCGAACGCGACGTGCCGATCGCCGTGGAGAAAACGCTCGCGCCGCATCTGGACACGGCAGACTACCATGCGTTCTATGTCAGCGTGGCCACATTCGACGGCGGCCGCGTCCATGCCATATTGACCGTTCCAAAAGGCGGCGGTGTTTTTCCCGTCTGCGCAACCGTGCCCGGAGCAGGGCCTGGGCAAGTCGCGCCATGGAATCTCATGGCCCGCAAGGGATGGATCTCCATCACGATGCACATCCATGGCTTCCCGATCGCCAAAACGGCAGACGAGCAGAAGGCGCGATACAACACATGGCTTGCCGCGTTGAAAAAGAAAAGCGGCGAACCGACCTATCAGCGCTTCGGCTTCGCCGCAGGACGTGACCTGCCCATCTACCATAATTCCATTCTCGGCATGGTCCGCATGCTCGACTGGCTCGCGAAGGAGCCCTATGCGGACGCCTCCCGCTTCGTCTATTTCGGCGGCAGCCAAGGCGGCGGCTATGGCCTTTATCTGACGTCCATGTGGGGGCGG
>JAGCSE010000032.1 GCA_017964325.1 Victivallales bacterium | reverse complement strand
TGTGATGAAAGGATTGAAAGGTTTTTTAGGGAGTCAATCGATAGGCGCAGGCGGGACGCACGCGCCACCCACACGGCGCAGGCGTCCCGCACGCGCCACCCACACGGCGCAGGCGGGACGCGCCGCGCCATTTACTCGGCGGTTTTCAAATCGTTGACGATGAAACGGAGCAGACCGAGTGTATTGTGCGTGATGAAGCCTCGGATGCCGTCGTCGGAGATGCGCTGCCAGCCGGCGGGATTGTCGTTGGGATGCTTGTTGACGGTCCATGAAAGGAAAAGGACGTCCGGAAAATCGGCGGTCAGCTTTTTTGTTTCGGACATGGCGAAGGCGCGTTCGCTGTAATAGGAGCCGTTGATGATGATGCCTGTGTTGGTAAGCGTCGATTCACGAAGCTTTTCCGTATATTTTCGGGCCATCTGGCCTTTGTTCGTCCAGCCGCGCAGCAGGAAAAACGGCTTCTGGCCGGATTTCTCGAAAATGTACTTTTGTACCTGCAGGGCCTGTTCGGCGGTGAAAAGCTTTTCTGGAGCGTTTCCAAGATGGCCGAAGGAGATGAGGCAGGAGGTGTAATTGCCTGTCTTCTGCATAATTGGGAAAATGTAATTCGGTTTCGCCTTGGACTGGATGCCGTCGATATCGACGTAGCGCCAGTTCGGATGTTTGTCCAAGATGATGAACAAACGTTCTTTGGCGACGGTCAGGATTTCCTCCAGCGTGGGGATGACGTACGGCGTGAGGGCGGCCTTCACGCCGCCGCGGCCTTCGCGCAGATGGAGCTTGCGGAGCTGTTCAAGCGTCCAGTCCTCCACTTTGGCGGATTCGGGGAGGCCGTCTTTTCCTTTCAGGTCGTTGAAATCGGTCATTCGGACGAGCGTTTCGTCATGCTGGAGGATTGCGATACCGTCCTTTGTGAAGCGTACGTCGATTTCCACGCCTGTCATGCCCATCCGCCATGCGCTGATGACACCTTCAAGACTGTTTTCAGGATAGTTGCGCGCATCGCCGCGATGGGCGATGGCGAGCGGTCGTTTGGGATTCTTGAGATACAGCGAGTCGATTTTCGTCTGCCATTGGAGCATGGCGTCCTCTGGCTTCCAAGTGAATTGCCAATGGACAGGAAGTTTCGTCGGATCAGCGAGATAGACATCTCGGGCGGGAGCCGAGGATGAGAAAATCCGTTCGTTTTCGGCGATTTGCAACGGCTTTTCATTCAGTTGGGGAAGCTTTTCGTTGAGGAACCAGTTGGCGGCGGTGGCGATTGAAAAGCGGCTGTCGCCCGCGAAATGAAGGCGGCCTTCCTTCCAATAGATGGCGATGTCGTCGTATGCGAACTGCGGAGCGGCTGAATCATGGGATGGAACGCCGAAAACGAATTCGTGTGCAGTTGGTTGTGCGTCTGCCGTAGCGATTGGCAGAACGATTTCCGTTTTTTGTTTCAGCCTGTCAGCGAAGGACTTGGCCGTCTTGGCGACTGCTCCTTCAGCGGGTGCGACGATGACAAAATCTTTCAAGGGGATGCCGTTGATGGTGATGTCCATCGGTTCCGCACACAGGATGACACAGAATAATGCAAGAACTGACAATATCTTACGCATGATGGCTCCTTTTGTTCAAGCAAGAAGGTAGAGGGCGAGTCCTGCCGCGACGGAGGCGTTCAACGAATTGATTTTCCCTTTCTGCGGAATCGCGGCGACATAATCCGCCATGTTCAGAATGAATTGCGAGACGCCCGCGTTTTCGCCGCCTACGACCAACAGCAGTTTTTCAATCGACTGCGTTCGAAGGTTTTCCAGCGACGCCTTGCCGCCGCCGTCCAATGCGACAATCGTGTAGCCTTCCTCCTTTGCGATTTTGCAATATTGGTTGGCCGAGCAATTTACGGCGATGTCCAGATGTTCGCAAGCTCCTGCGGAGGCTTTGATGACGGATGGCAGAAGCAGCGGTACACCACGACGCGGCAGCAGAATGTTTTTCCAGCCAAAGATTTCCGCCGAACGCATGATGGCACCTTCGTTGTGCGGGTCTTCGATGGAGTCCAGAAGAATCATGCGCGGCGAACCGATCATATCTGCAAATGGCGTGTGGGGAAAGGCTTCTGTTTCCAAGACAACCCCCTGATGCTCTCGAGTCTGGCAAAGGTCGAATAACTGTCCTTTGTTGGTAAATTCAATGGGAATCTGTTTGGAATGCAAAAACTGGACGATTTTTTTGAGGCGCGGGTTGTTTTCGGCTTCCTGATTGATGTAAGCGCGGTGGATGGTGCGCCGTCCTGCGCGGACAGCCTCGAAGGTGGGATTGATTCCGTATAAGAACATGGCTTTCCTTAAAAAATAAATGCTGATATATGATAGTGTTTTTGGGCTTTCTGTGATTCTTGACATACGTGCAGCCCTGTCTGTTTAGAGACGATTTGCCGGCAAGTCAGATTGCTCACATATTTTTAAGATAAATCTTCTGCGGAAATTTGCGATTTCAATTAAACAGATTAGTTTTTAATTTTGACTTTTTTTTACTAAAACGTAAAAGACGATGAGGAAACGGATGAAAATATTGGTGCTGACCAAGCAGGTGCCCGAAAGTCAGGCGACTCGAATGGACGAAAAGACAGGAACGTTGATTCGCGAAGCGGCGAGTTCCGTCATCAATCCATTGGATTTGCATGCTTTGGAATGCGCACTGACGCTGAAAGAGACGATGGGCGAAGATGTGGAAGTGACCTGCCTGAGTATGGGGCCGGCCGCCGCAACGGCCGTGCTGCGCGAATCGCTGAGCATGGGCGCGGATCGCGGCGTGTTGCTTTCGGGGCGCGAATTCGCTGGTTCAGACACATGGTGCACAGGATATGCTTTAGCGTTGGCCGCCAAGAAGATAGGGCCGTTTGACCTGATTATTTGCGGCGAACGCGCCACAGACGGCGAAACAGGGCAGACAGGGCCTGCGATGGCGACGTTTTTGGAACTGCCCGCCGTCACGTTCGTCAGTGCCGTGGAACGCTGCGGCAATGGCTGGCGAGTCCGCCGAATGCTCGAAGAAGGCTATGAGACGGTCGAAATCGATGGGCCAGCGCTGCTGTGCGTGCTGAAAGAAGCGTCGATACCGCGACTTCCGACGTTGCAGGGCAAACGTCGTGCACGCGGCATGGAGATTGAGACATTGACGGCGGAGGACGTCGGCGCGTCGAAGGAGGACGTCGGTTTGAACGCGTCGCCGACGCGTGTCGTGAAAATCTTCCGTCCCATCCACATCAAAGATTGCGAAAAACTGCCCGCGCAGGATGCGGAAGGCGCCGAAAAAGCGGTCGAACGCGTCGTTGAACTCTTGAAGAGCAAGAAAATCATCTGACGGAAAGGAGCGACAACCATGAGCAAAGACGTTTGGATACTTGCCGAGCAGCGGGATGGAAAAGTCCTGGACGTGAGTTTTGAATTGCTGACACGTGGCATCAAACTAGCCAAGAAGCTTGGCGTGAAACTGGTCGCCGTCCTTTTCGGCGAATCCGTTTCAGACGATGAATGCAACAAGCTGATCGAACGCGAGGCGGACCGCGTCATCTGCGCTGAGGCACCACAGTTGGCGACGTTCCTGCCAGAACCATACACGGCCTGTCTATGCGATCTAATCAAACGCGAACAGCCGGACATCATGCTGGCCGCCGCGACGACGACGGGGCGGACGGTCATGCCATGTACGGCCGCACGTCTGCGGGCGGGGCTGACGGCGGACTGCACGAATCTGGATATCGAAGACGGCACGGGGCTGCTGCTGCAGACGCGTCCTGCTGCAGGCGGCAACATCATGGCGACCATCAAGACGCCGGACAGGCGGCCGCAGATGGCGACCGTAAGGCCGCATTCGGAGCGTCCCGCTCCTGTGCAGGCAGGGCGGAAGGGCGAAATCGTCCGTTGGAAACCAGAAGAAAAACTGCTTGCAAGCCACGTAAAACGCGTCGGTTACGAAGCCGCCGAACAGACGATGGCGATACAGGACGCGGACATCGTGGTGTCCGTTGGCCGCGGCTTCAAGAAAGGCGAGAATGTCGTTCTCGCCGAACAGCTTGCGGATGTACTCGGTGGCGCCGTCGGCGCGAGCCGTGAAGCGGTGGATCGCGGCTGGAGGCCGTATTCCGCACAGATTGGTCTTTCTGGAAAGACCGTTTCGCCAAAGCTTTACATAGCAGTCGGCATTTCGGGAGCCGTACAGCATCTGGCGGGCATGCAGACGAGCGAGACAATCATCGCCATCAACAGCGATTCCGAGGCTCCGATCTTCCAGTATGCGGAGCTTGGCCTCTGCGGTGACTTGTTCACGCTTCTGCCAATGCTGACCGAAAGACTGAAGAAGGAATTAACAATTAAGAATTAAGAATTAACAATTAAGAATTAACAATTAACAATTAACAATTTACAACCAAAACAACAATAACAAACGCCAACCGTTATCATAATTGTAAATTGTTAATTATAAACAATTAATTGAGATAATGCAATATCGTCAGGCTTGCATCACATCCGTCGGCGTAGAGCTTCCTCCGAACGTTGTCAGTTCGGAGGAGCTTGAAACGCGTCTGCTGCCGTTGTATGAACGGCTGCATCTGCGTGTCGGACGGTTGGAGCTGATGACGGGAATCCGCGAACGGCGTTTTTGGGACAAAGGGACCCTGCCCAGTCAGGCGGCTGCGGCGGCAGGACGAAAGGCGTTGGAAAAGGCAGGCGTCGCTTCGTCGGAAATCGGTTGTTTGATAAATTGCTCTGTTTCAAGAGATTGCGTTGAGCCTGCTACGGCGGCGTTCGTCCACCATCTGTTGGAACTGCCATCTTCGGCATTGGCGTTTGACATCTCAAATGCCTGTCTAGGAATGGTTAATGGCATCATGATGTTGGCAAATCTCGTGGAGATGGGGCAGATTGAATATGGTCTGGCTGTCTGTGGTGAAAACGGCGGGCCACTGGTGGAGAACACCGTGCGGACGCTGTGCGAAGACACGACGATTGATCGAAAGGCTATGAAGGGGCATTTTGCGTCGTTGACGATTGGATCCTGCGCGGCGGGCGTTGTCATCGGACGAAGGGGGCATCGGTTGACACATGCCGCGTGGTGTGCGGATACGTCGCAGAACCGCCTCTGCCAGGGGGCGGTGGAAGGCGGCATGACGGATGGCAGCAAGCCGTTGATGGAGACGGATTCCGAAGAACTGCTGGTTCGCGGAGTCGCAGTGGCGGAGAAAATGTGGTCGGAACTGAGCGGTGCGTGCGGCTGGCAAAGTGGGAGACTGCCTGGATTGGTCGTGACGCATCAAGTCGGAAAGATGCACAGACAACGGCTTTATGAAAGCCTCAAATTGCCATTGGAGTTGGATTATTCGACATTTGAGCGACTTGGCAATTGTGGCTCCGCGTCGCTTCCAGCGACGTTGGGGTTGGCGGAGGAGGTTGGTCGTTTGGCAGTCGGCCAGACGGTCGCATTGCTTGGTATTGGCAGCGGTATTAACTGCTGCGGAATAGGCGTGGAATGGTGAATTAACAATTAATAACTTACAACTTACGAAAACAGGTGGAATGAGTGTTAAAACACGAATGAAACCTTTGGAAAGTTGGAACGAATATGACGTTGATACAAAACATAGATAGTCGGGAACTTCTTGATTCTCAAGGTAATGCGACGCTGGAATGCGACGTCATGCTGGAATGCGGAGCATTGGGGCGGGCCGTGGCGGTTGCCGATGTTCCGAACGACAAGCGGGACGACGATCCGAAGCGCTACTGGGGGAAGGGCGTCGGCATGGCGCTGTCCAATGTGCGGGATCTGGTCGCCACGCAGTTGCGCGGCATGGACGCGTTGAATCAGGCAGGAGTCGATCGCACGTTGGAGAATCTTGAGAGCATTGGTGGGAATTCGAGCCTGGCGGTTTCACTGGCGGTCGCGCAAGCGGCGGCTTTGGCGGTGGAACTGCCGTTGTGTCGGTATCTTGGAGGCGTGAACGCCAAGCGTTTGCCAAATCCGATCGTGACGTTGTGCCGATTGGAAAATGGCGGTCTTTTCAATGAAATCCTGCTGGTATGGAGGCGTTCAAGCGTGCGTTTCCGCGAACGGTTGCGCGGCTGCGCGGAAATCGCCCATGCGTTTGCGGATGAAGTCACTGCCCGAAGCCTTCGCAATGGAAATGGTGAGTATGGATTAAAAATATTTGACGGAGACGAACGGGAGATATTGGATTGCGTGCGGCAAGCCATTGAAACAACGGGTTATGCGCAAAACGATGAAGTTTCGGTTGGCCTGTCGAAGCCACAGCCTGCTGACCAGACGTCGCCAGAGGAACGTCAAGAGAGACTTGTGGAGTTGCTGAAGGAATATCCGATTTCCTACGTGGAGATTGATTGGGGCGATAACGAAGTTGCATCGCTTGTCGCGTTGCCTGAATTGCAGAATGTTACGTTGTGTGGGACGGCTTCGCGATGCCGTGCGCGGCAGTTGGACATAAACATGGAAAAAACATTAACGCGCCTTTTGGAAAGGGCGACGGGAGTGCGA
>JAGCSE010000339.1 GCA_017964325.1 Victivallales bacterium | reverse complement strand
ATTATATTAAATTAAATGATAAAATTTATGGGCCTATAGATGAAGAAAAAATCAGGGAACGATTGATAAATGGGACATTTTCTGATTCTACCTTATTTTCAGATGATAAAAAACATTGGAAAAGGATAAATGAGTTATCATCAACATTGACTCAACCTGAAACTTATATTGTTTCTCCTCCTATGTATGCAAATGACGATCAACAACGGGAACCGCAATCAAGATCGTCTAAAAAGGAAAACAAATGGAAATATCTATTTGTTGAAAAAATTAGTCCATTATATCGTCAATCTTTTTTATATTTAAAAAAACATATAATTGTTTTTATAGGAATAACTATTACAATTTTATTGATATATTATTTATTTAATAATGATAACACATCAACCTTTGAAGACGTTGTAAAAAATTATGAATCATCTGTTGGGCTTGTCGTTGCTACAGCCGAGGACGCCTCGGGTAAACCTTTGAATATAATGGGAAGGGATTTGTCAACATTTCCTATCGGTACAGCTTTTGCCATTGGTAGTAATATGTTTGCGACTAACTGTCATGTTGCATATAGTCTTAAAGATTCATCCGATGATATCGGAATTCGTGCTTTAAGTATAATTTTTCCTTTACTTGTTCAAGATTTTATTAACCTAGCCAAGCAAAAACGTATTCATATAAATAGTGACGATGATCTTTTCAGTTTTATTGATACAGATCAAGATGCAAGCAGAATGTTTAATGAAATCTGTAAAGAGCTAAAAGATAATATAAAAATCAGTAAAATTGAAATCAGACTCAGCAATAAAGAAGCTATTCCTTTACAGGTAACTAGTGTAAAAATACATCCAAAGTACAAACCGTACCATTTAAAAGAAGACTGGCAGCAGAATGCAGAATATGATATCGCTTTACTCTATACACAGAAAAAAACAAAAAAATGGTTTAAACTTGCGTCAAATAAAATTCTCTACAAATTAAAAACTGCCCAGAAAATTGGATATATAGGATTCCCTATGGAAGGATTGTTAGCTTCTGGAGGGCTAGATATAGACAATCCAATAGCAACCTTCAAATCAGGAACTATCAATAAAATTACCAATGCTCAATTTCGAAATGTCGATAACAAATCTAACCGCTGCATCACACATGATATTCCTACGACTGGAGGCGCAAGCGGAAGCCCCATTTTTCTTGAAAATGGTCAGGTTATAGCAATCCTTTGGGGGATGAATGTCAGTAGCATCTCCGAAGATGGTTCAAGAATTTCCAGTGCTGCACAGCAAAATTTTGCAACAAGAATAGATGTATTGGAAGATCTTAAATTTTCAGAGGAAATTCCAATTGATAAATGGTATCGATAATTAGGAGTAAAATATGCATTGTCAATTAATAAATGTTACTTTCTTATTGTTATTGTCTATTTCATGCTTTGCCAAAGATACTGTTTTTTTTACTCCTGAAGCTTTTAATACATATATGAACACTAATCATCTAAAAATTCAAAATATAAAAATCAAACAAAATACTATGATGATTTCAAAAGAAGTAATGCTTGCCAATTTTCATAATTATAATAGTCAATTATCTTTTGATAAAGAACATAATTGCATGATAAATAGATTTAACTCAATTTTGGAAGAACTTGCTAAAAGTAATCCAAATTTGGAATATATACCTAAAGAAAATAAATCAACACAAGTGAATAATAAAAATAAACCAACTTATTTACAATTCCAAAAATATATCGAGAATGGAGGAATTATTTTTCAATTTATTATAAAAACGAAAAATAAAACAGAAAAACGTTCTAAAAAAATAAAATGTCCAAATTGTCATGGAACTGGAACATATCAGAAATATACCATGCAAAAAGATGAAACAGTAACTGCTCAATGTAAACGTTGCCACGGTGAAGGTTCAATCCAAGAAACATCAACATCAAAGAAACAATTACCACCCGAATTGGAAATTAAACGTATTATTGTTACTACAAATAAATAGATATTTATCATCAATTTCGCCAGTAAGTCTTCATGTTTTTATAATGAACCCCTTTCATCGAGAGGCGGCATTACATAGCCCGCGATTTTGATTCATCAGTTCAAATAAGGATTATTACTTTCTCAGTATTTTTTGCACTTTTATTTTGTGATTCAGTTCTATGGTTCCAAAGCTCCTCATATTCAACTAACGTGCAGTATTCCAACGAAAAATGCGGGAAAATGTGGTTGTAGTCATGCTGTCAATTTACCAGGCCCTCATTCAGTTCATCCAAAGTCCTGATTTCATTTCGTTTATTCACAACAGATTCTTCTTGAGAGTGTGGAGGACGCGCTCAATGTCCGCGCCGCCCCTGGGATTGCAGTAGCTTGTGAAGACAGATTCCAGTCCGAGAGCCTTCTCATACTCCGCGAAAGTCCCTGGAAATCGGCTGGCAGCCGTTGTCAACGACAATCAAAGGAATCAAAAAGTAATGGTTGGAATTATCGATCACGTCGGGGAACTGCATGTCCATGGCCTTGTCCATGGCCTGTATCCAGTCGGACGACCGACTGGTTGCGGAAGCCTCCGATGCGAGGAGCTTCTTGCTTCCCTAGTCGAGGACGACATGCACATGGGCCCATCTTTGCACGGTTCTGGTCTTGGTCATGTCCGTCCCCCACACAGTGTCGGGCATATCCGTGACCGGCTTGCGCGTCTTCGACTCCCGTCTGGCGCAAATGGCCGTGTTGCGCGGGACCATCGCCTTTGTTCTTCATCAGCCAGACTATCCCCTTGTGATTGAGATACTTGTTGACATATATACTCTGGTATGCGGTGACCCGTCTGGCACCCCATGACGGATGCTCATCTTTCAATCTTTCGACTTCAGGCAGCAGATCCAGATAGAAATGCCTCTAACACCGCTGGTTGCCAGTCGTTTTTTGGTGATTCCACAGGGAGTTCGCCTATGGTCTCCTTCAGCTTACTGTTCTCTTTTTCAAGACGTTCTTGCTCGTGGTCCATGCCGCCATGCTTGTAGATTCAGATACCCTGGGGCAGTAGCAGATTCTCCCACTCATAGTACATGGTATGGGTTATCCCGTGATCGTTGCACAGTTCGCTGATTTTAACATCCCCCCTGCCCCCCTGAAGCTCGATGTTCAGTTTCTCCTAGACTGTCCATTGTTTTCGTTGTGCCATGAAGTCCGCTCCTTTTGATTTTGAGACTTCCATAATTTAGATAAGAATTTAGAAGGATTCAACATAAAACCATCATCAATCAATGTTCTCTGATCATTTTATTGGAATACATCCATTTCGCCAGATAGATGAATGGCGTGTCCAATACCGCGCAGACCGCCTTGAGCAGATACGTCGTCAAAACGATTTCCAGGAAAACCCGCGTGGGATACAACCCGTAAAACGCGATGGTGGAGAAGATTAGCGAATCCAGCAACTGGCTGATGAGCGTCGAGCCGTTGTTGCGCAGCCACAGCATTTTCGTGCTTGGCAGCTTCTTCATAATGAAATGGTAAGCCCACACGTCATGAAATTGGCTGACGATGTACGCGACGGCCGAACCCGCCACGACGCGCGGCACGACGCCGAACAGCGTCTTCAACGCCTCCTGTGAGAAATCGCCTTCGCCGGGCGTGAAAAGCAGCGACAATGTCATGAGAATAGGAAGCGCAAGCATGCTGATGAAGCCGATGGTCGCGGCTAACGCGGCATCTTTTTTCGAATAGTTTTCGGAAAGAATGTCAGTCGCCAGAAAGATGGACGCATAGAGGACGTTTCCCAGCGTGGCCGTGATGCCGCACAACTGGATCACCTTGATAACCTGTATGTTGGCGATGACCGTCGCCATGGCGACCCATGCGAAAAGGCCGATCTTGCCTAGAAACTTGTAGATGAGCAGCAACGCGCCGAAGTCGATGAAAAATACAATAAACCAGAGGATTTCGTTGTTCATACCGTTAGCCCGTACCACTTTCCTCTTCCCTATATGTTTGACATCCATTGAATATAGCTTGCCAACGGTGCGTTTTCAATGAAACCATCTTGCCCATACAGTCATCATCTTTACTTTTTCAGAAAATCTGATGGCAAAATCTTTACTTCTTCATGTATGAATGATATAATAAGTAAAGATACCAGTGAGGTTAACGCATGATTTCCTACAAAGGACTTGAAGAAAGACTGAAGGAACACGGAATAACGCGTTCCGATCTGACGATGCTGCTCGGCATCTCTTCCCGCACGATTGCGAAAATCGGACGCGGTGAAAAGCTGTCACGCCTCGTTATGGAAAAACTGTGCCGTTATTTCTCCTGCACGACGACAGATATTTGCCATGAAATTTCGAACAATCCAATTCTGCAAGTTCTTCGTGAGGAAAAGGATGCAAAAATATCCGGAGGTCTTTACCATGAGCTGCAGGTACGGATGACCTACAATTCCAACCACATTGAAGGCAGTCGTTTGACCGAAGACCAGACACGGCTGATTTTTGAGACAAATACGCTTGATGTCAGCAACGGCATGCCAGTCGACGACATTTTGGAGACCGTTCATCATTTTCGCGCCATCGACTACATCATCGACTGCGCAAACGACATGCTGACAGAGGAAATCATCAAGAAATTGCATTATATTCTCAAGTATGACACGAAGGATTCCACGCTCGACTGGTTTGCAGTCGGCGACTACAAGAAACGCCCAAATGTCGTTGGCGGCCGCGAAACAACGAAACCGAAAAACGTCCCGACGCGCATGAAATCGCTATTGGACGGCTACAACGCAAAACAGCCTGTCACCATCAATGATATCATCGCGTTCCATGCGGAATTTGAGCAAATTCATCCTTTTCAGGATGGCAACGGCAGAGTCGGCCGGCTGATCGCCCTGAAGGAATGCCTGCGGCATAATATCGTTCCATTCCTTATTGAAGACAGAAAAAAGATGTTCTACTACCGCGGCCTGTCCCAATGGAACAATGAAAAAGGCTGGCTTACAGATACTTGCCTGGACGGACAGGATACGTTCAAAAGACTGCTCGCCATGTTCGAATCATGAAGACAACAATGTTCCAAACATACGGAGAATCCATGAAAAAACTTAATTTGTTTTTATTATCTTTATTGATGTTTTCCCTTTTATCGGCGCAACCGTTTGAATCACAGACGGTTGATATCGACAAAGACTGCTTCAAAGGATGGACGCTGTCCGGTGGCGGCACGATGAATCTGGACGGCTCCATCGCTGTCGAAGGTGACGGAAACGACTGCACCTATTGGCTTTCCAATCCTCCCGATTTGACGGCTGGCCAGACGTACATGGTGCGTTTTCTGCGCAAAAACAGCGAAACGAATGGCGGCTGCGGCGTGACAGGCCTCGTCAGCTGCAACGTTGATATCCCGCTCACGGGCTCTCAATGGGCACCGGCCCAATATGTCTTCTCTGTTCCGAATTCATTGGAAAACAGAAACTTCCGTCTTGGCCAATGGCATGCGAAAGCCACTGTCCAATACGCCAATCTGCGAATCGTGCCAGTCCAGCCAATCTACAATAAAGAGAACGGTGTTGAACTTGGCGACGGCGAAAGCATCGTCGAAAACGAATACATCTTCAGCCCCGAATTCGGCGGAACGGGACGCAATTTCTCCCGTCCGCTTCTTTATAACACCGCCAATTTCAACACGAACCGCTGGGTCTTCGGCAAAGACGCGAAAGTCGTTTACAAATTCAACGTCAACGGCAAACAGCAGCTGTCCGCCAATTTGTCGGCGATTGTCAACTACCATGTCAACGGCGTCTTGAAAGCCGCCGCCAGCAATGACAACGAAAACTGGCTTCCCGTCGGCGAACAGGACGGCAAAGGCGAACTGAAGTTCAATCTGCCAAAAAGTCTTTTCCCGGCGGACACCATCTACATCAGCCTGACAAGCGAAACAAGCAGGAAGACTGATGCAAAGGATTCGGATCCAGGCTCTTTCCAAATCAACATGCTCTCTTACAAAGCCGCGTTGGCCGGGCCGCCCACAGGCATGAAAGGCTCCACACATTTCGTCGAAATTCTGGATAAAGACAACGATGTGATCGTGTCTGTCGACAGTCTGGGCGACATGCTGCCGGGCGGCGACAATACGATTTTCCTAGATGTCGACAACCGTTCCGATAAGAAGCTGACCTTCACGCCACGCGTCGTCACCGACTTTGTAAAAGGCGGTAAATCGACATCCGGGCAGGCGACGTACCACTGCATGCCTGGCCGCAGACGGAAGATCCGCTTAACGTATTCCATTGGCGCCACGGGGCCGTTTACGCTTCGTGTGGATTTAGGCGGCGACTCAAAATTCCGCATGTCAACGGAAGGCATTGTGCCTGAATTCTACAACAGTGACTATGGCGAACTGCTGTCGAACGACGGCAACGCCCTCTGGTGGGCTTCCTCCGGCTGGAAAATCAACACAAAACGCAGGCTTCCAGGCGTTCCAGGAAAGGCGATCCGCATCAGCGCCGCACGAAACGAAGCGGAGGCCGCACAACTCGTCATCACGCCCAAAAACGATCTGAAAGGCGTACATGTCAGCGTGTCCGATTTGACGGACAACCAAGGCCGCGTGATTCCCGCCTCCGCCGTCGATGTATTAAAGGTGTATTACCATGACGTCACCGTCAAGACGGACAACACGGGCATGCTCGGCCTCTGGCCGGACGCATTGCCGCCCATCAAGCCGGAAGGCATGACCATTCCCGCAGGCTTCAACCAGCCTGTCTGGATCCGTGTGAACGTCCCCCGCGACGCCGTGAGGAGCCTCTACAAAGGGACCGTCACCGTCACGGCCGCCGATGGATGGAAAGCATCCGTCCCGCTGGAGGTTTTGGTCTATGGTTTCACACTGTCCGATACGATGACCTGCGAACCGGCCTTCGGTTTCAATCTCTCAACCGCCGCGCAATACCACAAGGCCACCACCTTTGAGCAGAGGAAACTGTTGTGGGAGAAGTACATGGACGTTTTCGCCAAGCATCATGTCAGCGTCTATGATCCGGCCCAGTTGGCCCCGTTCAAGGCGAAACTGGCGAACAGCAAGCCCTATTGGGACCATTGCTCCTACCTGAAGGACACGCCCGAGCCCGGCAAATACGCCATCCATGTCATCGACGATTCGCCGACCGCCTCCCTCACATCCAACTTCTCGGAGACGTTCCCGATTCCAGAAGGCGGATTCGTCTGCTCCTTCCGATTCAAACTGCCCAAACCGGACGAAGCGATGCTATCCGTCCGTTCGTTCTCCGCCGACGGCCTGTGGATGTCCGGTTGCAACAAGAGCTTCACCCTCAAGGGTGACGACACATGGCGCGAAATCGTTTTGGAACTGGACGGCTTCAAGCCCGGAGCGAAAAGCATCGGATTCGGCATCCTGCCCGCCGTCTGGACAAAAGACGGATCGAAGACCGGCGAGATCACCGTCGCGGATTTCGTCCTGAAAGAAAAGGTTTCCGGCAAAGTGCTCATCACGCCTGACTCCTTGAAGCAGAATGACTTGAACGACTTCACAATCGAATTCGACTGGACGGGATGGGACCACTATGTGGAGGAGGCGTTCACAAAATACCACGCCACCACCCTGCGCGTCCTCATGGAGGGCCTCGGCGGCGGTAATTTCGACTCACGCCGTGCGCCCGTTCTTTTCGGCTTCAAGGAAGGCACGCCCGAATACGACCGCCTGTTGCCGATCTATTTCGGCGAAGTCGAAAAGCATCTTCGCGAGAAAGGCTGGCTGGACAAAGCATACGTCTATTGGTTCGACGAACCGGATCCGAAGGACTATGAGTTCGTCATGAACGGCTTCAAGAAACTGAAGAAATACGCGCCGAACATCCGCCGTCTTCTGACGGAACAGGTTGAGCCCGAACTCGTTGGCGGCCCCAATCTTTGGTGTCCCCACAAGAATCGCACCACGCGGCAGGCCGTGGCGGAACGGCAGGCCGACGGCGACACCTACTGGTGGTACATCTCCACCGCCTGCAAAGCTCCATACACAGGCCTCTTCATCGACCACCCTGGAACCGACATGCGCGTATGGCTATGGCAGACATGGGACTACAACGTGCAGGGCGTCCTCATTTGGGCGAGCAACTACTGGACAAGCCCCGCCGTCTATCCGAACTCCCTCCAAAATCCATACTTGGATACGATGGCGTGGGTTCCCACGGACCACCGTCCTTTCGGCAACGGCGACGGCCGTTTCATCTATCCCCCTGAAGCCGCCGCAGACGGCAGCCAAAAGGATTTCGTTGCGGATGATCCCGTCAGTTGCATCCGTCTGGAGATGTTCCGTGACGGCATGGAGGACTACGAATATTTCGTGATTCTCAAGAAACTTCTGGCCGCCAAAGGCAATACGCTTCTTCCCACAAAACGTGCCGAATACGAAGCTTTGCTCAAAGTTCCCGCTGGCGTCAGCGCCTCTTTGACCCAATTCACCACCTCTCCCCAAACTCTCGAATGGCATCGCGCCAAGCTCGCAAAAGCCATCGCTGAGTTGCAATGATACATTTCCCCAAACACACAAAAGAGAAATTACTACCCACTTAAACTGTCAAAAAATGACGAAAAACTCAATTCTTTGACAGTTTGAAACCAAATCCGAACTGTCAGAGAATGACGAAAAACTCAATTCTTTGACAGTTTGAAACCAAATCCGAACTGTCAGAGAATGATGAAAAACTCAATTCTTTGACAGTTTAATGGCTGTTTTATTTGAATAATTCCTCAACAGGAATCGCGAAATCAAAGGAACCGTCAGCCTGTACTTTTGGCGCCAAATGGCCATCATAAACAAGAACCGTCCGCACAGACATGCCGCGCGGTACGGAAAGCTGTTCCACTTTCTAAAACTGCAAAAACTTTTCTTTTCCAATCAAGCGCATTATAATATAAAATCAATGCCCAAGCACCGTATGACTTCCGACAAAGGGCTTGAAGACAGACTGAAGGAATACGAAACAACGCGTTTCGCTCAAAGGAATCAATCATGAACGAATCCCAAACAATCTCTTCGGCAGACAAAGCTTTCAAATTCTATTTTGACAACCCGTTTGAACGCAAAATCATGAACATCGAATACTCCGTGCTCAGAAATTACCATGGGCATGGTGTTCTGCCGGGCAATACGGAAATGCATTTCCGCAAAGGCCTCGAAGAGGGTTTCGACGGTTTCAAGGCTGACATGCGGCTCAGCAGCGACGGCGTCATCATCCTTTGCCATGACGCAGGTTACACGTTCACGCAAGACGGCAGAATCGCCACCTTCAACCAAGACAATTTCACGCCCATCCATGACATGCCTTTCAACAAGATCCGCGAATTGGAATTCGAGCATCCGTTTGAAGGCCAAAATCTGCATCCATGCACGCTTGACACCATGCTT
>JAGCSE010000338.1 GCA_017964325.1 Victivallales bacterium | reverse complement strand
GCTCTAGCGGCTCTAGAAGCTCTAGCGGCTCTAGCGGCTCTAGCGGCTCTAGCGGCTCTAGCGGCTCTAGCGGCTCTAGCGGCTCTAGCGGCTCTAGCGGCTCTAGCGGCTCTAGCGGCTCTAGCGCCGCTGTGTCTTGAGTTGATTTGAAAGCAAAAAGCCTCCGCAAAACGAAATGCGGAGGCTTTTTTACAATGTTTGGAAAAACGAAAGACTATTCGTTGCGGAATTGGACGTTGATGCCGCTCTCCCAACTGAAGCCGAAAAGGTTCGGACCGTTGGTGGGACGCATGGCGCTGGCCGTTATCAAGCCGGCGTGGCCGTCCATGTAGCCGATGTTGGCCATGCTGTTGTGACGGAATTCCATACGGCCGGGCTGGTTGCCTTGGAGCCATTCATAGTAGCCGTCAATGAAAATGCCGCATTCGGAGACGCTCTTCGGGAAGACGCCCGTACCAGGAACGGTGGAGCGGAGTTTCGAGTGGAGGGCGGTGGACATGTCGTAGTCGTAGGCGAAACGCTGCCAGGGAGTTGTCCAGTTGGCCGCGGCGGGGCAGAAGAAGGACTTGTTGTCACCGACGTACGGGGCGACGAAAGGCTGGAAATTGCCGTACTGTTCGGGAACAACCGTGCCATTTTCGTAATAGGGCTGCGGATTGAGGCCGACATACACGCCATTGAGCGAGCCTTGAGTGAAGAACGTGTCGTCGTAGTCGTTCAGATACTGTTCGAAGCCGAGCAGGATTTGCTTGACGTTTGACGTGCAGGAGACGGTGCGTGCCTTTTCGCGCGCTTTCGCCAAGGCGGGCAGCAGCATGGCGGCCAAGATGGCGATGATGGCGATGACAACGAGCAGTTCGATGAGGGTGAAATGTTTTCTCGCTTTCATTTTTGGGATTGGTTCCTTTGTTGTTAAGGTGTGAAACGCCTTTCTCTGCTTCTAATCATTAATATTAAATTAATTCTTAATATTATAAAGTCAATAAAAAATTAATATTTTTTTAATAAAGAATATCTATGAATAAATATTGTTTTTTATGACAGTTCATAAAGAATTGCAGAAAATATTTTTTATGAAAGTAAAATGAAGATTTGAAAATGAAAAAATAGGCTATATTGTATATGAAAAATAGAATCTCATCTGATTGCATTATGGAGGCGATGAGCCGTGGAACATAGGGAAGCGTTGATTGCATTGAATTTGATCGGGGGGATAGGACCTGGTCGTAAGAAATTGCTGGAGATGGAGTTCGGTAACGTCGAGGAGGCATTGGGCGCTAGTAGTGACCGGTTGGAGCGAATACCGGGCATCGGTTCAAAGTGGGCGGATGTTATCAGCCATTGGGAGTCTCATTGTGACTTGAAGGCAGAATTGGACAGAGTGCGTCGTGCGGGTGCGGCGATATTGACGGAAGAGGATGAAGATTATCCGCCGCTGCTCCATGAGATACACGATCCGCCGATTTGTTTATATATATATGGTAATAAAAGGGCGTTGCGAGAAAGCAGAGGAGCGTTGGCAGTGGTGGGGTCGCGTCATACGACGGCGTATGGCGTACGGATGGCGGATGCCATTGTCAGCGCAGCGAGTTATGCGGGGTGGCCGATTATCTCGGGGCTGGCACGTGGGATCGACACGGTGGCGCATGAAGTGGCTTTGCGGTCGCGTGGTGTAACGGTGGCGGTGATAGGAAGCGGATTGGCGGCACTTTATCCACGTGAGAATATCGGGCTGGCGAAGCGGATTGCGGAGAGCGGCGGGGCGGTCGTTTCTGAGTTTCCAATGTTGTTTCCTCCTGATAGACGGGCATTTCCGATGCGGAATCGAATCATTTCAGGGATGTCGCAGGGGACAGTTGTCGTGGAGGCGGGGCTTCAGAGCGGCAGTTTGATCACGGCATCGTGTGCATTGGAGCAGAATCGACAGGTATTCGCAGTGCCTGGGCCGGCGGATGTGCCGCAGTCTCGTGGATGCCACGCTTTAATAAAGGAAGGGGCGAAATTGGTGGAGAGTTTTACGGACATCGCGGAGGAGTTTGTCCTGCTTCCAGGGCTTGGAAGAAAGGCAAAAGAAGAAAAAACTGATGAGAAAAACACAAAAACTCGGTCTGTTGAGTTGCAATTTCACGGGTTAGAGATGAAATTATGGAATTTACTGAAAGATGGAGAGCGAAATATAGATGATTTAATAGCGGAATTGGACGAAAACGCCTCAAGCGTTTTGGCATCGTTGCTGAACTTGGAGTTGAAACACCTTGTGAAGCAGAAGCCTGGAAAGCGTGTGGCGAGGTGTTGACGGACATCTGCTTGTTATTGAGAATGAGGATATTGAAAAAATGAGCAAAACATTGGTAGTGGTTGAATCGCCTGCAAAAGCGCGAACGATCGGACGTTTTCTCGGAAATGGAATACAGGTTCAGGCCTCCATGGGGCATGTGCGCGATCTGCCGCAGCACTCGCTGGGTGTGGATATAGAGCATGATTTCGAGCCGCAGTATGAATTGACTGCGAATGGCAAGAAAGTCGTGAAGACATTGCGACAGGCGGCGTCGCTGGCGGATCAAGTTTATCTGGCAACAGACCCTGACCGCGAAGGGGAGGCGATTGCGTGGCATCTTCAGGAGATACTGAAAAGCGCGTGCAAGGGCGAGTTCCATCGTATTACATTCCATGAAATTACGCGTAACGCGATTGAGCGTTCATTCAAGGAGCCCGGGCAGATTGAAATGGATTTGGTGGCGGCGCAACAGGCACGTCGTGTGCTTGACCGGCTGGTCGGCTATCAGGTCAGCCCGTTGCTGTGGCGTCACATTAAGAAAGGGACGAGCGCGGGGCGTGTGCAGTCGGTCGCTTTGCGGCTGGTGGTGGAGCGTGAACGTGAAATCGAGGCTTTCAAGCCTGAAGAATATTGGAATCTAGATGCGTTGTTTGCATGTTCCGATTTGAATACGCAGATTCGCACGCGCCTTTTCCGCCTGAACAACGAAAAGGCAGTTGTCCAGAATGCGGAACAGGCTGAATTGCTTGCAGATGCGCTGCAGAGCAAAGGTGTGGCGCATCGTGTGACGAAAGTGTCGGAGACTCCGCGCCGCCAGGCGGCTCCGCCGCCGTTCATCACGAGTACGTTGCAACAGGCCTGCGGAAGCGCGTTGAAATTGGGGGCGAGCCAGACGATGCGAATCGCGCAGGAGCTGTACGAAGGTATCGAACTAGGGAATGGCTCCGTTGGTCTAATTACCTATATGAGAACGGATTCCGTGAATGTCGCGAAAGAGGCGCAGGATCAGGCTAGGGATTATATTGCAAAGAATTTCGGGGCTGAATATGTGCCCGAAAAGCCGAACGTCTATCGCAGTCGCAAGAGTGCGCAGGAAGCGCATGAGGCGATTCGTCCGACGGATGTGACACGGACCCCTGATTCGGTTTCCAACTATCTGACAGGACCACAGTTGCGGGTTTATCGCATCATTTGGAACCGTTTCATGGCCAGCCAGATGGCGGCGGCGCGTCAGATCGATCATGCGGTCGAAATTGAAAGCAATGGCGGTGCTCTTGATTCGCTCGTGTTTCCACCGAATGCCAAGAATGCTGTGAAAGGCGTGGTCTGCACATTCCGTGCGGCAGCCCGTGAGACGGTGTTTCCCGGATATCTTAAGGTTTATAATATCAAGGATATAGGCGAAGAAGACAACGGCGATGAAGGCAATCGTCCATTGCCAAGGCTGAAAGAAGGAATGGATTGCGAGTTGAAGGAATTAACGAAGGAGCAGTGCTTTACGGCGCCGCCGAGCCGTTATTCTGAGGCGAGCTTGGTCAAAGCGTTGGAATTGAACGGTGTAGGCCGTCCTTCAACGTTTGCGACGACGGTGAACATGATTCAGGAGCGCGAATATGTGACGAAGGACAAGGGCAGTCTGGCTCCGACGCAGCTTGGCTTCCTGGTGAACGATTTTCTTGTTGAGCAGATGCCCGAATTGTTCGACATTGGATTCACCTCGCAGATGGAGGAGGAGCTTGACCAAGTTGAAGAAGGCAAACTGAACTGGGTAAAGATGCTGAAGGAATTCTATGAGAAATTCCAGAAATGGCAAGGCGAACGCAAGAATGTCTCGTTCCATTTGACTATTGATGAGACGAAGGAGCTGCTAAGCCTTTTCAAGCAGGACTTTGAGTTTGACGCCCCTGTGCTGCGCGGCGGCAAGAAATACGATGATTCAAAATTCAAAACCAGTCTGGAGGCGCAGCTTGAGAAGGGGAAGGAGTTGACGGAACGCCAGTCCAATGCCTTGATGAATATGTGTGCGCGTTATGTGAAGCGTTTGCCGGAAGTGCAGACATGGCTGGAGGAAAAAGGCTATGGCGAGATGATTCGCAGCCTGGTGGAGGAGGTCGAACACGAAGTGGCGCGTCCAAAAGCGGAGGTGTCGCCCGAATTGCAAAATCTTTTCAATGCGATGGCGGGGCTGACATGGGAGCCGCCTGTGAAGCGCGGCAACCATACGTATGACGACGGTAAGTTCTTCAAGTCGCTGAAACGTCAGGTGGAACAGGGCAGGGCGTTGTCCGAGAGCCAGTTGGCGGCTTTGCTGAAAATCGCCTCGCGCTATGCTGCGAAGATTGAAGGATATACGGATTTAGTGACTGCTCTGGGAGCGACGATTACGCCGTCCATGGCGGATGCGGGGGATCCGACGGTTGGCGTCGTGGATGACAAGGGGGCGACGAAGCTGAAAGTCGCCGTCGCTCCGCCGTCGGCGGAAGCCGTTGCGAAGATTGAGAAGCTGCTTGGCATGATGAAGGAAATTGAAGAATGGCGTCAACCGACGGCTCGTACAGGCCATAAGGCGTTTGACGACAAGGAGTTTGCATATTCGCTCCTGAATCAGTTCGAGCAGAAGGGCAATTTGAGCGATCGTCAGGTAAGTGCACTGAAGCGGATGCTCCAAAAGTATGAGAACCAGATTCCGGATTTCAAGGAGCGTGCGAAAGCCGCCGGCATCGGCGAGGCTGCGCCGCCGCCTGAGATGCTGGATGAAGTTTGCCCTGAATGCGGAGCCCCGCTTGTGAAGCGCATGGGACGCGGCCGTCCCTTCATCGGCTGCTCGGCCTTCCCGAAGTGCCGGTACATCAAACCTCGCAATAAGGAATAATGTTTTAATCTGTAATTATCTAATTTATTGAAAGATCAAACAAGGGCTTTAAGCTTTAGGCTTTTAGCTCTTTTGGGGAGTGCGATATGAGTTTTTGCGAAGTCGGAATCGTCATGTTGGCGCACAATGGCGCCGATTTCACCCGTTATGCCTTGGAAGGGATTCTTTCTGCGGAGACAAAGCCACGGGAGATGTTTCTAGTTGATAATTGTTCGGCGGATGCGACTCCTAATTTGATTCAGGAGTTCGCACCACGCTTTGCGGCTGCGGGAATTGCATTTACGACATGGCGGAACGATGAGAACAAAGGCTGTTCATTGGCACGCAATGAGGCATGGGAGAAGGTAAAAAGCCAATACACGGTGTTTTTGGACAACGACTGCGTTGTCTGCTCGAAAGACTGGTTGCGGCTTTTTATCGATGAATTTGCAGCGCATCCGAAATTGGGCGTGATTGGGCCAAAAATCATCTATCCATATCAGCCGCACAAGATTCAGTGCGCGGGCGTGAGCATCAGCCGTCTTGGCCGTGTCGCTTTCCGTGGACGCGGAGCTGATCGAGACGACCCGCGTTACCAAAGTTATTGGAACACATGGTCGCTCATCAGCGCCTGCTGGATGATGCGGACGGACTTGCGGGAATCGGTCGGTTATCTTGACGAACTGTTCCATCCTGTGCAGTATGAAGATTTGGACTTGTGTGTCCGCGCACGTTTGAAAGGTTTTGAAGTCGCCTATACGCCGAAAGTGGAAATGTATCATTTCGAGGGTATTACGACGGCATCTTTCGGTGCGGAGGAATACAAGGTGAACATTGCCCGCAATTCGTTGAAATTCAGGGAGCGTTATCACAAGTTGTTCAAGACGTTTGATCCTGCGGATGAGTTGCCGGCGGAGGAATACCGCTGGCTCCGCCATGCGGAGCTTGGTTTGCGCATGGAGCTGGATTTGACGCAGAAATAATATTGTGGATGGGAGAAAAAACAATCTCCTGTCTTGCCGTCTAATCGTCTTCAGCTCGCGTCTCGCGTCAAACCGCGCCATGGCACCATCCACAACAAAAAAGTCTCATCGTCTCCTAAAATAGGACATATCGGAGACGTCCCGCCTTCGTGGAAGATTGCGCAGGCATGGTCTGCGCACGACGGCGGGGATGCCGCCGCCACACCAACGCCGCTGTCACATCTTTGTTCAATGCCGTGTGTCTTCGCGTTTCTGCATATAGCGTTTCAACAGGAAGGCGCAGAAATAGGGGAAGGTCGTGATGTTGTTCGCATGTCCGATATTGGCGAGGGCGAATTTGATGCCGGCCTGGATGTCAGGATATTTGTCTGAAACGATGAGCGTCCTCATGGATTTTGAACGGCCGTTTGTCGTCTTGACTTCGACGGGATACAAATGATTCGCATCCCGCACAAAGAAATCCTGTTCCAACGTTGAATCCTCACGCTTGTAGTAGTACAGCGGATAACCGCTTTTGGACAATGCTTCGCCGACAAGATTCTCGAAGAGCGCTCCTTTGTAAACGCCGAGATTTCGGTTGGCGCGAAGGTCGGCCTGGGCTTCGTCATCAAGCATGGCGACCAGAAATCCCGTGTCGGAGAAATAGAGCTTGAATTTTTGAACATCAATGTTTCCCTTCAGTGGTAGTTCAGGAAAGTTCAGGCAATGGCATAATGTGACAACTCCTGCATCGCGAAGCCATTCCACGCATCCCCAGTAGTCACGTGACGATGCACCATTGGCGATTTTGGAAAACTGGAATTTCTTGTTTTCCTTTGCGAGCTGGGCTGGTACGGATTCGAAGACGGACATGACACGGGCCTGGTCAAGGCCTTCCGTGTATTTGCGGATATCATTGCCGTATTCCAGAATCAACTGCCGTTGCAGTGACAGCGTGTTTTGGAAATTACCTGATGAGAAGAAGTCGGCGACGACCGCCGGCATGCCGCCAAGAAGGACATAATCCATGAACAGTTCTGTCAGCCGTTGCATTTCGCCGTTGGAAAAAGGGGTTGTGGACAGCATCCGCTCCAACATCATGTCCGTCATGTCCTGATGGTAGCCATGCGCCCATAGAAATTCTTCGAAGTCTATGGAGCGCAACTCGATATCGGTTTTGTATCCCATGCTGAAGCTGTCAATCCGCTTGTATTGGACACCGAGCATGGAGCCGCAGCAGATCACATCATAACGACCATCCTGGCAGAAGAATTTCAATGCAGTGGCGATTTCTGGGAACTCTTGGATTTCATCGAAGAAAATGAGCGTCTTGCCTGGCTGAAAATGGTGGGACGACTCCATCATGGAAATCATCTTGACCACTGATTCCGCACTATAACCTTGTTCTGTAATATGTTTGTATTTAGGAGATTCCAGAAAATTGACTTCCACCACGCTCTTGTATGCGCCTTCGGCAAAATGTCGAATGGCCATGGTTTTGCCGACTTGCCGTGCTCCGCGGATGACGAGCGGCTTGTGATCCGTTGCCTGTTTCCAATCCTGAAGAAATGAGTCGAGTTTGCGTTTTAGATACATGATTGATCTCCCCGAAAAATGAGTGTTATCAATATAGCTTAAAATAAAGATGTTACAAGTAGTCTTGCAGAAAAAATGAGCGAATTGAGGTGGTGTTTTGCAGAAAAAATGAGGGAATTGAGGTGGTGTTTTGCAGAAAAAATGAGGGAATTGAGGTGGTGTTTTGCAGAAAAAATGAGGGAATTGAGGTGGTGTTTTGCAGAAAAAATGAGGGAATAATGCCTTGCATCGTCTCCTTGTCTTATCGTCTTATGTCTTGGTTCACGTCTCACGTCTCATGTCTCGCGTCCAAGATTTATCTGAAATAGTTTTTTATTGCAGAGATGCGGAGACGCAAAAAAGATTTTTAATGTAGAGGCGCAGAGCAAGACTGGAGAAGTTTTTAGAGTTCGAGTTGCGGGGACAATTATTGGCTTTTGACGAAAACAGCGTTATAATATGATGATTATCAGTTGAAATGCTGTTTTTCTTTACCATAAGGAATAATGCCATGAGCGAAAAACTGTCTTGGGTGTTGACGGATGTGGAAAACCGCATCTATGTTGAAGATTTTTCCGTTAATCCATCCGTGCTGGGGCCGCGTGCGTCGTCGGAATTTGGCGGCGGCTGGTCCATCACGAAGACGCGGCTGAAAGGCGGCGTGTCCGATGGCGTGGATGTGATAGACGTGAACAATGGTCGGCTCTCTTTCACCGTCATTCCTACGCGCGGCATGGGCTTCTGGCATGGCAGTTGCGACGGCAATTTCATCGGCTGGGATTCGCCCGCCCGCTTCCCCGTCCATCCAAATCAGATCAACATTCTGGAGCAGGGCGGTTTGGGTTGGCTGAAAGGCTTCAACGAATGCGTCGTCCGTTGCGGCTGCAACTCCAACGGCGCACCCGGCATTGACCGCGTCCGCGACAACAACGGCAACATCGCGGAAGTCATGTTGACATTGCACGGCAAAATTGCCTTGACACCAGCTTGTTACGTGAAGATTGAAATCATTCCGGGCGATCCTGCGGAAATCGTTGTGACGGGCATCATAGAAGAATCGCGTTGCTTCTGCCCGCAGTACAGGCTGACGACGCGCTACTCCACGTTCGTCGGCAGCAACAAGCTGACGTTCAAAGATCAAGTGCTGAATTTCGCGGACAGCCCGACGGAGTTCATGATGCTGTACCACTGCAATTTCGGTTCGCCGTTCCTCGAAGGCGGCTCGACGATGGTGGCCCCCGTGCTGGAAATCGCTCCGCGCGACGCGCGGGCGGCGGAGGATATGGATACATGGTCGTCCTACCGCGCACCGGAGGCGGGATACGTCGAACAGTGTTATTTCGTCGATATGGGAGCGCGCGCCGACGGCACGACGTTGGCCATGCTGCGCAATGCGGCAGGCGACAAGGGGACGATTGTGCGTTGGAACAAGAACCAACTGCCGTGTTTCAGCCAATGGAAGCATACGACTGGCCTGAACGAAGGCTATGTGACAGGTTTGGAGCCTGCCACTAACTATCCGAACCAGAAGGTCTTCGAACGCGAACGCGGTCGTGTCGTGACGTTGCAGGCGGGACAAACCTACACGATCGACATGGGGCTGGAGTTCGTTTCCGACAAGGCGTCTGTCGCCGCCATCGAAGCGGAAGTGAAGGATGTTCTCGGCGGACGTACCACAAAAGTGGATGCGCAGCCTGTGGCGAAATGGAGCGCAATCTAAACGGCGGGGCGGCTGGCAGGAGCGATGTCGGAGGCTGACAGCAAACCATTTCCGCCTGGAGCGCAATGGCGTTTCTTCGTCATCTACGTTTCACTGTTCGCGCCTTACGCCATCATTACACCGTACTTTCAGCAATTGCTGAAATCCTTGAATTACAACGATGTGCAAATTGGTGCGATTCAAGGTGCGTTAGAGCTGATGGCGGTGGCGGCGCCAATCCTGTGGGGGGTATTGGCGGATAGGCTTTCTGCGCCGCGCGGCGTTTTGGCCTTTACAATCATCCTGTCGCTGCCGATGTTCTTCCTGTTCCGTTTCGTCAACGGCGGAGTGGCGGGCATGGTTGCGGCGGTGTTGTTCGGGTTGTTCTACAAGCCGAACATCCCGTTGACGGATGGCATGACATTCCGCTACATCCGCACGAAAGGCGGCGACTACGGAAAGATTCGAATCGGTGGGACGTTCGGATACATCAGTTTCATCGCTGTCTTTGATGCCATCTGCTGGCTGACTGGCGGCGTGACGGTGCAAAAGCTGATTTGGGAGTTCAGCATCGCCGTTGCGTTGCAACTGGCATGCTTGCTCTTGGTGCCGTCATACGGCGAAGAACCTGTTGCAACGGCAGTTGCAACGGAGAAGAAAGGTTTGTCGGAGACGGAGCGAAGCGGCTTCATCAAGCTGTTTTTGCGGCCTGCGTTTCTGGTGTTCATGCTGGCGGCGTTTCTGGGGCGTTTCTCGATGATGAGCTATTACAGCTTCTTTTCGAGATACTTGGATGACGTCTATGGCGTGAAGGAGGTCGGCTGGATTTGGGCGTTGGGTTCGTTGTGCGAAATGCCGTTGATCTTTTGCAGCAAGCGGATCATCGACAAAATCGGTTTGAAGAGCTTTTTTGCGTTGGGGCTGCTGGGCTGCGTTCTGCGTCTGGCCGGCTTCAGCGTGGAGAGCAACATCTGGGTGGTGTTGTGCCTCCAGCCGTTGCATTGCCTGACATTTGGCGCATACCATTGCTCGACAGTGACATACGTCAGCCGAATGTTTCCTGCGAAGCTCCAAGGAGGTGCGCAGGGAATCTTTTCGGCGATTACGGTCGGTCTCGGTGGGCTTCTCGGAAGTGCGGCAGGCGGATTCGTGTTGGATGCGTTCGGCTACACGACGCTGTTCATGTCCTTTTCGGGCGTGGCGTTGTTAAGTTTGGTCATTTGTCTGCTGTTTGTACCAAAACAGTAAACTAAGTCTATGGAATAAAGGAGTTTTTGAATGAACAAGTTGATTGTTTTGCTTTGCCTGGTTGGAATGTTTGCGACTGCGCAGACGACGACGCGTCGTTGGGTTGACACGAATGTTTATTCTGGAACAGGAACCGTCCAGACAGGCCCATTCCGCTTATGGGACACAAAATGGCGCATCGTTTACAAGCCTTCCGGGTCGTCTCCGTTTGAGATCTATCTGCTGAACCTCAGCACGCAGGAACGTCAGAAAGTAACAAAACAGAAGAACGGCAAGCTGAAGAGCGGACAGATGGGCGGTTCGGGAAACATGGCTGCGGCGAGTCTTGTCATTGACGGTGGCGAGAACGGCTGGCGTGTGACCGTCCAGCAATATCTGGATCGTATTGAAGAATGGGAATATCTGAAGCAGAAGGACATAGAGAAGCGGTTGAATCCGTTCGGCGGCTGGTCGGGCGAAGAGGGCGACCATGAATATACGTTTGAGATGCCCGCTGGTTGCGCACGTCTGACCGCCCACCAGAAAGAAGACGGCTATTTGCGCGTTGACATCATCGATCCAGAAGGGAATACGGTCGTCCGTTCGATTTCCAGCACGAAGGGGAAGCAGGAGACATGGTTCTATGAAAAGAGGCAGTACCAAGTGAAGGTGAGCGCCGTCAAGACGAACTGGGCCTTGACTATCGAAACGCTGGACGATTTTAAATTAGAGGAAAGACGATGAGTGAAACGCATCCAAAAGTGCGGCATGTCCAGACACTTGTCGAAATGAACCACTGCGTGGGCACGGCGCGGCGCGACGCGGCATTCGACACTCTGGAGGAATATTGCACGTCAAAGCTCGTCTCCGCTCGCGTCAAGCAGCGCAAGTATGCGTATGGCTACTGCCTGTATCTGGTGAACGAGGCCATGGCGGCGGCGGAACATTCTGCCTTGATGGAAGAAAAACAGGGCATTCTCGACCGCCCCGCGACGCATTTTCTGAAGCTGTTGCAGGATATGGCGAGCACGATGGAGGCTTTGGCGAACCATGTCGTGATGGTCGAGCAGGAGGCTGAAGTGCTTCATGAAGCTCTCGGCGACCATGTTCACAAGCTGTTGTGCGAATCCTGCGACCAGTTCGTGCGAACGGAGAAGGCGGCAACAAAATCGTTCATCAGCATGCTGACGGTCGGTAAGGAGCTGCTGAAAATGAGCACGCAAAGTCATCGTGAGCATTTTTCAGCGGACGATGAACGTCGCTATAGCTTGTGTTACAATGAATACAGGCAACATTACGCTGAAAATCTACAAAAACGCCGCCGTGAAACGGCGGCAAGAGAGCTAAAAGCTGAAAGCTAAAAGCCTAAAGCAAAAAGCTAAAAGTCTAAAGCTAAAGTTCTAGGAAAGCTAGAAAAACTAGGAACTTAAGGTTGCGTTGTGAGGACGATGCGGAAGCCGATGGTGTTGTTGCGGGTGGTAGGTTCGGCGGAGCCTCGATAGGCGGCACGGCAAAATTGCGGCATGGACATGAATGAGCCGCCGCGGATGATTTTCTGCGAAGCCCTGTCATTGACAACTGCGGCTTCCTGCTTTTTGGATTTTTTCGATTTCTTTTCATTTTCAGGGAGTTGCGGCGTGAAAAGTGTGTAGTTGTCATTGCA
Organism: Victivallales bacterium; assembly: GCA_017964325.1. The sequence continues at coordinate 25,233 of JAGCSE010000338.1, read as the reverse complement.
CCATTCCGCGACATTTCCGTGCATATCAAAAAATCCCCATGCGTTGGGCTTGTGGGAGGCGACGGGCTTTGTGCGGTTGAAACGGCCTCTGCGACCACCGGAATTGAAACGGAAAATGGCGACTTCCGACAGTTCGGGGCAGTTGGTGCCTTTCTGCTGGAAATCCTTGCCGTTGTTGTAGGCGGTTGTCGTGCCCGCACGGCAGGCGTATTCCCATTCGGCTTCGGTCGGAAGACGATAGACGGCGTTTTCGGGAATCTTCTTTTCCTTTTTTTCCTGTTCTGTGAGGCGACGGCAGAATTCGACGGCTTCTGTCCATGAGACGTTTTCCATGGGGAGCGTGTCGCCATGATACCATGCCTGATTGTAGAAATCGGGATTGCTGTTCATGAGAGCATCCCATTGCAATTGCGTGATTTCTGTCTTCCCCAACAGAAAATCCTTTTCGATTTTTACTTCATGGATGACTTCGTCTGGGAAACGTCCAAGCTCCGTTGCAGGACTGCCCATTGTAAACGAACCAGCCTTGACAGGCAGGAGCTCAATAACGGCACCATTCTTAAGTGTCACGTTGTAAGGACCTTGAGGAAATGCTTGGGCATGGACGACCATGATGGCGGCCAAAAATGTGATTGTGAAAATGACGGTTTTCATAATTATGTAAAAGAAAAAAAAGCCTTGTACGCTGTGATTTGAAAGACAAACGCTATTTTATGATGTAAATTTAATGAGTCAATTCCATTTGTAAACATATTGGGTTGTTTTTCTTTAAATATAACGGAAAAAGACAATGAAAGATTTGCTGACGGACATCAATCGTTTGCGGAAAGAACGCAAGGCGGTCATTTTGGCTCACACCTACCAACCTGCGGAAATACAGGAAATGGCGGATTTTGTAGGGGATTCGTATGGCTTGAGCGTCAAGGCGAGCCAGTTGGAGGATGCGGACATCATCGTGTTCTGCGGCGTGTCGTTCATGGCCGAAACGGCCGCCATCTTGAATCCGAAGAAGACTGTTTTGATGCCTGAACCATCGGCTGGCTGCCCGATGGCGGACACGATTACGGCTGAACAGTTGCGCGGCTTCAAGGCCGAACATCCTGGTGCTCCTGTCGTCTGCTATGTGAACTCGACAGCGGAAGTGAAAGCGGAGAGCGACATCTGCTGTACATCTTCCAACGCATTGAAAGTCGTGAAATCACTGGGCGATGTTCCGGAGATATTATTCGTTCCGGACCAATATCTTGGGCATTTTGTCGAAAAGCAGCTCGGACGGAAGCTTGTCTGCTGGAATGGCGGCTGTCCCATCCATCATCGCCTGACGGCGGATGTCGTGCGGAAAATGAAGGCGAAATACCCTGATTACAAGCTCATGGTGCATCCGGAGACAACGCCTGAAGTGCAGGAGGAGGCGGATTATATTCTGGCGACTGGCCCGATGATTGATTTGGTGAGGACATCCGACGAGCAAAGGTATCTGGTCGGAACGGAAGAGGGCATTTTGCATGCGTTGAAAGGTGCGGCTCCGCAGAAGGATTATGTCCATGTGTCGCCGCTGCTCGTCTGCAAAGACATGAAAAAGACGACGTTGGAGAAAGTGAAGCGGAGCTTGGAGACGTTGGAGACGGTTGTAACTGTGCCGGAAGATATTGCGGCAAAGGCACGTAAGTCCATTGAAGCGATGTTGAAATTGTAAGCGGTTAACCCAACGGCGAGAAGCAGGCGGGACCTCCACTTATTCGCAGACGACGGTTGCGAAAATGTCGCGCAGCATTTCTTCGCCTTTCGGCGTGTTGTAGTGAGCGTAAACGAAGCCGATGCTTTCGTTGGTGATATGGAAAATTCCCTCCACGAAAGTGTTGGCTTTGGCTTCACCGTCTTTGAAAACGGCGGTACCCGTCAGATATTGGACGTTTTTGCCGCCTTGTGTCCGCTGATTGATCTTGAATTCAGTCTTTTCGATGTGCGGGTTGTTTTGGATTGCCTTTTCGACATAGGCGATGGTGTTAGCCATGGCGGGGGCTGGTTCGTCGGTTTTCGTCAATTTCACGGCTCCGATTGTGAGGGCGATGTCTTCATTCTGCATCGTCCAAAGAAAGAAGCCAGGTATTTTCGTATCATCAATGGCGCTAGGCGGTTGTGGCAATCTCATGGAGAGTGCGGCTTGAGGGAAGCTGTAGTTCTTCCAAGTGGAAAGCTGCGCACAGATGCTGAAAATGCAGATAATGGCGGCCAAAACGATCGCGGCGGCGATTGTTGCGCCTTTAGGATTGCTTTTGCAGTAGTTCTTGATGGAGTCGAATGCTGGCATGATTGCTTAACCGCTCTGATGGCAAGTGATTATGTTTTATGATTATATGGCATATAGAAACGGGACGGCGGTATTTGAGCCGCCGTCCCGTTTCATGAATTTAACAGAACATCATGGCCTGATTATGCGAGGCGGGCCTTGAGTTCATCGAGCTGCTTGGTGAGTTCGGCGGGGAGTTTCGTACCAAACTTCTTGAAATGCTCTTCAATCTGCGGGATGACAGCTTTCCAACCGTCCTTATCGACGCCGAAGAGGGCCTTATGGTCTTCTGCGGGAATGTCGAGGCCGGAGAGATCAAGCGCACCGTCGGCGGGCAGATTGCCGATTTCGGTTTCCTTGGCGGCGGCGGTGCCGTTGCAGCGACCGAAGATCCACTTGAGGACGCGGCTGTTGTCGCCGTATCCGGGCCAGAGGAAATGACCATCTGCGCCACGGCGGAACCAATTGACGTAGAAAATCTTCGGGAGCTTGGCGCCTGGATGCTTGCCGATTTCAAGCCAATGCTTGAAATAGTCGCCCATGTGGTAGCCGCAGAACGGCAGCATGGCGAACGGGTCGAAGCGGAGCTGGCCGGCGCCGCCGAGGACGGCTGCGGTCATTTCGGAAGCCATGGTCGCGCCGAGGAACACGCCGTGCTCCCAGTTGCGTGCTTCGTTGACCAGCGGGACGACGGTCTTGCGGCGGCCGCCGAAGAGGAACGCGCTGATCGGAACGCCTTCCGGATCTTCCCATTCGGGAGCGATGACGGGGCACTGCGACGCAGGTGTCGTGAAGCGGGCGTTCTTATGGGCGGCGACGGTCTTGGACGCTGGCGTCCACGGCTTGCGCTGCCAGTCGATCAGGAAATCGGGCGTATCGTCGGAATCTTCCCACCAGACGCCGCCGTCGAGGGTCATGGCGCAGTTGGTGAAGATGGAGTTGCCGCGGTTGATGGTGCGCATGGCGTTGGGGTTGGATTTCATGGAGGTGCCGGGGGCGACGCCGAAGAAACCGTTTTCGGGGTTGATGGCGTGGAGCATGCCGTCCTTTTCATTGAAGCGCATCCAGGCGATATCGTCGCCGATGGTCTGGACGGTCCAGCCGGGGATGGTGGGTTCCATCATGGCGAGGTTGGTCTTGCCGCAGGCGGACGGGAAGGCGGCGGCGACGTATTTGACTTCGCCTTCGGGGGATGTGAGTTTCAGGATGAGCATGTGTTCGGCCATCCAGCCTTCGCGTTTCGCCTGGTTGGAGGCGATACGGAGGGCGAAGCATTTCTTGCCGAGCAGGGCGTTGCCGCCGTAGCCGGAGCCGTAGGAGATGATTTCATCTGTTTCCGGGAAATGCGTGATGTATTTCTTCTCGACGGGGGCCGACGGCCATGGAACATCCGCGACGCCTTCCGGAAGCGGGAAGCCGACGGAGTGGACGCATTTCACAAAGGGAGCGCCCGCTTCGATCTTGTCGATGATCTTGAAGCTGACACGAGTCATGATCTTCATGGATTCAACGACGTAGGGGGAGTCCGTGATTTCGATGCCGTATTTGGCGATGGGGGAGTCAATGGGACCCATGGAGAAGGGGATGACATAGAGGGTACGGCCGACCATGCAGCCCTTGAAGAGTTCATTGAACTCGGCCTTCATTTCAGCGGGGGCCTTCCAATGGTTGGTCGGGCCTGCGTCCTCTTCCTTTTCGGAGCAGATGTATGTGCGCTCTTCGACGCGGGCGACGTCGGATTTGTCCGAGCGTGCGAAATAGGAGTTGGCGGGCTTGTCGAGCTTGATGAAAGCGCCGGTCTTGACCATCAGATTGGCGATTTCGTTGTACATCCATTCAGAACCGTCGAAGAAGACGACTTTGTCCGGCGTGCAGAGGTCGATCCAGTGTTGGAGCCAGCCTTTGAGTTCGGCGTTTTTGATGTCTTTGAGTTCCATTGATTTTTTCCTCATTGTTTGGGTTCGTGACGGTCGCTTTGTCCGCATCTTGCGCGGACGGCGGCCTGCTGTTAAAAAAATCACATAAAATATAATGTCTAAAAATGCAAGTTTCAACTTAAATGGTATATTATAAAGGAAGAAACATCAGAAAATATTGAAATATAGCAAGGAAAAGAGCGATGTCAGGGAATAAAGACAAGGGGAACGGCTTGCAGTGCCATGTGATGGACTTGCCGTTTGGAGGAGTGAATCTGGAAGGGACGGCTCCGATTTCCACGTTGGACATAGATGATGAAGGCGGGCGGTTCGAGTTCCCGAACGATTTGTCCTACCATTTGCATTTGAGCCAGTTGGGGGAAGATTTGCTCGTAACGGGCCATCTTTCCGTGACAATTCGCGCGGAATGCGACCGTTGCACGGAGTTTTTCGACCTTACGCTGGAGACGGACGATGTTTGTCATAGGTACGAAAAAGTCGCTGGAACTGTCGTTGACTTGACTGATGACGTTCGGGAAGATATATTATTAGTTTTCCCGCAGTCGTGTCTTTGTTCGGAGGATTGCCGCGGGCTCTGCCCCGTGTGCGGAGCGAATCTGAACGACGGCGACTGCGGATGCGAGATTCCAGAGGATGATGAATCCGAAGCGGACGAAACGGCGGGCGACGGCCCGAATCCGTGGGATGCCTTGGATAAATTGAAGCTGGACAATTGACTTTTTGAATCGTGAATATATTTTTATTGTAAATATAACAAACAAGAACAATGGACGGCCTGCCGTGGGGCGGAAGCCTTTGGCGGGCGGTCACAATCATTCTGGAGACAAGGACAATGGCTGTTCAACAGAGTAAAGTCAGTAAGCGTACGGTTCGGACTCGTCATGCCGCCAATCGTTACAAAGGCGTTCAGGTCACATTGTGCACGAACTGCGGAGCTCCGTGCCTTCCGCATCGTGTCTGCAAGAAATGCGGCATGTACGATGGCAAGACTGTTTTGATGGTCAAGCAAGACGAGAAGTAAGCGTGTTTTGGGCTGATGGATCATATCCGTCAGCCCATTTGTCTGTATAGGGCATCGTGCGCGAGGTTGAAGCCATGGTGTCAGAAGATATTGTCCATCTGCATTTTATGTAGTGATTGAGTGATTCGTCAGCATGGAGTAGTTCGCATGCCGGAACGGAAAACCAGCCAAGTGATCAATATAGCTGTGGATGTGATGGGCGGCGATTATGCGCCTGGAGCCATCATTGACGGCGTTGGCATGACGTTGGATCGCTATGGAAAAGCGTTCAAGCTATTGCTGGTGGGGGACCAGAAGCGGATGGAAGCGGAGTTGAAGCGGGTCGGCATATTAGGCGATCCGCGGTTGGAACTTGTTCATGCGTCGCAGGTTGTTGAAATGGAAGATCATCCTGTATCGGCGGTTCGGCAGAAGCGGGACTCGTCCATCAACGTGGCGATGAATTTGGTTCGAGTCGGTCGTGCAAGCGGCGTTTTCAGTGCAGGAAGCACGGGGGCGTCGGTTGTGTCTGCGTATTTCCGCCTGTCGATGTTGCCTGGAATTGAACGTCCTGGCATTGCGGCGGTTATGCCGTCGGAGCGCGGTAATTTCCTGTTGCTGGATGCGGGAGCGAACGTGGATTGCGTGCCCGTCAATCTGCTGCATTATGGAATCATGGGATCGATTTACGCGAAGTCGATTCTGAACAAGCAGAATCCACGCGTAGGGCTGATTTGCAATGGCACGGAGGAGGGGAAGGGCAACAAGTTGACACAGGGGGCGTTGACGTTGCTGCGCGAGGCGAAGATGATTAATTTTGTCGGTAACGTCGAAGGGCATGATTTGTTTTCAGGCGGCGTGGATGTCGCTGTCTGCGATGGCTTTGTTGGCAACGTGGTGCTTAAGAGTTGCGAACAGTTGGCGAAGTCGATGGGGCATCTCATCAAGAAAGCCGTGTGTACCAAGTTGATATGGAAATTGGGCGCATTACTGTCGAAAGGCGCGTTCAAGGAATTGCGGAACTCAACGGACTTTTCGGAAATAGGCGGAGCTCCGCTTCTTGGCGTAAACGGCATTGTCATCATCGGCCATGGTATTTCGGACGGCAAGGCCGTGATGAACGGCATCCGCCAGGCGGGGGACGCCGTCCGCCAGAAGGTGAATGAAACCATCGCGGAACATGTCCGTGAGGTTTCTGAACAGCAGAATTGATGGATTGTTTTGTTCCGCGATTAACTGTGCAACGGCAATATTTTGCTATTGCGTCCAGCTTGCTATCATCTTGATGAGAAGATTGCTTTTAGGTGATGTGATACGCGAGACGCGTGAGACGTAAGACAAAAAGACGTTAAAACATTGTCTCCGCTCACGTCTCGATATGGAATGATTACAGATTTCTCCAGTCGAAGACGATGCCGAGCGGCGGATTCTTGTTTTCGCCAAGCATGGCGTAGATGTCATGGCATTTGTCGGGTGTGACGATTTCAGAAATGATTTCCGAAGCCTTCATCTTGCCGTTGGCAAGGAGCTTGAGGAAGGCGCGGTAGTCGTCTTCCTGCGTCCAATGGTAGGGGGCCGATTCGACTTTGGCGCGGGTCATGGTGTGGGCGCCGAAAATCTGGATGCCGCGGCAATGGACGTAGCGGTAGAAATCGATGGGCGCGTCGGGAATGCGTGTGCAGCCGAGCAGTGAGACGCGGGCTTCCCATGCGGCGTATTCGAGAGCCTGCTGGAGGGCGATGGCGGAGCCTGTGACTTCAACGATGGCGCGGACGCCTTCGCCTTCCGTGATGTCTTTCACCTGCTTGATGTAATCTGCATCGCCTGGATTGAGGGCGTAGTCCGCACCAAGTTTGAGTGCCAAAGCGCGGCGTTCGGGGGAGAAATCGGAGACGATCATCGGGACGGCTCCGCTGAGGGCTGCGATTTGGAGCGCGAAGATTCCGAGGATGCCCTGTCCTGCGATCATGCAGCTTTCACCGATTTCCAGATGGAGCTTACGGACACCGTTGAAGGAGAAGGAGGAGATGTTCGTGAAGGCGGCGTCAAGCATGCTGACGTTTTCAGGAATCTTCACGATTTTCTCTTGCTTGATGTTGTAGGTCGCGCCAGCGGCGGCATTTGTGTTCAAATAATTGGTTGGGACGGTCCAGTCGTGCTTGATGGAATAGAGGGCGTGGCCAGCCCAATTGACGACGACTTTGTCGCCGACCTTGTAGTTTTTGACGTCCGGGCCGACGGCGACGACTTCGCCAGAGCCGCAATAGCCTGGATACCAGGGGAATTTGGGATGGGCATTGTTCATGTCCTGTGACCAGGCGCGTTCCGTGCCCGCGCTGACGACCGTGTAATGGTTACGGATAAGAACTTCATTTCCAGCTGGTTCGTGCACTTCTGATTCCAGAAGTTGTGCGTTGCCAGGCGTGACGACGACGATTCGGTAGTTTTTCATGATTTTTCGATGAATTTGGGATGTGTTGTTAGATATCTTTATGATAAGAACTTATTATCAGTGTTGATGTCGAAATTGTGCGGACCGAGTATGCGCCCGCCATCGACGGGAACATCGACGCCTGTGATGTAACCTGCGTCATCATCGGCAAGAAAGACGATGGCGCGGGCGATTTCGTCGGCCGTGCCGCTGCGTCCGAGCCATGTGCCGTTGTTGGGTCTGGCATCTCCGCGTGCGACCATGCCTGGCGAGACGCTGTTGACGGTGATGCCGCGTTTGGCGTTTTCCATGGCGGCGACTTTCGTTAGCATGATGACGGCGGCTTTGGCGGCGGAATAGTCCGCCGCGCCTGGAAGACCGGAATTGCCTGCGATGGAGCCAAGGTTGATGATTCGTCCGAAATGGCGTTCAGCCATGCCCGGGATGACCTGCCTCATGCAGTGGAACGTGCCGAGAAGGTTGATGTCGATGATGCGTTTCCAATCGTCGTCCGAAATCGTTTCGAGAAAATGTCTGCAACCGCCGTCATGGTGGCACCAGACACCAGCGTTGTTGATGAGAATATCGACTTTTCCAAAGTCGGAAATAATTTGTGCAAAGGAACTTTGGATGCTTTCTGATGATGTGACGTCCTGCTGGTATGGGCGGACATTATAGCCTAGAGCTTGAAGTTCTTTAGCGTTTTTTGTGACGGCATCCAGCGATATGTCCGTAGCGGCGACATGGACGCCTAAAGCACCTAAATGATGGCAGATGGCATGGCCGATGTTGCCGCCAGCTCCTGTCACAACGGCTGTACGGTTGTTGAATGGCATGTTGTTATATCCTTTATTTATTTAACGCAGAGACGCAAAGACGCAAAGGCGCAGAGTTTTTAACGCAGAGGCGGAAAGACGCAAAGGCGCAGAGTTTTTAACGCAGAGGCGGAAAGACGCAAAGGCGCAGAGTTTTTAACGCAGAGACGCTGGGCGCAAAGGCGCAGAGTTCTTATTGCAGGTCTTTGTCATACGTTTCGAGCGTCGCGTAATCAACTCCGATGTTTTCGCAGATTTTCTGCCAACGTTCTGGCATATCTGGTTCGGAAAGCCATGGACGCCAACCAGTTCCGATGTAGATGCGGATGGCGGGAAGCCGCCAGTCATCCGTTAGGAGCGTGGCTTTCGTGAAGCCTGTTTCTGCGATGATGTGCATGGCGGTCAGGCAGGTGACGAGGCCGAGCTTCTTGCCGCGATAGGCTTCAAGGCTGAGGACTTGGCCGAGATTGCCCCAATCGTCACGATGGCCTTGGTAGTCGGAAAATTCGGCGGTGGCGCTGGCGACGGGAAGCTCCGTGGCGATTTCCTCGCAGAAAACAAGTCCTTTTGGGATGACTTTGTTGGTCAGAAAATCTGGCTTGAGCTTGCTCCAGCCCGCGCCTTCACGGAGGATTTCATATCGTTCCGCAACTTCAGGTCCATTGCGGGTGATGCGGAAGCCTTCGGGAACAGGATATTCTGGAAGTGGATGCTTTTCAATGTCTAAGAACATTCTTAATTGGCTCATGGTGATTTCCAATATGAAAAAGTTATGGAAGTGATTATTTGTCAAATGATGAAATAAAGCTGTAACGGCCTGATTCAAGTTCTAATACAACGGCGTCTTTTTCGGTGCGGATGACGCGGATGTGCGGGTTTTCCGCGACTGGCTTGTTGCCTTCGCGTAGGGAAGAGGCATCCGTGCAGGGAACGTATGCGGTCGCTGTTGACGATGGCGGAATGACGATAACTAATGTGTAGCGTTTGTCGGCGGCATTGTAGTTGAAGAAGAAGTCGAATTTGCCGCGAATGGAATCATAAGCTGCTCTTATCTGTGCAGTTCTGGCATCGGGGCGCGGACGGATGATGACGTGTTTGAAGCCTGGCGCGTTGTTGTCTGGATTCAAGCCGACGAGCGTTCGCCAAATCCATTCGCCGACGGAGCCGAACGCCCAATGGTTGAATGAGTTCATGCCTGGATTCTGGAAGCCGCGGCCCGCGACGTAGCCGTCCCAACGCTCCCACAGCGTTGTTGCGCCATTGTCGATCATGTAACCCCACGACGGGACGGTGCGGAGGTTGAGGAAATTGTTGGCGATGTCGTGATGACCGTTGTCAGAGAGTTGGAGCATCATGCGGTGGGTGGCGTGGAAACCTGTGGAAAGATGGTCTTTGTAATCCTTTATGCAGGCCAGCAGACGTTCGAAGATTTTGTCGCGTTGCGAATCGTAGGCGATTCCGAAGTCGAGGGCGAGGGCATAACTGGCCTGTGTTTCGTGCTTGAACGTGCCGTCTTCATTCATGTATTTGGCTTGGAATGCCTTGCGGATTTGCTCGAACAAATCGTCGTAATAAGCTACATCTTCCTTGTATCCAAGGACTTTTGCTGTCTCGGCGAGAATGTGCACCGTGTAGGCGAAAATGGCCGTGGCGAACTGCTCCTTCGGCATTTCGCAGTGGCCATGCGGATAGCCGTTGAGGACGAGCGTGTCGCCGTTGAGCCATTCGCCGTAGTCGTGTTCGCGGTGTTTCGTCCAGATGAGTCCGTCCGTGCATTGCTTGTGGACGAAATCCACCCATCGTTTTGCGGCAGGATAGGAACGCTCTAAGATACGTTTGTCAGCGTAGTTCTGATAAAGACGCCACGGCAGGTGGACGCCCGTGTCCGCCCAGCCGGGAGCACCGAAGAAATTGGTCTGGTGGTTGACGCCAGGCGCGATGTCGGGGAACTGACCGTTTGGCTTTTGTTCATCGATAATGTCCTGCTCGTATTAGGTGATGAAGGCGGCCATATCGCGGTTAAAGATGGCGGTTTGGGAGAAGGAGAACATATCGGCCGTCCAACCCATGCGTTCGTCTCGTTGCGGACAGTCCGTCGCCGTGCTGAACATATTGCCGCGATGGTTCCACTGGATGCAGTGCAAGATGCGTTGCATCAAGTCATTGGATGAGATGACGGTGCTGACGGCGGGGGCGGAGGAGAACATGACATTTCCTTTGAAATCGTCAATCGTCGGCGGCGTGGTCAGGCCTGTGATTTCCACATAGCGGTACCCATAATAGGTATGGCGCGGCGACAGCGTGCGTTTCCCGCCGGGCCAGACGATGGTCCAAAGCTCCTGTGCGCCGCGAAGGTTGGCGCGATAGACCGTACCATCTGGATTCAGCATTTCGCCGAAGGCGACTCGTATGGCGGTACCGCGCGGGGCATCTGCCGTCAGTTCGCATAGACCGACCATATTCTGTGCCATGTCATAGACCCAAACTCCAGGCTTTGGATTTGTAAGTGTCTTGGGTTTCAGAACTTGTTCGCAGGTGATCGGTTCATTCGTCTGACCGAGGAGGAGAGCGTTTTCGGAGCCTTTAGGGGCTGGAATGACGATGGCGGACGACCATTTGGAGGCATCGAAACCGACGTCGTTCCAAAATGGCTGTTCACGTGTGCCGTCGTAGTCGATGCCGTAGTAGATTTCCGCGCGGCGGACAGGACCTTGATCGTTGGCGAGCCAAGTGGCATCGGTGACGACTTTTGTGGCATTATCAATATCAAGAAAGGCTTTGAAACAGTATTCGCAGCCTGGAACGCGACGTCCTGCGAACATGGGGCTGTCCCACCAGCCGGAGGCGACCTCCGCTGCGACGGTGTTGTCGCCTTCTTCCAGAAGTGACGTGACATCATAGACTTGATAGAAAATTCGCTTGGGGTAGGCGGTCCATTCGGGGGCCATATAGGCATCGCCGACACGCTGTCCGTTGATGAACAGTTCGTATGTGCCGAGCCCGGTGGCGGCGACGAGAGCGCGGTTGGGCTTCTTCTCCAGTTTGAACTCCTTGCGGAAACGGATGGCAGGGCGCGGGCCGCCGCCGTTGCCGCGTTCGGAGACGAGGCGCCCGTCAACGAGTCGCGCATAGCCCCAACCGCCGCTGGTGATGATGCCGGAGGCGGTGACAGGCTTGTTCAACGCGACATTTTCTTTTCCGTTGAAGATTTCCATTTCCGCAAGCGTGTAGCCGAAGCCGTCGCGGCTGCGGTTGACCTTCGTGACGGTCAGTCGGACATAGCGGCCTGTTTTGGGCCCGAACATGTGGACGGCGGGATTTGTTTTCGGATTGGGGGCGTCTTCCTGCTGCATATCGACGAGCAGGACGGCGTCCGAGAAATCCTCTTTGTTGGCGGTTTCGATGCGATAGCGGACGGGAAAGAGGAAGCCCGGCGTCTTGGGAGCATAGTCGTAGGGGCATGTCGGATAGAGTCTTATGGAGTCGATGGACGTTGGTTTCTGCAAGTCGATCTGGACCCATTGGACGGTGTCGGCGGTGGGGACGAAGGCACTGTGGAAGCCGTTGTGGTCAGTCTTGAACTCCGAAGCTGTGTTTGGGAGGACAATCCACTGTGCGCCGTTCCAGTCTTCGGGCTTCAACAGACCCATGCGCCAGTAGGCTGGCGAACTCCATGGCGACGGCGTATCTTGTTCACGATCCCATACTTGCACTTTCCAATGGCAGTCCTGCTTTGATGTCAGTGTGGGGCCAGCGTAGGGAATCAAGACGTTTTCGTCTGAAATGACTTTGTCTGAATCCCAGATGTCGCCTTGATTGGCGGCGAGCTTCTCCGCCGTTGAGGCGACGAGAATGCGATAGGCAGTCTGTTTCGCGCCTAAATTATTGGATGACAACGTCCAAGAAAGGCGCGGAACAGCTTCGTGGACGGCTATGGGATTCGCAAGATATTCGCAACGGAGCTTTTCGACTTTCAGATCGGCGAACAGGGCGGTTGCGGAAAGGATAGCGACGGCAAGTAGAATGGATGGCTTGTGCATGGTTGTGTGGAAATAAGGTGTGAAAAGAATGGAATGCAGTAATCTAACACAACTTGTGATAGGTTTCAACAAGAATGGCATAATATATTGGCACAACAGATTGCACAGTTTTTTCACAGAATGCTTCGCCGCCGCCAGCAGTGGACAGAGAGGCGCGCCGCCCGTTTGTGGCTTGGGAGGTAGCGAAGCTTGAGCCTTCGCCCGACGGCTTCCGCCGCCGGTACAGAACAGGGAGAAGGCAAGACAGAGGTATAACACATTTCAGGGGGGAATTTGCGAAGACTTGAAATGGAGTTATTGTAATAAAAGAGTAAGGTGGAAGTGGTTTGTTGTTCAAGTCAAAAGAAATGGATAAAGAAAATAAGATGAATAAGTTATTGTTGTTGTTGTGCTTGCCGATGTTGGTCATGGCGGATGGAACATCAATCAGGATGATGTCGTGGAACATCTGGGGGAATGTGATGAAAGTTCCTGCGGAGCGCGAACAACCGATCATCGACATTGTGAAGCGGTATTCGCCTGACATCATCGCGTTGCAGGAAGTGCATCCGGACTGGCATCAGTCGCGGTTGTTCACGGAGAGCACGGATGAATACGAGACGGTTATGGAGCCGTTGGGAAAATTTCCATGTCATGTTCCTGTCATGTTCAAAAAGTCACGGTGGACGATGGTTGCGCATGGGTTGCATCTGTATCATACGAGCCTCGACCGCTCCAAAGGCTTCACGTGGGTCATCCTGCAAGAGAAGACGACGGGCAAGAAGGTGATTGCGGCTTCCACGCATTTCTGGTGGAAGGGCGGCCCTGAAAACAACTACATCCGCACCATCAACGCAAAGGAGACGAACGATGTGTTGACGGAATTGCAAAAGCAGTACGACGCGCCTGTTATGATTGGTGGCGACTACAATTGTTGGATATCCTCGCAGCCGATGAACATCTTGAAAACCAATGGCTTCCGTTCTGCTGCGGAAATCGCGCCCGATGCGACACAGGCCAGTTCCCACCACGGCAATCCCGTGAAAGGTGAAGATGGCAAGCTTCACGGCAAACGGCGCGAGAAGGACGACATTCCCAAGACATCCATCGACCATATCATGATTCGCGGCGACCAAGTGGATGTGAAACGCTTCGTCATCGTGCTAGAGCAGGATGCGTTGGACGCCTCCGACCATTCGCCGATTTTCATGGATTTCGAACTGAAATGAGAATAAACGGTAGAAATCCAAGGCATTGATGACAATCTTGTAAGATGTTGTGGAGACGTAACTATGGATAAAGTGGGTGTATATATTGACGCTGACAACATCTCTGTTGCATACGCGGATGAAATCATGAAGAAAGCCGCGGAGTTGGGCGATATTGTCATCTGTCGGGCCTACGGGAATTTATCAGCCTTTTCTGGTGACAAGTCATGGAAGGAAGGGATGAAAAAGTTTGCCATTCAGGCATTTCCACAAGTCAGTATTTGTGAGAACAAAAAGAACAGCGCCGATTTTGCATTGATGCTGGATGCTTTGGAAGCCGCTTTGACAAATACGGTGAGTGTAATATGCATCGTTTCCAGTGACTCTGATTTTCTTCCTCTTGTTCAAAGGCTTAGGCCAAGAATATCAGTATATGGTTTTGGTATAGAAAAGACATTAATGTCATATCGAATGGCTTTTATGAAATTTTTTGTTTTAGATGAATGTAAGTCATTGGAAAACGAAATAAATGCGCATTCATCTGAGATTTTAGATTCAACATCAGTTTCCGTCCTGCAACAAGTTAACCATATTATGGAGCAATCACTCCAATTGACTCCAAGACAGGCACTTCTGATAGCGTATGAAATTGCCAGAGCGAATAATGCCATCGGTGATAATTTTTGTACAAAAACAGCGTGGGGAACTAAATTAAAGCAATTAGCTGTATTTTTGCCAAGTGAATATCAAAGCAAGGATAAACTTCTTTCCAAATTGTTGAAGATAAGTGACAATCAGACCCTTTTTATGAAGAAGGAGAATGTTGCCGAGGACTCCATAACCCTTTCACTGTTAGGGATATCTTGCCTGAAGAATGAGAAGGCTGTAGTGGACGCCGTGATGAGAATGGTGTCATGAGCGGCTAGGAAGACTAGTGCCTGCCGCTACTGTATTTTTGCTGTAGGCGGCAGGAAGGCGCGGAAGACTTGACCGAAATCGACAGGGCCGATGCACTTGTCGCGGTAGATTTTGATGAGACGTTCGACGCCTTCGTCCAGATGGCGGGAGGTGACGCCGTGGCGGATGGAGAGGGAGGCTTCGATGAAGGCCGCGAGATTGTCGCAGGCGCGGATGATTTCGCCATCGATGGGATGGTCTTCCGGAACATTGTGGTCACGGTCGAGTTCTTCGTATGAAAGGCCGCTGATGGTATGGTTCTCGATGATGACGCGGTTGGAAAATTCATCCTCCGTATAATACTGCAAATCTTGATGCCAAGGGGTGGGCAGGAGGGGGAAAAGCTTTTCCTCCATCTGCTCCTTCTCGTATTTTTTGATGAGCTCGTCCAATTTTTCAACGGATTTTTTCACTGGCGTTGTGATGTCACGCGTGAGGACTTCGGGCAGGTCGTGGAAAAGTCCGCCCCAGAAATCGTTGACGATGCGCTGTTCGCAGGCAGCGGTGTCCTGCATGGCAAGATATGTAAGTGCCGCGACGACAAGCATGTGGCCAAGAACGGACGTGACAGGAATGCGCGGCGACTGCGACCATCGCTTCTGGAAGCGGAGCTGTCCGCACAGTTCCACGAAACCGGCTGTTTTGCGTTTCAGGGAGATCTTCTGGACACCGAGCAGGTCGTAGTGGTCTTCTATTTGGTCCTCGATCTGCTCGCGGATCTGCTCCGTTCCCCTGATGAACGGGCACATCTTATAGAGGATGTTGAACTCCCATTGAGTGGCAAGGAAATGGGCGGCCTTGAGAACACGTTTTTCCTTGGTGGAATAGGACTGGTCGAAAAAATAGCGGCGGAAGCGTTCATCGAAGCCGCCACGGACCTGCGACAGCTTGTCCTGCAGGTTGCGGCACACCCATTCGTTGAGTTCGTTGCCGAGCTCGGCCATCATCTTGTGGAAGATAGGAGGTTTTATATCAGTCAGGACAATTCGATGGAGCATCTCGAAGAGACCGCCTTCGATAAGATGAAGCCAGTTGATGGAGCCTGGTGTCTGGTCTTCCTCGAAGCGCGCCAATACGTATGCGATGATCATTTTGTGGGATTGCTTGTCCAGCTCGGTGAAATCCATCGGATTGATTTGGTCGTTCCAACGGCGGATGCTAGCGGCGTCGTAAAGCAGTTCAATCAAACTTGGATTGAGGGAGGATTCAGTCATAGGTTACCGTCCTACGGAGAGTCGTTCAGCTAGAAAGACTGGAAGTTTGGCTTTGTAGATGCGCTGTTGCGCGGAGGGGATGTCATACGGGACGCGGAAGAGATAGACAGAGTTTGATACGGTGTCGTAAACGACGCCGCAGGCGCGGTTGTTGCCGTCCCGTGGTTGTCCAACGGAACCGACACCAATGAGTACGTCATAGCCTTGCGGCAGTTGGACGAGACCTTCTAGTCGTTGGAACGCAACGTGTTCGCCTGGCTTATGCAAGGCGAGAATCGGCACGTGAGAGTGGGCGTTGAAACAGATTCGGGCATTTTGGAAGAAGAAATGGAGGGCGGCGCTGTGTTCGCTGACGACGTAGCCCCAGTCGGGGAATGGCTGGCAGGAGGCGTGGCGCACTGTATAATGGTGCTTCGGGTCTTCGAGAACCATAGGAAGGTTGTCCAGCCATTTCATCTGGCTGGCGGAGAGGACGGTGCGGTTCCAATCGAAAACTTCTTGTGCATCTTCGCGTATTCCTTTCCTGTCCAAGTCATTGTGAACAGTGAAGAAATCGTGGTTGCCGCAGACGGAAAGGATTTTGTTTTCCTGTAGGAAATCAATGCACTCCCCTGGTGCGGCACCGTAGCCGACGACGTCGCCAGCGCAGAGGATATCATCCACTGCGAGTCGTTTGAATTCGGCAACAACGGCGGTCAGCGCCTCGATGTTGCCATGAATGTCTCCCATTACACCTATCAACACGTTGATTTTCTCTGTCAGTTGACTAACATTTTGTCGATTTCATGATATAGTATAGTATTGCACAAGGGACTTGTTGGTTTTGTCCCGTGCATGCTTTTTCACATAGCGCGTATAATATAATGTATTTTTCGTATCGCACAACGATTTGGGGCGGCAAGACATGACAGAAAATTTTGACAACAAAGGCGAAGAGAAGAAAGAAGAGCGTAAGGATGAGCCGCAGAAGGCCCCTGAAAGCGGCAAAGGCGGTTGGTGGGAAGAACGTGAGGTGCGTCCGCCGCGTCGTTTCGGTGACCGTGGCGGCGACGGTGAACGTCGTCCCTTCCGTAAATCTGGTGATGGCGATGGTTCAGGCGAACGTAAGCCGTTCCGCCGTTTTGGTGATGAGAATGGCGAGAGAAAGCCATTCCGTAGATTTGGTGACGGCGATGGTGACCGCAAGCCGTTCCGCCGTTTCGATGATGAGAATGGCGAGCGGAAACCGTTCCGCCGTTTTGGTGACGGCGATGGCGAGCGGAAGCCGTTCCGCCGTTTTGATGATGAGAATGGCGAGCGGAAACCGTTCCGCCGTTTTGGTGACGGCGACGGCGAGCGGAAACCGTTCCGCCGTTTTGGGGACGGTGACGGCGAACGGAAACCGTTCCGTAAGTTCGATGATGAGAATGGCGAGCGTAAGCCGTTCCGCCGTTTTGGGGACGGCGACGGCGAACGGAAACCGTTCCGCCGTTTGGGTGACGGCGATGGCGAACGGAAGCCGTTCCGCCGTTTTGGTGACGGCGACGGCGAGCGGAAACCGTTCCGCCGTTTTGGTGACAGCGATGGCGAACGGAAGCCGTTCCGCCGTTTCGATGATGAGAATGGCGAACGGAAGCCGTTCCGCAAATTTGACGATGAGAATGGCGAACGGAAGCCGTTCCGCAGGTTTGATGATGGCGAACGAAAGCCGTTCCGCCGTTTTGGTGAAGGCGATGGCGAACGGAAAACATTCCGCAAATTTGACGATGAGAATGGCGAAAGGAAGCCGTTCCGCCGCTTTGACGACGGCGAACGGAAACCGTTCCGTAGGTTCGATGATGAGAATGGCGAACGGAAGCCGTTCCGCCGCTTTGACGACGGTGAGCGGAAGCCATTCCGTAGGTTCGATGATGAGAATGGCGAACGGAAGCCGTTCCGCCGCTTTGACGATGGCGAACGTCGTCCGTACCGTCGCTTTGGTGACGGCGATGGTTCTGGTGAACGTCGTCCATATCGTCGATTTGGCGATGGCGACGGCCGTCGGGATGATCGTCCTGCACGGCAATTTGACAGGCAAGGCGATGGTGCAGAAAAACGTCCTTTCTGGCATTTTAAAGACGACCAGGCAGAGCCGAAGAAGCCGTCCCTTACAGAGCACGATGATAGTCAGGAGGAACTTCTGTTGGACGGCGATGTTCAAGACGAAGCGGGACAGCAGCCTGAAGTCATTCCAGTGCAGGAAAACAACGAAATCGTCCAGAATGAAGCTGTTGTAGAGCAGGATGATGCCGAGAACCCAACAGTTCAGGAACAGCCTGAAAGCGACGGCGCTGCTGAACAGCAGCAGACAAACGGCGAAGTTGCCATTGGAACTGAAACGAGCGAAGAACAGCGTTCAGATGATGATGCCGCTCGTCCATACCGTCGTTATCGTGATTATGGCGACGATAAGCTCGAAGAAGAAGAACCTCTGCCGTATGCGCGAAAGCCGCGTGTCGCGATTTTCGGTGGTTCGTTTGATCCGATCCATAATGGGCATCTGATGATTGCACAGAAAATTTTGGAATTGGAAAAGGCGGATGAAATCTTATTCGTGCCTGCGCTGATGCCGCCGCACAAGATGAACGGTCTTTGCGCGACGCCTGAACAGCGGATGGAGATGGTTCGTTTGGCAATCGAGCCTTATGAAAAGTTCAGCGTAACGGACGTGGAGCTTAACCGTAAGGATTCGCCATCCTATACCTTTGATACCATGATGATTATGAAAAATATCTATCCCGACAGCGAGCTTTGCCTGATTTTGGGTATGGACAGCCTGCTTGGGTTGTCGTCGTGGTATCGCGCCACGGAGCTTGTGTCGCGCAACCATTTCATTATCTATCCGCGTCCGGGCGTGGAAAGGCCGCCAATCCACGAACTTGAAGCGGTGTTCGGCATGCGGAACGCGTACAAGCTCACGGATTCCATCCTGAACGATGAAGAATTGACGCAGAGCGCTTTGTCATCAACGATGATCCGAGAGGCTGCCCGCAATGGTCAGACACTTGAAAACTTTGTACCGCCAGCCGTGGCGGAATATATTCGTGAAAATCATATCTATGTATCGTGAGGAGAGTTATAACTATGGAACAACAACAGGACTTTGAAAAAATCGCACGGCGATGCGTGGAAATCTGCGAAGAACACAAGGCGGCGGACATCCAGTTGTTCGACGTACGCGAGAAGTCGATTTTGGCGGATTTCTTCATCGTCTGCTCCGCCACATCACTGCCGCATTTGCGGGCATTGGCGGACAGATTGCGCCGCACGTTGATTGATGAGGGAGTCAAGCCGCGGGGATTGGACGGCAATCCGTCGAGCCAATGGCTGGTCATGGACTATGGCGTCATCATCGTCCATATCATGATGCCGGAGATTCGCCGTTTCTATGCGTTGGAGGACATTTGGGACAAGAGTCGTGTCATCTATTCTGGCGGTGTGCCGCTGCCGGCGGAACGTCCTTCGAAGGCTCCCGTACTGCCTGTCCAGGCACCGACAGATATCGACGAAGGATATCCGATTGACGAGCGCTTTTTGGATCCTGGCGCGGCTGATGATGAAGACAACTGATATTTAATCAATAGCTTAAAACAAGGAAAAACATGCTGTACGATTATTTTGACGTCTATCCGAGAATCCTGCCAGTTGGCCAGTGCAAACGCATTGTCATCAAGCCACGTTATGAGCAGCGGAGTTTTGCGACGATTCAGAAAGAAGGTCGTGTCTGGGTGGATTACGCGGGCGACAACGGCGTCATGTTCGACGGACGTCCGAGCAAATGGGGCGAATTCGAGCCGATGCCAGTCCAAAGCTACGATGAAGCAACGGATTGTTGGACGATTGATGCCACGTTGCCATGGGAAGGCGAATTTACACTTCGCCTGATGTTTGAACCAACCGGTGGCAAGGCCAGGGAGATTTTCCATTTCGCGCTTTACGCCTTGAAGGAGGATTTGTTCGGATTGCGTCCATTCCGTGGCGACATGCATTGCCATACGAGCTATTCGGAATGCGGCAACCGCGACGAGAATCCTCGCTATGTGGCGGCGTTCGCGTGCTACGCTGGTTTGGATTATCTTGCGATTACAGATCACATGCAGCGTGATCCCGCTGTACTCGCGCAAAAATTTTTGGAGCCGTTTGACCTTGATTTCCAGATATTTCCAGGCGAAGAAATCCATCTTCTTCCCAAACCGGTGGATACGCTTGTGTGCCGCAACCGCTTCGAGCCGGCGGTCCATATCGTCCATTTTGGCGGCAGGCAGAGCGTCGCGAAATACATGAACGACAATTTCGACGAATTCAACGCAGCGCTGAACGCGGCGGCGGACAAGATAGATCCGAACGAAAACCACAAGACGCGGTGGCTGCAGGCGGGCACGGACTGGGTCTTCGACAAGATTCACGAATATGGCGGCATGGCGATTTTCGCGCATCCATTCTGGCATGCCGTCATGCGCGAAAATATGCCGAAGCCTGTCCGCGAATACGTCATGAAGCAACACAAGGTCGACGCCATCGAACTGATCGGTCTGAGCGCGAACATGCAGAGCCGTGAAGACAACATGATCAATGTGAACTGGTGGATGCAGGAAAACATTAAGAGCGGGAAGATGATTCCCGTGGTCGGCAATACGGACAGCCATGGCGCGCGCGGCACATTGAACCGTCGTGCGACGATTGTGTTCGCGAAGGACAAGTCGTTTGAATCCATTGCGGAAGGCATCCGTTCGGGCCACAGCGTGGCTGGTCAGTTCTATGACGGCGAAGGCCCTGTCTTGTTCGGCGACTACCGTCTGGTCGATTTCGCCTATTACCTCTGCCGCGAGTTCTATCCTGAGCACGATGAAGAGAACAAGTTGCTCGGAAGCATCCTGATGGACAATCTGCGCGGCAACTGCGATGCGGCAACCGTCAAAGCCGTCGGTCAAAATCGCCTGACGAAACTGTTTGCTAAATACTGGGCAAACTAAACAATCAAGAATTAAGAATTAAAAAATCAAAATTAAAAAATTGAGATAATTGTTTACATGAAAAACGCATCCTGTGGACTTACTACAGGATGCGTTTGTTGCTGCTAAATGTAATCAATAATACGAATAATCATTAATCATTAATCATTTTACCCAAGATTCGCGTTCTTTTTTGTATTTGGAGTCTTTGATGAGGCCGTCTCCCTTTTCCTTGACGGCTTGCTTGCCTTGGTCAACGGTCTGTTCGACTTTTTGTCCGGCCTTCTTGACTTCCGTGGTGGCTTTTTTCAACAGCTTTTTGCCTTCCGGATCTTCTTTTAATTTTTTGTAGCCAAACCAACCGCCCGCGACCAAAGCCAAAACGATGATCAATTTGACGAGAGTCATGATAATGCGTTTATTGTTCGATCTTGCCTTGCTCTGTTCAACGCCTTCGACCATCGCACCCGTACGGATGGCATCGTCGCGGCATTTGGCCGAGCAATATGTGACACCTTCATGTTTGACAATGCATTCCGCGCAAATAGGTTTACGGCAGACGGCGCAACGCGCGACGGCAGGGACGTTTGGATGGTTCAGGCAGACGCTGCCTTCGATCTTGGCCATGATGTTCTCCTTTTGTTTTCTATAGATTGAAAATTGCCTAAATGGAAATATAATCCTGTTATTTCACAATGTCAATGACATTGGCCCATTCTGTGTCGGGATCTTCCGTGATGATTTGGATTTTTTCTTCTAATTGGCCCCAGAGTCCGTCGTATTCGAAATTTTCGTAGCTGTGGCCCCAGAAATAGAAGACACCAGTGGCTTTTGCGGCATCGTATTTGGCCCAGAACTGGGAATCTTGGAAATGGCAGTTGGAATGGAGTGCCATGGAATCATCGTATTTGGTGACATCTGCCACGTTTTTCGTGGTGCGACCGTATGCGAAGCCTGCTTCGTGAAGCAGCGCCATGGTTGTCGGCGTGTAGAGTCCGCAGGGCCACGCATAGCCACGGCATTCGCGTTGGAATTTGTCCTCCAAGAATTTGCGTGTATCTGACGCAGATTTGATGAATACATCATCCGGAACTTGTCCCGCGTTTTCGTGCCGCCAATTATGGGAGGCGACTTCGAAACCAGCGTAGATTTCCGTCATTTCATTTATGCCTATCTTACCGCCGTAGAATCCCTTGTGACTCCAGCCATAGTTCTTGCCATGAACCCAGCCGCAGGGCTGACGTTCTTCTTTCATCAGGCCTGGATTCAGATTGAATGTCGCTTTCGCGCCGTATTTGCGCAGAATTTCAATCAGACGGATGTCCGTCACGACGCCGTCATCCCAGCACTGCACGACTTTCATTTTCATAATGGATTTCCTTTCAGCTTGTTGGAGCCTATGATTTGAATTGTCCCATAATCATTATACATTTTATTATACAGACAATTGGATAAAAAACAAGAAAAGGCATGATAATAATATCACGAATGAAAAGAAAATGCTGATGTGGATTAAGTCGTTGCCATTCATTATCTTAATATTGACACTGCTGGCGGCTGTCGCCATCGGCGGAAAACGGCGACGTGCTTTCAAGACGTCATTCCCATGGGATTTGCTGTGCATTGTAGGGGGCGTCGGACTGTTGGCAGTCATGTATTGCTTGGAAAATGACAGGGCGAATGTTTCTACAGGGCACCCGACGGTGTTTCTTGTCGTGGATTGTTCGCGGAGCATGCTGGCAGATGACCATGGCATCACACGTCTCCAACGTGCAAAAAACATTGCAACCAAAATAGTTGAGGAAATGCCGAAAGTTCCGGTCGCATTGGTTTCATTTGCTGGTTCGGCGTTTCTGGACTTGCCGCCGACGGAGGATCGAGAGGCTTTTCGTGATGCCTTGGCTCAGCTTGCACCATCATTGGAGGATTTGCCAGGCTCCGATCCTGCCGCCGCATTGAAAATGGCGGAGACGGTCGCTATGGCTGATCCACAGAGTTTCGCTGTCGCCATCTTGTTGTCTGACGGTGAGATACAAGGTGGAAGCATGGATTATTGGGAAGAACGGACGATTCCGCTTGTGTGGCGATGTGTCGGGCTTGGTGCACCGCAACCAATTCCGTTGGGAGAGGTTTGGATGCATGATCCAGATACTGGGGAAACAGCATTGACGCAGGCATCAAATGAGAAGATAGATGCTTGTGCGGAAATGAGTTCCGCTCCTTTTTCACATTCGTTTGACTCCATGTTTGAATTGAATCAGAAGCCAGGGGGGCAGGGCGGATTTTTAGCCATTGTCGTGGTCATTTTGTTTTTGATCGCTTTGAGGACGCCGACGCCGCAGTTGCTGTTGTTATTATTTCTGGCGGTGATCGATGTCAATGCATCGCCGTTGGGTGAAACAGCGACAGAAAAACATGACCGCGCGGAGAAAATCCGTTCCGAGCTGGCGGAACTGCCGTTGAAATCGCCGCGTCGCGCCGTGTTGTTGGCGAATTGGGCGGCGTTGATTGCCGATGAATTACCGCATGACGCCATCCTGCTGACGCAGGAGGCGTTGCGGTTGGATCCATCCTCCACCGCCATCCGCCATAATCTGGAAATTTTGGAAAAACGGTTGAAGCCAAAAGATAAACAAGAAGAAATGACGGAGCGACAGTCAGTTGCGGATTTTGACGAACTGTTGTCGCTACCGGTTGAAAAGAGACGTGAAGAGACAAACACGCCGTCATCAGCTTCAACCGTGTCATCTCCATCGACACCTGGAACATGGCGTGAAATCAAGCGCCAGAATCGCTTCATCAAGCCGCGGACGGTGAAGGCGAAGCCATGGTAGCGACAGCGTCGGGGAGTCTCGTCGGCGTCCCCCCGTTGGGTGTGGGTATGCCATCGGCGTTTCATCGTAGCGAAAAGGTATAGTGCAAACATTCCACCTTTTTTATCCTGTTTCTATAGCGACACTTATGTAAATTATACTCTAAATGTCGTTTTAATCCATTTTTTATAAAATGCTGGAAATAATTGACATAAACAAAATGCCATTTATGACTTTCTATGATTTCTCATGATTCTTTATGATAATAAATGATTCTATATGATAATAAAAAGAATTTCTTGAATATTCCTTTTGCTGTGCTATAGTCTATTTTGTCAGTCAATTCATTTGTTATTTTAAGTTTTTAGATTATACTATAATAGGTTGGTAAAAAGATGGGCAGAAAAGACATGGCGGCGAAGGTGCTGATGAAGCGCAATGACGTGTTTGCGGATGCGTTCAACGTGCTGTTCTGGAGGGCGGGGCTCTCCGTTGACGCGGGGAGCCTGGTGGAGATGAACCCGGAGATAGTTGTGCCGTTGGTCCGGCGACGCGGCGGGTGGATGAGTCGCATGAACGATCTTGTCAAAGAGGGGATTGTGCGCCGCATGGGGGGCACCGACTGCGTGTTGATGTGCCTTGAAAACCAAACGGATGTGTCGCTGGACATGCCGTTGAGGAATCTGCTTTCGGCGGGGGGGCGGTGGGAGGTCTGCCGGGAAAGACAGGAGGAGAGGAACCTGGCGGAGGGAAGGCTGAAAGACGGTGCGGAGTTCCTTTCGGGGCTTCGTCGAGGCGAGCTGCTTCCGCCGGTCGTCGTGCTGGCGCTGTATCTTGGAAGGGAGCCGTGGAGCGGTCCGATGCGTTTGCAGGATATGGTTGACGTGAGGAATCCGGAACTGCGTGCGTTCATGGCCGACTGCCCTGCGAACGTCGTGTCGCTCGTCGATTTAGCTGAAGAGGAGGTTTCGGGCATGAGATCGCATCTCCGCCCACTGTCATGGCTTTTGCGGACGCAGGATGACGACGAGGAGATGCTGCGGAAAGTGCGGGCGGATCCGCTGTTCCTTGATGCGCCGTCCGTGCTGTATCGTACGTTCAATGAATTGACGGG
The DNA here is from genome assembly GCA_017964325.1 of Victivallales bacterium. The sequence goes on along the minus strand of JAGCSE010000338.1, from coordinate 465 downwards.
GGCCGATCTGACGGTCCCCAGGCAGAAGGAGCATAACAATATGTGTTTGGCAATTGAGAAGATGAAGGAAAAAGGCCGTCGGGAAGAGCGGAAGAAGGCTTTGAAGGCACTTGATGAAGAGCGGGAGAAGTCTTCGAGGGCACTTGATGAAGAGCGGGAGAAGTCTTCGAGGGCACTTGAAGAAGAACGTAAGAATGGAATATATAATTTGATAACGACATGCCGTGATTTAGGAGAATCTCTTGAAAAGGCGTGTCAACGGCTGATGCGGTATTATCATCTGACGCAGAGTGAGGCTACCGCCTATCTAAAAGAGTATTATGTTTGATTTGTCTTCCTGCTTCATGGCTTTTGCGGACGCAGGATGACGACGAGGAGATGCTGCGGAAAGTGCGGGCGGATCCGCTGTTCCTCGATGCGCCGTCCGTGCTGTATCGTACGTTCAATGAATTGACGGGGGCCGAT
>JAGCSE010000337.1 GCA_017964325.1 Victivallales bacterium | reverse complement strand
ATCGCTCCGTTATGTCGGCGACTACACGCTGACGCAGAACGACGTCGAACGCGGCGCCGCCTTCGACGACGAAGTAGCCTACGGCGGCTGGCAGATTGACAACCACCTGCCGGGCGGCTTCTTCATGAACGGCCATGAAGGAGGCCATCTGCTCAAACGCCGCCTCACAGAAGCCTACGGAATCCCCTTCCGCTCATTGTATTCGCACAATGTCGCCAATCTGATGTTCGCAGGTCGCAACCTCAGCGCCTCCCATATCGCATTCGCATCCGCCCGCGTCATGGGCACTTGCGGCATCATGGGGCAAGCTGTCGGCACAGCCGCGTCAGTCGCCTTGAAATACGGCCTCAATCCGCGCGAGACAGGGCGGCTCCATATCCGCGAGATTCAAGACCTCCTGCTGGACGACGACTGTTTCCTTCCGCATATACAACGTTCCATCCCAACTATTTGCAAAGATGCCCAATGGACATCCACCGGCAATCCATCCGCCCTCATCAACGGCATTGACCGCATCTATGACGGCAACGACAACGGCTATTTCGGCAAGCTGAACATCCCAATCGTCTGTACCTTCCCCGAAAAGCGCCACATTTCGTCTTTCCGTCTTGTCGTTGACAGCGACCTCGACCGCGAATACATGGAAGGCAATCCGAACCTCATGAAAATTCCCATGCGGCTCTTCTTCGCAGCATCCTACGAGCACACGTCGTTCGGCTTCCCGACCTGCATCCTCAAGGAATTCACCATCGACATCTTGGAGGACGACGGTTCATGGCGCACCGTCTTCGAGGCGACGGACAACATCCAACGCCTCATCCGCGACGATATCGCTGCCGAAACCCGCGCCGTCCGCCTCGTCCCGAAGTCCACATGGCACAGCTCCCGCCTCTACCACACGTATGGCTCAGGCAAATGCCACATCTTCGCCTTTGAGGTGCGGTGAAGAAAGTTACGTCAGCACCACCCAAACACATCGGAATGCGAATGGCTGTAATGCAAGTTTCAAAAACAGATTTTGCCGTTGAAACCATGTTTGCCCAATGCCACATCTTCACTTTTGGATTATTAACCATTAAGCAGATGGAACTCTCAAAAGTCTTCAAGTATGCGGTTTTCAAGCCCCGTGGGGGCGACAGGAACATAGCCGTGGGTGTAGCGAGCGCGGAAGCGCGAACGTAACCCACGGTAAGGCAATAAAATACATACAGAACCGCGTAGCGGTGGCAGGAACGTTTGTGCTAAATGGCAAAATTGCCAAACGACTTTTGAGAGTTGCGTCTAACCATTAATCATTAATCATTAATCAATTCAGTTTCCTGCCTTGAACAGATTCTTTTCCAAAAGGATCATGGATAGATTGTAAAGTCCATGGACAGTCATGGCGGCGACAAACCAATAGAATGCCTTTTCGATTTTGCATGGTAGCCCCTCCGCGAGACTTTTCAGCCACACGCGGCGCAGCCCGAATGCCGAAATCAATGGACAGCTAATATGCAACAACACGCAGTATTTCCAGCGGAAGGCCATGATTTCCGCAAGCTGATCCGCCGGCAGCTTCGCCAGATAGACATGTTCATAAATCAGATTCTCCAGAATGCTGAAAATCGCGCCGCCCATGGCCGCCACCAAAAAGAACTGCCAGCTGTATTTGACCGAAGCGGGAATCTTCTCAAGCTGGACAATCATCCCCAACTGCTTGCATGACTCCTCCACAAACGGCCCGAACACAACAAGAAGCAATATCGTGATTTTTGTATTGCTTCCCTGAAGAAAGACGGCCGGAACAGACAGCAAGCCGCCGACCACGCCGCACAAAAGCGTTATCACCAATACCTTGCCAAAAGTGTATTTTGCGCTTTCCGCCGCCAATTTCCGACTGTACGAACCGACTGGCACCACAGGAATCCCCTGTTCGAAAGCAACGGACGAATAATAGGAGTCGGAAGTAGATGGTTCAACTCCCGTCTCCGTCAAAGGATTTTTCTCCGATGCGGCTTCATGCGGAATATCCGAATGTACCGCAATTTCGTTGTCAACGGAAAACAGCTTTTTGTCTTTCTGGTTCATTGCTTCTCAATTAAACCATATCATTTTCACAAAACGACACTTACTGAATTGGAACCGCCAACGGGAACCTTTCCCGCACAGCTGTGCCGTATGCAATCAGCTCCACACCACCAGCCTTGTTCTTGTTGCCGGTGGCAATCGTCGCCGTCTCGAAACGAACGTTGTAAACCATGTTTGCACCGACCTGTTCCGCATCCTGCAGCAACCGCACCAACGCCATCCTGCGCGCATCCGTGCAAAGCTGCGTATATCCCGTCATTTCTCCGCCAAAAATATGCTTGAATTGCGAAATGAAAGAGATGAAATAATTACTTGCAATGACGGCACTTCCTGAAACCAATGTAGCGGAGTCGCAACAGCCTTCGGGAAACAATTTCAGATTCGTAACACGAATGCGGTTCCGATAATACGCCTCCTGATCATCTAGATACTTATGGCGCGAATTCTCAATCGACCGATGGATTATCCAAGAACCAATAATGAGGACAAAAGGTAATCCTATCGTGAAGATCAAGGAGACAAGATCTTCAATTTCCATAGTTTATACCCCCATCTGGATTTGGCGTTTGAATAGGAGCCGCAAACGGAACGGGTTCGGCATTCTCGCCAGCAGACGGAACAGGATTCGGATACGCATTCGGATAATCGGCCACAACCACCGCCGTACCATACGCATACAACTCCGCGGCACCCGCCGTGATGCTGCTCGTCGCAAACCTCACGTTGACAATTGCGTTCGCCTGAAGCTCCTCCGCCTGCGCAATCATCCGCGCCACCGCCTCGCGACGCGCCTCCACCAGCAGTTCCGTGTATCCTTTCAGCTCGCCACCGACCAAATTCTTGAAGGATGCAGCCAAGTCGCGTCCAAAATGCTTTGCTCGCACAGTATTGCCCTGCACAAGCCCCTTGAGCTCCACAATCATTTTGCCTGGAATGGTTTCTGTATTGACGACTATCATGCCAGTCTCCTTTTTCAATGGTGATTCCGCAAGTGCATATATAACAATTCACATTACCTTGTTATAATATATCCACGTTGGTATGAATACCACCCAAAACGGGAGAAAATCATGCAAAATCATCACAAATGCTGTTGGAAAACACGGAGCAAATAAGGGAAACCAAGATGTCAGATTTCTAGAAATTATCCCTATGTATGTAATGCACAGGGACTTGCCCATCCAGATAAAGATGGCCGATGTCACCGTAGGATACCAGGCACGGCTGGCAGGGGAATACGTCGGGAATATCGTCCAGATTGTCGTTCGTGTATTGGAAGCCAGGCCTTTCGCAGGTGGCGTAGCATGGACGCGTCGCAAAATGCACAATCGTGATGCCCGTGAAATGCGTCTGCAACGTCCCCGCAAATAACTGGTACGGAATATGGAACAGATGCGAAAGCATGACGCGCATCATCCCCGCGTGGCAGAACAGCGCTACATGACGGTCATTCAACGCAACCGTATCATAGAAACCATCGTCATTGCGCACATAGCCAAGCTTCGCAAGCATTGCATCAAGTCCTTCCGCTATCGCATGATAACGTTTCTTGAACTCACGGCCCTGGAAGCCGGCGATCTTGTCCAGCGACTCCTCCACGTCCATCCCGCGATGCGCCTTCTGCCCCATGTAGATGGACGGCATGGCGGAAAGCAACCGCGACTTGCCATCCGGATACGTTGTATGTGACTCTTCTCCAAGCTCGTATGCCCACGGCTCCGTGATAATCGGAAGATTCAGCAGCTCGGCCGTCGGCTGCGCAGTCTCCTGCGCACGTCCCATGGGCGAGGCGTGGATTTCATCGATTCCGCTTGCCTTCAGCCTTGGGGCGACGGCGCGGGCCTGTTCCCAACCTTCAGGTACAAGACGATCAATTTTGTAATTGGGTTTTCCGTGTCGAATGAAATACAGATACATGGTCTTCTTTTTCCTGTCGATAACATCGTTCCAGCAAAAAGGAAAAATTATTAATTTACCGCAACTTTCGCATCATGCAACTGAAAGTCGCGGTCAAAGCATGGAGAGACCGCCTTCAATGAAGCATCTTCCGGCCCTTTCCCTCATTTTCCAGCCCTTTGGGAATACTGAGATTACGCCCCAGCTCCGCCCCTGCCTCCCGCGCCTTCTTGTCAATCTTGATACTGGAGGACGAATGGCGCACGTGCGGATAGCGCTTGTTGTAATACGAATCCAGCTCTGGATGCTCCACATGGACTAACGCCTGCATTTCAGGTCTGCGATTCTGCGCCTCAAGTACTTCGTAGAAAGCGGAATACACGCCAATTGCAAAATCGCGGCGGCGGCGCATCCCGCCAGAACGCCGCACTGCCGCCGGCTGGTTCTCCCATGCCATATCCACATAGTTCTCCAAAAAGTCAAATGCGTATGACGCAATGCGCACATCAAGAGGCGTTCCTGATACCTCCAGCGTTCTCCCCCATGTCAGCGGATTGAAACTTGTCGGGGCGCTGATCCAGATGGTCAAGACATTGTAGAAATCCTTCAGGATATTCGCCAGATAGGAATAATCCAACGTAATATGCTTCAATGGTTTCCCTAATGTGATGGAGACAAAGTCATTTGAATTCTTCACAAAATTCGGATGCTCAATATCCCCCATGTCATGCTTCGCCATCAGCTCCCTCGCCTTCATCATGGCCATTTTCGCCTCGTTTTCATTAGGGCTGTTCGACAACGCAAGCAACTTGCGTATTCTCAACGCTATCGGTGATTCCTGCTCTTTTACGTCATCGACGAATACCTGCACATCCAGCGGCGGATAATCTCCAGAAGCCGTAGCGTTTGCTCCCAACAGGCGGCAGAACCACTTGAAGCGCTCGCCATGAGGTGGCTCGCCACAATCCGGTGCGAATAATTCGACGAGCTGATGAGCCGTCTCATGCAATACCACATCGATGACGGCATACCATGGATGCTCCAGCACAAGCGCTGTCTTGATTTCCATCAGTCGGTCTGCCCCGCCTATCCATCGCCCCCAGGCATGCATGTCGTCATTCAAGGCGAACGTCGGCTTCGGCACGAGATTCCATGATTTCCGCGGCACGTGATTCCAAATGGCATGTTGCCATATCTCACTGATGGCCAATATTATCTGTGTACTTTCGTACTGCGGTACAAGTCTTGACATGTTTCTTTCCTCCCTGTGTTCAAAATAAAGACTTCTATAATTTACACCATTCTCTGTATTTTTCTTGCAATACCATGAAAAATAGTTTATAATACCAGTAAAAAGGATGCAAGACTTTTCCTTCTTTCACTCGCTGTCAACCTTAACTATAGCTTCAAAGCCAAAATACTATGAATAACCGACATTTCTTGAGCAGCCTTGCCGCCTGCCTGCTCGCCGCAACTAACATCGCCATTTCCGCGCCATCCGCTGAACTGCCCCGAAAATGCCTCGAACTGCCGCCCGGCCCCGGCAACCCGCGAAACAGCGAAGGCGCGTTCATCACACTGAAGACGGGACGCATCCTCTTCATATACACGCATTTCAACGGTTCGCATGGAGGCGACCATGGCGCGGCTGTCATCGCACAACGCCATTCCGACAACAACGGCGAGACATGGACAAAACAGGACAAGATCATCATCGAAAACGAAGGTGCGCAAAACGTCATGTCCGTCAGCCTCCTCCGTCTCGCCAACGGACGCATCGCCCTCTTCTACCTTAAGAAAAACAACGATTTCGACTGCCGTCCCATTCTCCGCTTCTCCGACGACGAAGCCGAATCGTGGAGCGCGCCCATTGACTGCATCCCACGCGAAGTCGGATACTACGTCCTCAACAACGACCGCGTCATCCAATTGGCCAGCGGCCGCCTTGTCATGCCGCTCTGCCAGCATGCCAAGCAGGGCGACACGCAGAGCGACTACATGGGCACGTTGCTTTGCTATCTCTCCGACGACAACGGCCTCACATGGCATCGCAGCCAGCAGGAATGGAAGGTGTTCAACGACAACGGGCAGCGCATCACCGTCCAGGAACCTGGCGTCGTCGAGCTGAAGGACGGGCACGTCATGATGTTCATCCGCAGCAGCTGCGGCAGCCAGATGGTCAGCTATTCCAGTGACTTCGGTGAAACGTGGACGAAATCACAACCATCCGATATGCTGTCGCCACTCTCTCCCGCCTCCATCAAACGAATCCCGAAGACGGGTGACCTGCTGCTCGTCTGGAACAACCACCGCAACATCCCCCTGTTTCTGGCAGGCAAACGCGTCCCGCTCAGCATGGCCGTCTCAAAAGATGACGGACGGACGTGGACGCTTATCAAAACCCTCGAAGGCAATCTCCGCAACGGATGGTACTGCTACATCGCCATCCATTTCGTCGGCGACGACATCCTCCTCGGCTACTGCGCCTTGGATGGACTCTGCCATTCGCGCGTCACGAAAGTCCCTGTCAGTTGGCTATATAAGGATATTCCATTCCGTCCCTACGAATGCAGCCCGTCCATCTTCGACAACGTTCCGAACGGTCCGTTCACGACTCTTGAAACATCGTTAGGAACATGGACGGCCGCCGAAGGCCAGGCGGAGGTCATGACCTATACGCGAGGAAAAGGCGTCAACCTAAAAGGCGGCAATGAAATGACCATGGAATTGGCATTGGCCACCCCGCAAAAGCTTTCGGACGTGGCGCTGACAGCCGAACGCTTCACGTCTGCTCCCCCATACTCCTTTGCCGTCGAGGCATTTGCAGATAGGAAATGGACGATTGTCTTCACGCAGGACAGCCAGACGAAAGTCGGCAAACGCCATCCCATCGTCTGGTCGCATCCATCTCTGACGACACAGCGTCTCCGCTTCCGCTGCACCTCCCCGCGTGGCGTCATCGTCGGCGATCCGCAGACTGCCTCCCTCAACGCATTCTTTGAAGACTGAACAGCAGGGAGTGCTTAGTAGATGGGACTCTCAAAAATCTGCGCATGCGCAGATTTCAGGCCGCATAGCGGCGAAAGAATTTTAGCCGTGGATGAAGCAAGCGCTTTCGGCGATACACAACCAACTGATGGATAAGTAGATATATGGGACCGTGTCACTGGTGGCAGGAATATTGACAGTATTTGAATAGTGAATGAACAAAGAACACGGTTTTTGAGAGTTGTGGCTACTCTCATTACTCATTACGCTCTGAGCATCCTGCAGCCGTGATGCTTGAAATTCGGAGCGGCGGGAGCGGCGGAGCGGATCATCTTCGACTTATCCACATATATTTGTCCGTTCAAGGCTTCCTTGAACAATCCGTTGCCTCGATTCAGATAAACACCCATGCCGTGTTTTCTCTTTTCTGACTCTTGCTCTTAAGCCATTAGCCCCTTATCATCTTATTTTAATATATTCATCATATCTTCCATTGAAAATAGAGTTGATTCTACTTTCATTTTGGGAACTGCGCGTCCAAAAGCGAAAAATACTTTGGGTGGATGCGCCTTGCCTTTGTCTCCCAATCGGCAATTGTTCCAATAGACACACCGATGGCTTCGGCAAGCACCCGGCGAGACAAACCGCGTCTTTTTCTAGCCTTCAGAAGCATCCCCGCAGTCCAGTTGCGCGTCTTGGAAACCGTTTTCACCGGTGTCTTCCCATTGTCCGCCGCTTCGACAGTCGCCTTTTCAGATGACACATCCTGTTCTGCCGTCGGCAGTTCTGGACAAGTGGCCTTTTCAGGCTTCGCTTCCGGCATGGGCAGCTTGTCAGCCATCTCCTGAAGTTGAGTCAACGCTTCAAAATACTTTTCCGAGACAAGAATCCGCCTTGTCTCCCATGCGGAAATGGTTGCTATGCTCGGCAGATGGATGGCTTCCGCCAGTTTTTTCTGCGTCCAGCCCAGCTTGCTGCGCAACGCCTTAACCGCATCGCCAGTCCAGAACAACGGCTTCGCGGGCGTGGCGGCAGGTCGTTCCTTTTTGGGAGCAGACGATGCAACCACGTCGTCCGGCGAATCGAACTCCACCCCGAACACATCGGCCAAATCCGCATTTCCCAATTCGGAATCCACGCCGTCGGTGAGATTCTCCACCATCTGGCTTCCCACCAGCTCCTGGCCATCGACGCCTCGAAGCGTGAAGAAAAGCTCCGGCGAGTTGTCAAGCCTCGCCCCGATGGCGTAAAGCACGGCCGCCAGATGCTTGCACAACCCCGCGTAGTCGGGGCAGGAACAGCTCATGCGCATTTCGTCCGGCGCAGGAAAAAGCCCATGCTCCTTGTCACAGAATTCCGCCAGAACCTCCCGTGGAAGCTTCCCCTGAAGCAGATCAACCATCGACGAGACCCGCCCTGTACAACGCGATTTCAAATCCTCCCAGCGGCTTTTGTCCAACGGCGCAATCTGGATGGAGATTTCATAAGGTTCACCATAGCTGCCGCCAACCAATGCGGTTACTTCGCCGGGCTTGATCTGCAAGTCCAGAACGGCGCCGTTGCGCACGTAGCTGCGCCCCCTCCCAAGACGGTTCTCATAGTCCTGATAGGACTCCACATTGTCGCACCATGCGCGCCCCCAGAAGGTTCTGGCGATGGTACGCCCCTCGATGACAACGGGATGCAGTCCCCTTCCCGATTTCAGCAATTTCCTCCGCGCCTGCTCATACGAGCGCTTTTTCTCCGCCACCGTGACGTATGCGGGATAGGAATAATAATCATACCATGACATCGGCTGCCCCCTATGAACAAAGTTTTGATTGAATGACTGCCATCATAACATCCACTAAATATCCGCCGCCTCCGCATTCAGGCTGACCAGCGAAACCAGTTCATCGGTCCCCATGGCGGTGACGAGCTTTTCAGCGCCTTCGTGCAGTAGCTCGTCGGCCATGCTCTGCTTGTCCATGATCAGTTCATCGATTTTCTCCTCCAATGTGCCTTTGCAGAGAAACTTATGGACAAGCACATTCCGTTTTTGACCAATTCTGAACGCCCTGTCGCTGGCCTGGTTTTCAACGGCCGGGTTCCACCAGCGGTCGAAATGCACGACATGGCTGGCGGCCGTCAGATTCAAGCCTGTGCCGGCGGCCTTCAGGGAAAGCACGAAAAACGGCGGACCGTCCTCCCGCTGGAAATCAGTGACCAGCCGACTCCGCTCCTTGACGGGCGTACCGCCATGAAGAACAAGCCCTTCTTTCCCAAAGCATTGTGCAAGAAAATCCGCAATCGGTCCAGTCATTTCACGGAATTGCGTGAAGACAAGCATCTTCTCCTGCCTGGAAGCGACTACCTCCACGATCTCCGCCAGACGCTGGAATTTTCCGCTGTCGGCGGGGGCATATGTGCCTACGCCAAGATACTGGTCCGGATGATTGCAGATTTGCTTGAAACGCATCAGATACGCCAGCACGAGACCGCGGTGACGGATTGACTCGTCTTCAGTCTCAAGTTCGCGTTTCATGTCGTCCACGCATTTTGAATACAGGGCGGCCTGTTTTTTGGAAAGTCCGCAGAACACATTGACCTCCGTCTTGTCCGGCAGGTCGGCAATGATGCGCTTGTCCGTCTTCAAGCGCCTTAATATGAATGGCTTGGTCAGTTTTCTCAAGGGGCTGTAGTCCTCTTCCAGCCCCTTGGAGAATTTCTGGAATGAGCGCAGGCTGCCAAGCAGGCCGGGATTGATGAAATCGAAAATGCTCCACAGGTCGGAAAGACGGTTTTCCACAGGCGTGCCTGTCATGGCGATGCGCCTTGCGCCATGGATGGAGCGCAGCGTACGGCTCTGGGTGGAACCGGGGTTCTTGATCGCCTGCGCTTCGTCCGCAACAACAGCCGGAAAATCAAGTTTGGCCAGTTCGTCCAGACGGGAAAGCATGCCATACGTCACCAAAGCCACATCGAAGCGCGACAGGAAAACGCATGGATTCTCTTTGAAATCCCCCATTCCCGCTTGTCCATGGATGAACTGTGCAATGTGACAAGCTTCAGCCATGGCGTGAACTTTGCCGCCTCCGACCGCCAGTTGGCCAGCAAAGTCGCCGGCAATACAAGCAGGGCGGGCAGCTTGTCCAATACGCCCGTATTCTTCCAGACGCTGAACACCGCCAGAAGCTGCAATGTCTTGCCCAGCCCCATGTCGTCCGCCAGGCAGACGCCCAGCCCAAATGTTGTCGCCCGCCAAAGATATCCGACGCCAACCGCCTGATAACCGCGCAGCGTGGTTTCCAGCGAGTCCGGCAGGCGCGGTACGGAAATGGACGACGGTTCCCCCATATCGTCCAGAAGCCGCTTCAACTCGCCTCCCGCGCGGAAGACGCAATCCTGCTCCACCGTGCCATTGGATCCGGACAAGCCGCCATCAGCCTCGGCACCAGCTAGCAAACGCAGTCCCTCCGCTATGGTAAGTCCCTCCGCATGGGCTATTTCGCGAGCTTCCTTCCATTTGGCCAGAAGCCCCGCGATGGTCTGCGCATCCGCCACGACCCATTGGTTGCGGATGCGAACCAAACCATCCTCCGCCTTGAGCAGCGCCGCGACCTCTTCATCGGTCAGCGCCTCTCCGTCCAGGCAGATTTCAGCCTTGAAATCCAGAAGCGAACGGGAGTCGAAATGCGTGTTGCTCGAACCGACCGTCACAACCATTTTCGCACGGGGCGGCTTGTTTTTCCACAGCTTGTTGATGCGCACCAGAATATTCGCATCTTCATAAAGGGGGATTTCCTTCAGAAAGGTATATGCCTGTGCGCTCCCAAGGGCGATGGGCTGGAAAATTCTGCGGCTTTCCAGCAAATCGCGGATGAAGGCGCTTCCGTCCGCCGCCTGGACAATCGGCGCCAAGACGGCCTTCAACGCCTCGCGGTCGTTGGCGTACGCCTTCAACGCCGCCGCCAGCGGCAAATGCCTTGGGCGTTCGTTCTCCGTCCGATGGATGTAACTGGCGAGAAAGGCGAACGGGTGCTTCCCGCTTGCATCCCCTTTGTTTTCAGCAAGATGGAAGGCCACCTTGCCGACATTCCGCCATGCGGGAGCAAGACTGCGCAAGTATTCGGCGAAGTCGCCCGCGAAAATCTTGAAGCCATCCTGCAACGCCGCCTCGAACTCTTCGTGCAAACGCAGCAGCAGCGCCACATCCAGATATTCCACGCCGACTACCGGAGGAGCCGCCAAAAGGGCCTGTGCGCATTCCACCGCCTCCGGACGGGTAGCAGCGAAAACGGCGGCTAGTTCACGGCCTTCCGGTTCATCCTGGTTGGACAGCCGACGGATACGCCCGGAGATGATCTGCCGGAAATACAGTTTGCCCTCCGGCAGTTTTTCGGTCTTCTGAAGCAACTCCAAAAGACCGGAGCCATTTCCGTTTTGAAACGTCCCCTCGGCATCCCGCAAATTGCCTTGCGGCGTTATGTGCAATTCGCTTTCCATAAGTTATTACGCCGTAACACTATAGACTGGAAATGACACGCTCACGCGAGTCCGGCCACGAGGGAGCATTATTATTCCAAATCCTTACGGCGTAAGGCGTTTCGGGCTGCGGAAGAGGAACATCGCCTCGTTGATGTGCAGGCCGCAGAGAAGCATCGTCAGGCGGTCAACGCCCAAGCCGAAGCCGCCGTGCGGCGGGCAGCCGTATTTGAAGAACTCAAGATAGAACTTGACGTCTTCGTCGAGCCCTTTCTCCTGGGCCTGCTTCTTCAGCACGTCATAGCGGTGCTCGCGCTGGGCGCCCGTCGTGATTTCGACGCCGCGCCAAATCAAGTCGTAACCCTGTGGAATGCCGTTCTCATCGCGCATGTGGTAGAACGCGCGCTTTTCGGCGCTGTAGTCCGTGATGAAGAGGAACTCATGATTGTAGTGCTTCTTCACCCATTCGTAGCTCAACTGCTCCGCTTCCGTCGTCAAATCGCCCTTTTCGGATTCGGGAACCTTGTATCCGAACTCCGCCTCCAAGGCGGCGTACAAATCAGCCAGCTTGACCGTCGGGAACGGGAGCGTCGGCACAATGACTTCCAGTCCAAAGGCTTCCGCAATCTGATCGCCATACTTTTCCTTCACGGCGGCCAACGCGTATGTCAGCAATTCAGCTTCCATGTCCATGACATCACGGAAGGAATCGATGTAGCTGAACTCCAAATCAAAGCCTGTGAATTCCGTCGTATGCTTGTTCGTGAACGACTTCTCCGCACGGAACACGGGGCCGCATTCGAAAATCCGCTCGAAACCCGCCGCCATCGCCATTTGCTTGTAGAACTGCGGGCTCTGCGCAAGATACGCGAAACGGTCGAAATATTCGACCTTAAACACGTCCGCGCCGCTTTCGCTGGCCGCGCCGATCAATTTCGGCGTATGGATTTCAATGAAATCCTTCTTCAACAGGAACTCGCGTAACGCGGCGACAAACGCCGTCTGCGCTTTGAACATCAACTGGTTCTTCGCCGTGCGCAAATCGACCCAGCGGTAATCCAAACGTGTATCGATATCCGAACGGTCCAGACCGGGCTTCTTCTTCGTCGCAGGAATCGCCTCACGGACGATCGGCAGCGGGTCGGCGACGGAATCGACCGTCAGCTTCGTCGGAAACACTTCGACACCGTTCAATTTCACGTATTCGCTCACCACGGCGACACCTTCAACGGAAATCACGGAATCCAGCGTGACTTTCGCAAGTTCCTCCAGCAGTTCAGGATGCTTCTCCTTCTCGACCGTCACCTGCACCTTGCCCGTAATGTCCTTCATGACGATGAACGCCATCGCCTTGCTGTCGCGAAAATTCTCCACGAAACCACGTAGCAGAACTGGCTTGTCCAGATTCTCCTTGATTGCTCCAATATTCGTGCGCGGCAGGGATTTACTCGTTTCGTTGCTCATGCTATATCTCTCTATATTAAATGGTTATCGTTTTCAAATTAATTTGCAGGAAATGAAATCATGCAGTTCATCCAGCTTGATTGTCACCTGTTCGGACGTCTCCATCAGCTTGCAACCGATCGTGCCGTCAGCCAATTCGTTTTCACCGCGAATCAGCACCAACCGTGCATTCGCCTTGTTCGCGCCACGCATCTGCGCCTTCATGCTCCGCGCCGTGAAATCCGCCTTGATGCGCAAATTTCCAAACGATTGCCGCAAAACTTGCGCCAACTGGAGGCCGGGCAACACTGCATTCTCGCCAAGGCTCAAAATCATGATGTCGGCATCACGGATTTCAGGAGCCCCCATGCCAAGGCTTTCACGGGCTAGAATCAATCGTTCCATACCGGCCGCAAAACCAATGCCTTCAATCGGATTCTTCATGCCAGGGAAGGCTATCCGATAACGACCACCACCTGCGACGGCATCCTGCGCCCCCAACCCGCTGTGCGTCACTTCGAAAACCGTGTGGACATAGTAGTCCAGCCCACGCACAAGACGAGGCGAAAATTCATAATCGACGCCGACTTCCTTCAGTCCCTCGCATACCTTATTAAAATAATCGCGGCTTGCATCGCTCAGCAAATCAATGATTTTCGGAGCATCCTGCGCATACGTCTTGCACGGTTCGCATTTGCAATCCAAAATGCGCCACACATTCGTCTCCAAACGGCGGCGGCAGTCTTCGCACATATCATTGATTTTAGGCGCAAAATACTCTTTCAACGCCGTCGTCACCCGCTCACGGTCTTCGGGAAGCCCCTTGGTATTGACGTTCACATGGCAGTCCTTCAAGCCAATACTGTCCAGAAAATGGCACAGCATCGCCATCACTTCGACATCCATCCATGGATTGTTCGCACCGACGGACTCCACGCCGATCTGGTGGAACTGCCGCCGCCGTCCCGCAGCAGGCCGTTCCCCGCGGAACATCGGCCCGAAATAAAACACACGCCGTTCGTCCCCCTGGTCCAGACCGCTGTTCGCAATCGCACGGATGACACCCGCCGTCCCTTCGGGACGAAGCGTCAAACTACGGCCACCACGGTCGTTAAACGTGTACATCTCCTTCTGGACGACATCGGACTCCTCGCCCAGATTCTTCTCAAACACTTCCGTCCTTTCGAATATAGGCGTGCGGATTTCGCCGTATCCATAACGATGGAACACATCACGGGCCGCCTGCTCCAATTCAATCCATTCCAAAGTCTCCGGCTCCCAAATATCCGACGTCCCCGGCAGGGGTTCCATGATTGCGCCCATTGTTGTAATCCACCTTCTAATTTTCTAAACCAATGCTATTTAAAAACACAAAGCGAGAAGTCAGTCACCTTTGCAAATGCCGACTTCCCGCCTTTGACTCGCCACTTGGGAATTACCCCAAAGTGTTTTTAGTCTTCATCATCGCTCTTCAGAGTCTTCGGGTCAAGCTTCAAGACGAGCTTGCGCATTTCTTTGCCAGGCTTGAATTTGACAACTGCGCGTTCCGGAATCTGCACCTCTTGCTTCGGTGAGTTCGGGTTACGGCCGATGCGAGCCTTGCGGGTCAGCACTTCGAAGACACCGAAATTGCGGAATTCGATGTTGCGGCCTTCAGCCAGCTCTTCCGTAATCGTATCCAACGCCAGCTGGATGATGTCCATCACGTCGCTCTGCTTCATGTTCACCTGGCGTGCTACGCGCACAACCAAATCTCTCTTCGTCATGGTCATGATCTTACTTCCTTACATTTTTTATGGAGCGCACCATGCGCACCATGCCGTTACGATACTTCACGGACACCTGTTTTTTGTCCGAACGATGATATAACATACAACACATTTATCTTTAAACAAGCAACTTTGAGAAAAAATCAAACTTTTTTTGCCGCTTTATCGTCTTTTTCCCCAAAAAAACTCCGCGCCCATCGGAAACATTTTTTCCCATGGGCGCGGAAACAAATCGCCAACCTTTTCTCTAATTGGATGTTAGATGCGTTTTACTGCATATTGATGGCCGTGCCGTTCGCATTCACAAAGTACTTGAAACCATAGTCCTTCGCCTGACCAGACTTGATGGCTGCCGCATGCCCGTCGAAATAGGAGACGTTCGCCATGTCATTGTGCAGCGTGGTGATGGAGCCTGTTTCGACAAGGTCATCCGGAGCGCAGGCCCATTCGCCGATGTTGGTGCCGTTCGACCGCTGCGTGTCCATGTGGAGCATCGTCTCCGACGGCTTCAACAGCCCGGACAGATTGTAATAGACGCCTCCATTGTTAATCATGAACGAACCGAGCTTGCTCTGGTTGGCGTTGTACCAGGCACTGCCATTCCAGACGCCATAGTAAACGCCAATCGTGTACCACTGATACGTTACGTTCGGCGCGTTGTAGCTCGCGATGTTCGGGCAATGGCATTCCTTGTAGGTGCAGTACTGATGGTCTCCCGCCAGTACATACGAATACGCCATAGCCGAGTAGCACGCCACCATCATGTCGTCATAATCAGTCGAATACATCTGCTGCGCCAGCATGATCTGCTTGTGCTGGTTCGTGCAGGTGATGGCGCGAGCCTTGTTGCGGGCCTTCGCCAGTGCGGGCAGCAGCATGGCGGCCAGAATCGCAATAATCGCAATGACAACCAACAACTCAATCAATGTAAAATGCTTCTTCATTCGGAACTCCTTTTGGTACGTTTCTCTAAATTGTTGAGAGATAGAAGACTTACATAAGAAAAACAATCATAATATGCCGATGAAAAAGCCTTTGTCAACCCATATTTTAATATTTTTTAACTTTTTTGTTTTTATCTGGACAATGCCAGAGTCCAAGACAAAACAAAAAGCCCGACAGCCAAAAGCCCCGCTCCAATCTGCACTGTCCAAGAGGATAGCCGTCTGTCATCCGTCGGCAAAGCCACGCCTATAAGTGCGCCCATGGCAAAGCCCAACGCATGCCCCATCAAGTCCGTGCCAGGACCTGTACCATATAAATTCAGCATCGCCACCATCGAAAGCAACGGTATCCATGGAATCAATTTGACGATCGGCCCGCCAGGTATCTGGCGATGCCGCCGCCATGCCCTCCGCGTATGCAACGCCCCCAACGCCCCCAACAGTCCGAACACCATCGTGGAAGCCCCCAACGCGCGATGCCCCTCCAATCCAATCAACGCCATCAGCCCATTGCCAAGGAAGCCCGACATGGTCATCGTCAGAAGTCCCACCCCCGCACCGACTTCTGTTCCAACTAAACATCCCAGTGCAAACCCCCAGAAGACATTGTTCAACGCGTGCGGCGCATCCGCATGGAGTGTCAACGCCGTCAAACTCCGCCACCATTCGCCGCTGCGCACGAGGGCGTTGTCCCATATTCCCGACTCATGCCAGTTGTTCATGCCATCACGACTGCCGCCGACCCACAGGTAAAAACGGAACAGCAATGCAAAGAACAATAGAAACACGCAGAATGCCTCATCACTGACAAGCGGACGTACTTCTTCAGGCTTTTCTTCCACTGCATCCGTCTTCGGCGGCCAGTCCAAATGACGAGCCTCATACAGTGAAAATTCCTGTTCCGCCCGTTCCGCCCATTCCCACGGCACCTGAATCCACGCCTCAGCATCTTGAAATTCAATGCGATACGGAATCTTCTGGCTCGACAGCAACGCCAGCCACGGCATAAAATGCTCCCGCCGCGGCGGTCTGAACGGCACGAAATCCGGCGGCTCCGTTCCGTCAGAATCCGCTTGCGGCAAGACTGACGGAAGCGGCGGTGGTGGTGGCAACGGCAGAATTTCAGGCCGTTCCTTCGGCTTCTCCACATTCTCCTGCCCGCCATCCAATGGTTTTTCAGGCTGGTCATTCATCTTTTTCTTCTTCTAGGATTCTAGAATTCTAGGCTTATAGACCGGTCACACAGGAACGTGCCTCTCCCTAAAAGCGAACATCTTCAGCTTTCTGCTGCCATTCCAGACTGCCGTCTTCCTTTCGCACAAGCCGTTCGATCTTCTGCTCCGCCTCCTTCAGTTTCGCCTGGCAGAGCTTGTTCAGACGCATGCCCTCTTCAAACTGCGCCATGCTCTCCTCTAGCGACAGGCCGCCGTTCTCCAGCTGCGCCACGATCGCCTCCAGACGGGCCAACGCCTCCTCAAATTTGATTTCCTGTTTTGCTTCTTTCTGTTTCGTTTCTTCCATTGTTCACCTCTCTTCACAAAAATCACAATTTAGAATAATATTCATTACAAATATCGACTATTACGGGATTTGTTGAATCCTTATACTCATCGAAAAGAGTTTTAAATGCAGATAGTTTAGAATAATAGAGCAATTCTATCACGGATGAAAGATGAAATATCAATTCATTATCATTAATTGATGATATATAATTAAGCAGTAATCTTATAGACATTTCAAAATCACAATCCTCATAAGATCCCAAAACGAAAAGAGGCATATCCAATATTTTGTAACAAAAATCCAATTTTACATCCCTGTCTTTGGATTTTATCATTTGCTTAATATGATATGACAACATTGATTTTTTAATACGCATACTTTTCCTCCTGTGCCATTTCCGATAGTTCTCACCCAAGTTTATTGACTCCATATATCCAAATTGGCTCTAGCTTCAGCAGTAAGTTTCTCAATCTCCGGAGAAATGATTTTTCAATCTGTCGTCTGTTCAACGACCACATCCAGCCCCCCATCTCCCAGTAACGCATGCAATTTCGCCCCTTCAAACGTTTCGTCCGCCCGACGAACCGCATGACCGCCGCCGTCCAACAGGATGCTGTAGCCACGCGTCAGCACGGATTTTGGATTCAACGCGTTCATACCGACGGCGACACGCTCCAACCGATGCGTCCATTCCGCCATCTGCCGCTCCATGGCCTGCGGCAACCGTTCCGCTGCCATGTCCAGCCGTTGCCGACGCGTCGTCGCCAGACTTGGAAGCACTTGCAACAGACGCGATTCCACATAATCCAGCCGTTGGCGACGGGCCGTTGCCAAGCCCGGCAGAGCCTGCAACAGACGTAATTCCAGATAATCCAGCCGTTGGCGACGGGCCGTCGCCAAGCCCGGCAGAGCCGACAGCAACCGCGCCCCCAAATAATCCACCTGCTGCGACAGACGGTTCACATAATCCTCCGGATGCGACAGCAATGGGCATGACGAGGCCCGCTCGTACCGTCTGTGCAGATTCGCCACTCGCAACTGCATGACACCCACCATCCGCTGCTCAATGTTCTCCAATCGTTCACCTAGCTCCGCCTTTCCACGGACAAGAAATTCCGCCGCCGCCGTTGGCGTCGCCGCCGCGTAATCCGCCACAAAGTCCGAAATTGAATGGTCGCGTTCATGGCCAACTGCGCTGACGACAGGAATTTCCGATGCCGCGATCGCCCGCGCCAACTGTTCGTCGTTGAATGCCCATAGGTCTTCCACGGAACCACCGCCGCGCGTCAACACAATGACGTCGCAACTCCGCGTCTTGTTGAAATACTCAATCGCCTTGATCAGTTTTGGCGGAGCCTCCGTCCCTTGCACAAGCGACGGAATCACACGGATATGCATCCCGCTGAAGCGGCGGTTCAGCACACGCAGGAAATCCTGTATCGCGGCTCCGTTCCATGACGTGATCAGCCCGATGATGCGCGGCATCGTCGGAATCGGCCGTTTCCGCTGCGGGTCGAACAACCCTTCAGCGTTCAACCGCAACTTCAGTTCTTCAAACAGACGGTTCAATTCCCCCGCCCCGACAGGCGTTATCGAACTCGCCTGCAACTGGTACTCGCCGCGCGGCTCATAGACCGTGATACGCCCGCAGACATCCACCGCCATGCCCCGCTCCAAGTGCATTTGCATGGCTTGCTGCGCATAGCGGAATGCCGCCCCGCGCAATTGGCTCGCCGCATCCTTAAGGCTGAAATAAACGTGTCCCGACGAATGGATTGTCAAATCGCTCAGCTCGCCGCGCACCCATACCTGTGGAAACGACCGCTCCACACAGGTCTTCACCGCGCGGTTCAGCTCACTGACACTCCATGGACGCCGCGTATCTTCCATTTGACAATAAATCCTCCTTATTCCTCCATTTCAACTAGATACAAAAAGGGCGCATCCCCGCCAAGGGACACGCCCCTTCGCTGTCAATTCCGACTTATTTACCGCTCGTTATCTTCAGCACACCTTCTTCAACCGTCACCTTCTTCAGGCATTTGCGGGCTTCCGTCAGTTCGCCGCATTTTCCTGACAACGCCGCGAACTGCTGCTTCACCCAGTCAGCCCCTTGCTTCGGCATTGGGAAAAGCCCCATCTTCGGATTCACGTCCGTCAATGTCAACGCCCCCTTGCCAGACAGTTCAGGAGTCCATTCAATGACATAGTTCACCGGTGCAAATTTGTACGCCGTGCAGCTCAGAATCAATTTCACATTGCCATTTGCAAGGAAATTCACACTGACATTGTTCGCGACCATATTGCCTTCTCCGGACGGCCCGTCAAGAAGCCCCATCGACTTGTTCACAATGTTCGTCGCTTCTTCGTTCGTAAACGTCAATTCGACGTCCGGAATAGCGGGCTCCTTTTTCTTCTTGCCTTTCTTGTCTTTCTTGCCTTTCTTCTCGCCGTCTTCGGACGCTTCAGCAGCTTTCACCTTGCAACGTGCCTGATCAAACTTCGCCATCACGTCCGCCGACGGCTCCACTCCCTTGAGCTTTCCACCAGGAGGAATCAATAAACCGCCCAGAACGACCAGCAGAAGCACGGCGATAATGCCGCCGCCGATTTGGTTCTGCAGTTTCTGCGCACGCAGTTTCTTTGCATCTTCTTCGGATGGACCGACTTCCGTCGGCTTCAATTCTTCCAAGTTCAACTTTTCACCGCACGTACGGCAAAAAATCGCGTTCAACAGATTGTCGGCGCCACATTTCGGACAATTAATCATAGATTACTCCCTGTCTTCTCGTTTCGCTCACTCTTTCCCGCACACTACAACGTCCCGTTCAGGACGCTTTGGCTGTCGTATCACCGCCTTTCGGAGCGGGGGTCGCCGTCGTCGAAGGCTTGCTTTCAGCCTCCTTTTTCTTCGGCGAATGTTCGGGCGGAGGATTCTGCTTGCCGTTGTAGTCCGTACAATAGAACCCCTTGCCTTTGAAGATGATACCAGCCCCTGAACCTATCAGGCGACGCAACTCGCCGCCACATTTCTCACATTTCGTCAGCTTCGGCGCCATCATGCTCTGAAATATTTCAAAGCGGTCGCCACATTTCTCACATTTATACTCGTACGTAGGCATTTCCAATCCAGTCCGTTCGTTTCCGGCCTCCAATCTCCTTTTGAACTAATGCAAACCTATAAATTTATATCATTTCCTCAAAAGTTCAACTTTTCATCATCGTTGTCAATACATATACTATTATATATCAGCTAAAGATTGTCAAATTATTTTCAGGATTTTTTTGTTTTTTTTCATTTTTCCATTATGGTATGACATTGTCATTTAGCAGTCAGTTCCCCAAAAAGTTCATTCACTATGGCAAATCTCTCTGTCAACCTCGCGGGCGTCCAACTACGCAATCCCGTCCTAACCGCCTCCGGGACATTTGGATACGGAAAGGAATATAAAGACTTGGTCCCCTTCAACAAGCTTGGCGGCATCACTGTCAAAGGCGTTTCGCCATTCCCATCCCACGGCAACCCCATGCCCCGCACGGCGGAAGTCTATGGCGGCATGCTAAACGCCATCGGCCTCCAAAACCCTGGCATCGACAAATTCATCGCCCATGAGGACTATCTTCCCTTCCTGCGCACCATCGACTGCGCCGTCTTCGTCAACATCTGGGGCAAGACCATTGATCAATACGCGGAAGTCGCCTCCCGCCTCGAAGCCGAAAAACGCGGCATCGCGGCGTTGGAAATCAACATCTCCTGCCCGAACGTCAAGGAGGGCGGCATCGCCTTTGGCACCGATCCCATACAGGCCGCCGCCGTCGTCCGCGCCGTCCGAAAGGCAACGACGTTGCCACTTGTCACAAAGCTCTCCCCAAACGTCACCCGCATTGGCGATTTCGCAAAAGCCGTCGTTGACGCAGGTTCGGACATGATTTCACTCATCAACACCATCCCCGGCATGGCCATCGACATCGAACGGCGTTCGTTCAAAATCGCCAACAAGACTGGTGGCTTCAGCGGCCCCGCCCTCAAGCCAATCGCCGTCCGCATGGTCTATGAGGCGCGACAAGCCGTCATGGTACCTATTATTGGAATCGGCGGTATCACGACGGCGGAAGACGTCGTCGAATTCATGATGGCTGGCGCCAATGCCGTCGCCGTCGGCACGGCCATTTTCAGCGATCCTTCCTGCCTAGTCCGCATCGTCGATGGCCTGGATGCCTGGCTGGACCGCCATAATATCGCAGACATCAATGACATCGTCGGTGTCATGCAACAGTAGCTATATTTTCCCAATACAAAAAAAGCCTACGGAATACACAGAATAAACAACAAACACCATAATAACGGTTGTGTTTTCACAACCGCATCCATGCGCGTGGAGGAATCGACACATGGATTTTCTGTTTATTCCGTGTATTCCGCAGGCTTTCAAACAATCATATCATATTGAAAAGGAATGATTTCCGTCACTTGCAGCAAGCGGCCTTCTCTGCGCAGCACGCCTGCTTCTTAGCGCAGCAATCCGCTTTCTTCTCACCATTTGCAGCCGCCTTGGGGCAAACGCCCTTCTTGGCTCCGTCTTCTGCCTTTTTCTCGCAGCAGGCGGCTTTCTTTTCACAGCAAGCCTGCTTCTTCTCACAGCAAGCTTCTTTCTTTTCGCAACAATCGGCCTTCTTGGAGCAGCATTCCAGCTTCTTCTCGCAGCAATCAGCCTTCTTGGCGCAGCATTCGGCCTTTTCAGCGCAGCACGCTTTCTTCAACTTGCAGCAACCTTTGGCGGCTTCGGCTTCTTCAGCGACAGCCGCAACGCCCAACAGCAGAGCAGCCATTGCAATGACGGACATGAGCTTCTTCATGGATTTTTCCTCTTGGTTACAAAATGGTTGTCATTTCGGCTGCATGAACCTTCATGCCAGCCATCATTCTTTGACATATCTCAGTCGCGAATGTTCCATCAAAATACAACCAATTTAATAATCTTTCAAGAAAAATCACCATGTTTTCATTCTGTCCAGATATTGAATGACTTTCAAGATAGAATGATATCAATATCTGGACTAAATCTTATACTATCCTTGAGCAAAGAAGTTGCCTTTAGAACTGGAACTGTGCGCTCAAGACGAAGCCGTCACCGACTCCCAATTCGCCGAATCCCTTGTCCGTCTTGCCCGTGTTCACGTATGCTCCGACCAGCGTGAGCTGTTTCGTCACAAACCACGCCACATGGCCTTCCCAATAATCAGCATTCTCGATGCCGTCGCCAACATCAATGCCCTGGCGGTATTCCACGCCGATGGCGACGTTTTCAGCGGGCAACACATCGATGTTAGCAAAAACGCCTGTACCATAATGGTTGTGGCCGACCACGCCATAGACCACTTCATCACTGCGATGCAGACCACCGGAAACCAACACAGGAAGCGGAAGCTGCGTGATCAGTTTGCTTGCCACGATGTAATACTCTGCCCCAGAATGATCTAGATTGAACAAATCAGTCGTATTGGTGTCCGTATGGCGATACACGGCGCCAATGGCGATGGCGGGCACCCAGGCGGAGTCGAACGCATTTTCATCCAGCAGGCGGACTTTGATGCCCAGGCTGTTCGCCTCGATGTTGTTGTCACCGTAGTCGCTGGCATTTACGAGATTGTAGGCATAGCTCACTTCAACGCGGTTCGCAAGGCTCAACGACAGGCTGTACGAACTCCATGCGATGTGGCTGTCCGCCAGCTTGACATACCACGCGCCAAACTGCGGCTTGCTGATCCAGCCATTGTCCTCTATCGGCTTGCCCGCCGTGTACGCAAGCGGATTGAACGCGATGCCGCCCGCACCGTCCAGACTGTTCAACGGAACCTCTGCAAATGACAATTCCACAACGACCAAAACCAGAATTCCCAAAAATGAACGGATGATTGTGCTTTTCTTCATGATGACTGCTCCTTTTGTTTTTTATGCTCGACTTGTATTAAAGACTACCAATATAGTCATCTTTATCGGAACAATCATTACAATACACCCATATTTTTACTTTGCAAATAAATCTCTACTATTTTTGTTGTTTTTATTGATTTTTTTGTTTTGGGGCTCTCTTTTCGCTTTCTTGGCGGGGACTGAATCGTACTTTTCCTTGAAAATCATTCATTCTCGTTTATCTTTTCATGAACATTATTATAATAGGTATGGAAAACCTCTTCAGAAAGGTGGAATCATGTGCTCCCAGCCATCTCCAGATAACGACAATACATTGGAAGAAAATAACTTGCATCCTATTCTGCAATTGCGTTTCCGCTCGCCCACCACCGGCAGCGATGAAAATTGGCGCAGGACCTGCCAGATGATCGCCGAAAATCCAGGCTGCTGCGACGCAGTGTGGTTCTCCACGGGAATCGGTGTCCCGCCGCTTGAATGGCATGCCGAAAACGCGGCCCGCATCGCCCAAGCCGCCGAAGAAATGCGCAAACTCAGCATCGCTTCCAGCATCCAAATACAGGCCACCATCGGCCATTCGGATGAATTGTCGGCCTCGGAGCGGACGGACGGCAAGACATGGCGCGGCTGGACGGGCCGCGACGGCACGGAATGTCTCTACTGCAACTGCCCGCGCCAGCCCGCCTTTCTCGACTATATCCGCAAAATGACGGAATACTACGCAACCTTCCAGCCGTTAAGTGCCTGGATTGACGATGATTTGCGCATTACCAACCACAGCCCCGCCGCCCCTTGGAACAAGGCGAAGGACGGCTGGATCGGCTGTTGGTGCGACACGTGCATCGCCGCCTTCAACGCCGAAACCGATGGCAATTGGACACGCGAGTCATTGGACAAGGCGATGGCAATGGAAAGCGACCTGTTCCGCCAATGGAAGGCGTTTTCGGAACAATCCGTCGTCGCCATCGCTCAGATGATCGCGGACGTCTTCAGGAAAATTTCGCCGAGCACGATGCTGGCTCTGCAACATGGCAACTGGGTGAACGACGGTTTTACCGCCATGCTCAAGACGCTGCATGAAGCCAGCGGCCGTCCCGTTGGCTCCCGTCCGGGCGGCGGCCAATACTACGACGTCAATCCGAACGACCAGATTTACAAGAGCCTGATGTCATGTCGTTTCCGCAAGGACATGGGTGATCCGGAATGGATTTCCGTCTGGACGCCCGAAATCGAGACTTTCCCGCGCAACTATGGTTCGCGTTCCGCTCAGAGCGTTATTGTGGAAGCTTTTTCAGCCTTGATGTACGGCATGAACGCCGCCAGCCTGTTCGTCACGCAGACGGGACATGAATCCGAAGAACTGTATTCGCGCACAATGCTCAAACCGCTGGCCGATGCGTCGCCTGTTCTGAAAGGCTATGTGGAATCCTGCAAAGGAGCGTTTCCGGCCGGTTTCTCCAGTGACCTGCCTGTTGATAAGCTCTATGCATTCGCGCAAACGGGCGTTCCCGTCTTGTTCGGAATCGGCAAGTCATACGGTGGCTTGACGGAAATGGATCTGAAGGTGAATCGCTGCACGGCGCTTTCCACGGAAGTGCAAAAACTGCGCGACGATCTGGATGCGCGTTGCGGCGGCACAGTCGCCGTCGTGGAATCGCCGTTTGTCGGCCTCATGATTCCGAATATGACGGATGAATGGCAACTAAAAAACGTCGCCTTGTTGAATGTCCGGATTGATTCACAAGGTCCGATAAAACTGCGTCTTCGCGGCATTTCCGCCGATGTCACGAAAGCCGTCTGGCATGAACTGCGGCGCGAACCACGTGAACTGCCCGTAAAATTTGACAACGGCGTCGTCCGTGTGGTGATTCCGGAAATCGCCGCCTGGAACGGCGGATATCTGGAATTAGTCTGACACCAAGCAACTGGCTACCGCGTCAAGTTCTTCACCCACTTGTATTTGCGATAGTGGTGCATCACCCATGGAATCTTGCCGACTTCGTCCAGGCATGTGCAGGAATACACGATCAGCACATGCCAATGGAGCCAGAAAGCGCTGATCAACGCGCACGGCACCGCCAAGCCCCACATGCAGACCGCCAGACTGTAGAAGTCGAACATCGTGTCACCGCCAGCGGAAAAGATTCCGTTGATGATGATTGTATTCACACAACGGCCGATCATGTAGATACTTAGAATGACGAACATGCCCACCAGATAGCCCTGCGCCTTGTCCGTCAGCTTCATGTAATGCTTGACGACCGGAATGATCGCCAGTATGACAAACGTACAGAAGAAACCGATGATGTACGACAGAATGGCGAGGCGGTCGCCATATTTTCGGCCCTGTTCCAGCCGTCCCGCGCCCAATTCGTTGCCGATGAGAATGCCGCCCGCCGTACACAAGCCGTTGCAGAGACAGCACATCAAATCGCGAACGCCAGCGGCGATGGCGTTGGATGCCGCCGCGTCCGGCCCAAGCTGGCCAATGATGGCGGTATAGGACGTAAAGCCCACGCCCCAAAAGAGATAAGCCCCCAATAGCGGCAGAGCGCAGCGCCAGTAGTCTTTCGCCAGCAAACGCTCGAAACTGAACAGATTGCGCAATTCAAGGCGGATGAAGCTGTTCTGATATGACGAACCGATGCACCATAAGACTTCGATGACGCGGGCAATCAACGTCGCGATCGCCGCGCCTTCCGCACCGTATGCGGGAACGCCGAACAGGCCGAAGATGAAGACGGAATTCAAAATGATGTTGATGACGACGGTGATGGAGCTGATCCACGCCGTCCGGGGCACGTGCTCGCTGACTTTCATGATCGCCATATAGCATTGCGAAATACCGGTCAGAAGATACGACCAGCCCGCGATTTTCAGATATTTGACACCGATGGCGATGAGCGTCTCGTCATTCGCGAAACACCTCATTAAATAGCGTGGAAAAAAGACACAGCCGATGAAAAACGCCACGGAAATCACGACACAATGGCGGATGCCCATGCCGAACAGCTTGCCCAGCACGACCTTGTCGCCCTTCCCCCAGTACTGTGCGCCGAGAATGCCGATCACAGAGACGACAACGCCAAGTATCATGTTCTGCACGAACTGGATCTGCGTCGCCAACGAGACGGCCGCCATGGCATTCTGATCGACACGGCCGAGCATGACCGTGTCCGCCGCCGCCACCATCGCCAACATGAGATTCTGCAGGGCGATCGGAGCCATTATGGCGACCAGCTTCCGGTAGAACGGCTTGTCGTTGAACAATCCTTTCAGCATGGAGTCATCCTACTATGCATTTACTTTCCGCGACATCACTTATCGTCCTTCTTGACGGCATCGACCTCTTCCAGCTGCGCCTTATCCGCCAGCGACATGTTGCCTTCAACGCGGCCGTCGTCCAGATAGTTGGCCGTGCGTTTCTCCAGATCACGGAACAGACGGAACAGATCGACGATGCCGCCGATGCCGAACCAGAAGGTCGTGATGAAGGCGATGCAGCCCGGCACGAGCAGGTTGACGACAAAGAAATAACGGCTCCAGTAGGAGATGGGCCACGGCGAGAACGTGTTCCAGCAAACCGTGCCTAGGAAGCAAAGGATGAAACCATAGACGAAGGAATGGCCGAAGATGCCGTAGGCGATGAGGCGGTCGCCCTTCGTGTATTCGGGCGTGATGCCGATGATGTTCTTGAAGATGCTCCTCAGATCCCACTTCAGCTTCAGATCGCGCTTTTCGCCGAGATCGTACTTGCCGCGATGGAGCATGCGGTCCAGATTGAAGGGCTCCTTGCAGGTCAGCTTGGAGACAATGCAATAGAGCGCAAGTGTCAGCAGGTTGGTGAAGAAGGAGAATTCATACGGATTGACGGGGCATTTGACGGCGTCCATCTTCCATGTGATCCAATGGCCGAACGGCGCGGAGAGGATGTGCAGCAGCTTGTCGCAGAAATCGACGAGCTCGGCCTTGGCGAGGAAAGGATAGACGTAATCCGCCCAGTAGAATTTGACGAGCGTGTAGATGAGCGATGCGATCATGCCTGTAAGCAGCGCCGTCCACGCGCCTTTCGTCGTGCCGAAGCGGCTGTAGAGACCGAAGACCATGACAGGCGCGCAGCCTGTCTGCCACATGGCGCAGGTCAGCGTGACATACATGTTGATGAAATCCAGCTGAGCCATGTAATGGGAGCCGAAGGCGAAGAACACACCGATGGAGATGGCGACGATGCGGATCATGCGGACATGCCCTTTCGGCGTGAACGGTTTCTTCTTCAGCGGCAGGACGCAGTCCTGCGCGATGGTCAGCGTGGCGGAGTAGATTCGCGTGTCGTCCGTGGAGAGCATGGCCAGGAAGAGCAGCAGGCAGAACATGCCGAACATACCGGTCGGAAGCAACTTGCGCATCGTGACGGACAGCGTCAGCTGATTGTAGAGCGTGCGGCACTGCTGGAAGAGGTCGTTCGCTTTTCCTTCCGCGTCAATCTGCGCCTTGCGGTCTTCCGGTGCGCGGCTGCGGGCATCCTCCTTCAGCGATTCATGGATCTTGTCCAAGAACGCCGTGTCCAGATTCTTGTCCTGTGAAAGCGGTTCGTCCACGCCGATGTTGTGGATGAGCGGCTGAATGCCGTCGATGGTCTTCTTCAGCGAAGCGCGGGTCGTTTCATCTTCGATGACGTCGTCCGCGACGCGTGTCGCCAATTCCTTGCGGACCTGGTTGGCTTCCGTCGCGAAGTCCTTGTGATTCAAGAAGGTAATGAGCGCAATGGAAATCAGCAGATAGAAGACGGTGATCAACGAATGGCGCCAGCCGCCCAGCAGGGAGGCCATCTTCTGCTCATGGGGCGAACGCGCCGCGCAGGAGGTACCCGCACCGATCCATGACGCGCGGTGCATGACCGTATTGAACGCCGCCACGATGACCATCGAGAACAAGTTGAAATCGCGCAGTTTCTTGATGTCGTATGGATTGATGAAAGATTCGTTCGCAACGCGATCCGCCATGACAGGCATGATTTCGTTCGACCATGAGAATTTATAGAGAATGAAAATAACGAAGAAGGCCAGCAGCGGATAAAGGAACATGCCCTGGATCGTATCCGTGATGACGAGACAGAGCGTGCCGCCCAGACAGATGAGCGTTATGGCCATGACAAGGAACAAAACAATGAGAATATCAAACGTCGGGATGGGCAGCCCGAACACGGAAATGGTCGCCGGCAGGTCCAGCATCTGGATGAAGAAGCGCGCCGCCACGGCCGGCATGATCATGTTCGCAAGCATTTCGGCAATCGAACGCAGCCCGGACGCGAAGATGCGGAACTTGCGGCTGTAGCGCATTTCGAGGAACTGTCCGAGACTCATGGCCCGCGTCTCGCGGAAACGGTAGTTGCAGAAACCTGTCAATCCCAACACGATGCTCAATGGCGCCAAGATGCTTCCCCAGAAGCCGACGGAGAAACCGGTCTTGTAGTGCGCTTCAATGTACGCCACCAAACCGATGATGGACAACGCGTTCGCCACGTCGCCCAGACTCAGCACATAACGGCCGCAAATGCGTCCTGCCGCCAAATAGTCCGTGATGTCGCGGATATATTTCCGCGAATAGAACCCCATGCCCATGACCACGCATACAGGAAGCACCAAGACCAGCCAGTCGATCCAACTCATGCCCAAAATCCTTTTGTTATGTTGATGATATTGGTTTATTGTCGTCTTTTGGGCAAAAAGGTAAATTTACGCCTTTTTGACAGATTATCAATCATCTTCGTCATCTTCTGATGATTTTTCTATTG
This sequence comes from Victivallales bacterium, assembly GCA_017964325.1. The sequence continues at coordinate 1,748 of JAGCSE010000337.1, read as the reverse complement.
CTTACATTACGTCCCTCGCTTATGCAGGAAAATTCGGGCATGAGACAAAAAAACGATAGGAAATTTTTCATGTCCCATGTCTCACGCCCACCTCGACGGCGGGATGCCGTCGCTACATTACCACTTGAATTGGTATCTGAACCGTCCGCCAGGGGCGACATCACCGCTGATGTAGAAATCCATGATATCGCCGGAGAAACGGCTGTATTTCCAGCGACCATCCACACCTTGCACGCCCCTGTCCGCTTCATCGTGGACATTGTCCGTCCATGTAAACTTCAGCGTGCCGCCGTCCGCCTTCAGCACCGTCCGCGGGACGGCCATCATCAGCTGCTTCCCTTCCACACGATAGGCGACATCCGCGACTTTTTCGCTGTCATAGCCGTCGCCCGTGAAGCGTTCCAAGACGGCACGGTTCGAGGATGGAGCGGTCTTGTTGACGACGTAATCATAACCGTTCCAGCCAGTTCCGCTTTCCGAGCAGTCGATGTACAGCGTCAACCACAACGCATCGGTATGCGGCGTGATGGCATCCGCACATTCCACCATGAAATAGACGAACGCATCGTCCCGCGCGACCTTCGCGCCGATGATGTCGTTGCGGCCTGAATGATCCGTGTAATGGCAGGTCTTGTAGCCGTCCGAATCACGGTCACCCGTATTGCCTTGATACGCAGCAAAATACGGCAGGACGTCGTCCCACTGCGCGAAGCTTCCATTGATGTCGATGGTTTTCGGCGCGCTCGGCGTCGGCACGGGACGAACGCCCTTGTAGCGGCGAACGAAGTTGACGAACTGGTAGTAGTAGTGGTCCTTCAAGTCGCCTTTCGACGGCTCCAGATCGCGGCTGAATTCATCGGTAAATTCATCGGGGAAAGCATTTTGGATACGTGTCTTGCGGTTTGGCGGCCATTCCTTCCAACGTCCTGCAAACCATTCGTTCCAGCCGGTCACGAACACGACTTTCGGGTCGATCTTCAACGCATAGTCGAACTGCTCCGCGAAATTGTATCCATATTTCTTCGCATCCTTTTCACGGTGGTAACCCTTCGACGTGTAGGAGCGCCCCATGATGTCGTTGCCGTTCATGGCGGCCAGATCGTGCATCTTGTAGTCGTGATTGTGGGCGACTCCCACCGTAATCTGTTCCGGCCTATTCGCCTCCTTGTCCGCCGCATTCGCATAATACACGGCCTGCGGATAGATGGACAGCCAGCCCCAATGCCTCAACTGTGGATTGCCATCCACATATTCCGGAAAGTTCGCCCGATAGGTGAAATACTCCGCCAGCCCTTTGTCTGTCGCGTCATTCGGATCCAGCCCTTCCGGATGGGCCATCATCATCGGCTTGCCGTCCCAGTAGAACCACAGCGGCTGGGCTTTGCCAAGACGGTAAATGTCGTAATACAACATTCTTAGCTGCGTTCTCGTATAAGGGACGGACCAGAACGGCAGCATGAACGACACTTTCGGCACGTTCACACCGTCTTCCAACGCTTTCATCCATGTCCTGTACAGCGGGTCATAGCTGTTTTTCCATGTCGCAATCCCGTTCGTGTTGTCCGTGAAAATCACATCGACGCCCGCATTGGCGAGAAGCTCCGCCTGGTGCCGCAAGACCCACGGATCGGTCGTCAGATAATATCCGTAAATCGGCTCGTTCCAGAAATTTTGGACGGCATTTACCTTCCATGCCGGATGGTTGTAGTCGTTCTTCGCCTCCGGAAACTGCTCCATGACCTTCTGGT
>JAGCSE010000336.1 GCA_017964325.1 Victivallales bacterium | reverse complement strand
GAAAGCAGTGTGTGAACAGCTTGGGATTACCCGCCGTACTTTAAGCAACTGGGAGAAGGACGGGGTCATTTGCGGCAGGAGGATGAGCAAGCGAAAGATCCGTTTCAATCAAGAGGAGGTTACACGGCTTCTTACGGAAGGCGCGCCAGCAAAGAAGGAGATATGACGGGGCTTCGTTTTTTTAGGAACGGATCATAGACAGGAAAAATTAAGGCAAAGCCGAATCACTTTCACATCAGTTGGAAATGGTTCGGCTTTTTTCGTGTCAGGTGGCTAATACAATCTGGTTGTACTTTCACCCCCCTAAAGTACAACCAGATGGCTATGTAACCAATCATCGCCCATCGTCGGAGGCCTCATGAAGACTGTTGGAATGTCCGTTTGAGGAGGGAGATGTACTTTTTGGGGGCGGCTGCCTGTCTAAAATCGCCCTATTATCAGTAATATATGTTAGTGTATTCAAGTATTGAAACATATAAATATTAGTTGGTTGTACTTTGGTTGTACTTTGCCCAATATGACAGTTGTGATTTATACCTAAACAGTGGGAAAAATTGGGAAAACGGGCGGGGAAAGAAAAAGCCCTAAAAGTTGTTGATATGCAGGGCTTAAAGTGGAGCCAGCGACGGGAGTCGAACCCGTGACCTCATGATTACAAGTCAAGTGCTCTACCAACTGAGCTATGCTGGCATTATTTTTATTAATGTACACGCTGAATGGAAAATAGCAACTGCGGAGGGCGAAAAAACAGCAAAAAGCTATGGAAGCTTTAGTAAGCTATGGAAACTTTAGAAAAAGGATGTAGCAGGAAGCATCCCATCTGAAAAGTGTAAAACAAAGCGTTTTCTTTGTAAAATGGCAATTATTCCTTATATTATGTAGTTGGACTTGTTTTCAAGTCGCCAACGAAACCATAAAAAGAAGGAAGGCCATCATGGCGAAATCATTCAATGTTGCTGTAGTCGGTGCCACGGGCGCGGTCGGCGTGGAAATGCTGAAGACGCTCGAAAAGCGCAATTTCCCTGTCAAGAATTTGAAGCTTCTGGCTTCGGAGCGTTCTGTTGGCAAGACTTTGAAATTCAAAGGCGAAGACGTAAAAGTCGAGAAGCTGACCGAAGATTCCTTCGGCGGTGTCGATATCGCTTTGTTCAGCGCGGGCGCGAGCCGTTCGCGCGATTTCGCGGCGCACGCCGTCAAGGCCGGCGCGGTTGTCATCGACAATTCGAGTGCGTTCCGCATGGACAAGGACGTGCCGCTGATCGTTCCGGAAGTCAATCCGGAAGACGTGAAATGGCATAAGGGCATCATCGCCAATCCGAACTGCACGACCATCATCATGCTGGTTGCGTTGAAGCCGTTGTATGATATCTCCCCCATCAAGCGGATCATCGTGAGCACATACCAGTGCGCGAGTGGCGCCGGCGCGAAGGCCATGGAGGAGCTTCGCAACGAGACAGCCGACTATCTGGCGGGCCGCCCCGTCGTCCCGCAGGTCCTGCCGCATCCGTATGCGTTCAACCTCTTCAGCCACAACACGACAATCGGCCCCAACGGCTATTGCGAAGAGGAGATGAAGATGGTGAACGAGACGCGCAAGATCATGCACGACGACAAGATTCTCGTCTGCCCGACGTGCATCCGCGTCCCCTGCCTGCGCTCCCATGCCGAGGCCATTACGGTTGAGCAGGAACGGAAGGTCAGCGTCGAAGAGGCGTTGGCGGCATTCGCGAAGGCGCCCGGTGTGAAGATCGTGAATGACGCCGAACACAATTACTTCCCGATGCCCGTTGACAGCAATGAACAGTATGACGTGCTCGTCGGCCGCGTCCGCGACGATTTGTCCAGCCCGAACGGCTTGGCGATCTTTGTCTGCGGCGACCAACTGCTGAAGGGTGCCGCGCTGAATGCCGTGCAGGTTGCGGAACTTCTTTAATGCTTAATGCAAATACAATAGAAGCTAAAAGCTTTTGACTGTAGGATTTTAGCTTTGAAAAATCCCTCCGGCAAGCGGAGGGATTTTTTTCATATCAATGAAAATCGTGCAGTTCATCAAAGGCAACATCGTGCTGGCCATCGCGATATTGGCGGCGGCCGTCACGACGTGCTTTGTGCCGCCTGACAGGCAGTGGCTTGCCTATTTCGACTGGAAGACGCTGACCTGCCTGTTCTGCACTCTGGCGGTGGTTGGCGCATTGCGCAACATTCTGTTCTTCACAATGTTGGCTCACAACATAGTTCGTCTTTTCAGAACGACGCGGATGAGCATATTGGCGTTGGCGTATATCACGTTCATCGGCTCCATGTTCATTGCCAACGACATGGCGCTCTTGACCTTTCTGCCGCTCGGCTATTTTGTGCTGTCATCGACAGGCAATGAGAAGCATCTGCCATTCACGTTCATCATGCAGAACATCGCGGCGAATCTTGGGGGGATGTTGACACCGTTCGGAAATCCGCAGAACCTATACCTTTATACAAAATTCAACATCGACACATTGGAGTTCATGCGCATCATGGCGCCTCCGTTCGCGGTGTCGGTGTTGCTCATCACTGTCTGCTGCCTGTGCGTGGAAAGTACGCCGCTGCGTGTTGAGAAAACGCCTGTGCAGAAGCATACGGGCAGGATGTGCATCTATTTGGCACTGTTTGCGTTGTCGGTTATCATCGTCTTCCGTCTCGTGCCTTATTACTATGGTTTGGCCGTCATCACTGGTGTCTTGATGGTCATGGACAGGAAGGCGTTGAAAAAGGTGGATTATCCGTTGCTGCTGACATTTACGGCATTTTTCATCTTCTCCGGCAATATGTCTCGGATAGGAACTGTGCATGACTTGTTCAAGCGGCTGCTGGAGCATGACACATTGGTCGTGAGTACGCTGTCATGCCAGTTCATTAGCAACGTGCCGTCGGCGATTTTACTGTCGCAATTTACGGAAAACTACCGCGAACTGCTGGTTGGCGTAAACATCGGTGGAACGGGCACTTTGATTGCATCTTTGGCTTCACTGATTACATTTAGGGAATATCAGAGACTGAAGCCGGACAAAGTTCGGCGTTATCTGCTCCTTTTCACGGCGTACAATGCGTCGTTCCTTGGTATCTTGCTGGCGTTCATGCATTTGATCAAATAGGGGGATGGCATGCTCCGATACAGGACAAAAGCAAATCTAATTTTGGTGTTTTTGGCTTTCACGGTTACGACGTTCATTCTGTGCCTGCACATGGGCTATCTGATTCAGGGCAAAATGAAAAGTCAACGGATTTATATGGAGACAATTTGCCAGAATATTCAGGAGGAATTGTCCCGCGAAGGCGTGACGTTGGAGACACTTCTGGACGAGAGTGTGGCAGATGATTTGCGGAAAAAGCTAATGTTCGCTAGTGGTCGTCCAAAAGTGCGTTGCATCATCGTCAATAACAACGGCGTCAATGTCTTCCAACTTGGTTTCTTCCAGATTCGCAAGGTGGTCGCGAACTTTCCTGATCCGATTCCATACGGTCCTATTCCAACGGAATCGGATGACTCAACCCATGCGTTTTTCATCACGGGCGCGATGATTTTGAGCGGCGATTGCACCTTAAATGACATCTTGAAAATGTGGCAGGTGATGGAACGTTTCGTAGTGCCCGGCGGTGCGATATTCGTGGAGACAGATTGCCAGTTTGAGATTGTGACGCATTTTTTGGAAGGTATTGTGCTGGCTGTCGTGGCGTCGATTATTCTGGTATTCAGTTGCAACTATTTCCTGCGCAAGAAGTTTTTCATGCCGCTGGAGACAATTCAAAAGACACTTGAAAAAATCCGCAATGGTCATTTGGAAGCGCGAATTGACTTTCCCGATGCGAAGAATGAATTGGAAGTGTTGATATGGCAGTTGAACGAGACATTCCGCGATTTGGAGGATGCGTTTTCCAAGTCACGTCAATTCAACAGCGATGCGGCGCATGAACTGCGGACTCCGCTAACGGTCATTCGCGGGACATTGGATGTCTGCTTGTCCAAGCAACGGACGGAGGAGGAATATCAGGAAGTTGTTTCCGAGGTGCTGAATGAAGTGGCATCGCTGTCGCAGATGGTTGATACATTGCTTCTTATGACTCGAATGGAACGTGGGGCAGGGCTTCGGGAAAAGCAGAATTTTTCAGATATCGTGCATTCGTCTGTGGATTGGTCCACAAGAATTGCGGAAGGCAAGGAGCAGGTCATCGTGGCGGACATTGAAGACGGTATTGAATTCGATGCTGTTCAGGGAATGTTGGAAAGACTCTGCCGCAATCTTCTGGTGAATGCCATGAAATATTCGCCCGAAAAGGCGCGGGTGGAGGTCTCCCTAAAACGCGAGACAACACGTATCGTCTTGACGGTCAAGGACAACGGCATTGGCATCGCGCCTGATAAACTTGGCAAGATTTTCAATCGTTTTTATCGGACTGACCACAATTCCAACGAAGGCGGCTATGGGCTTGGGCTGGCGTTGGTCAAACACATTGTCGATTACCATGACGGCAGCATAACTGTGGAGTCGGAACTTGGCAAGGGAACGATATTTACAGTTGTACTTTAGAAATTAAGAACTAAAATAAAGCATTGGTTATAGGATTTTTTTGCAAAGGCCGATGATGTAGATGAGCAGGATGATGAGCGGCAGGGCGTATGTGACATAGCCTGTGATGGCACGTGGAAATTTGAAGCCGCTGCCCGTGTTGGCTTCTTGATAGAAGTTATCGTGTCCCCAACCACATTTTTGCGTACAGAAGATGACGATGGCGAGAGCTCCCAGCGGCAACAGGTTATCGCTGACGATAAAATCTTCCAAATCAAGGACATTTGTTCCTTTCCCAAATGGCTGGAACTTAGACCAGATGTTGAATCCGAAGACACAGGGGAGGGAGAGGACGAAAAGAAGAATGGTAGTAGCGGTTGTGGAGATACGGCGGTTGAGGTGGAGTTCGTCTATGCCGAAGGCAATTAGATTTTCGGCAACGGCGACAAGTGTTGTAAGTGCGGCAATGCTCATGAAAAGGAAGAAAATGCTGCCGAAAAGCCGTCCCTGTGGCATGGAGAGGAAGATTCGTGGAAGTGTGACGAAAATCAGGCCTGGGCCGGCGTCAGCTTCGACACCAAAGGCGAAGCAGCATGGAAAGATGATGAGCCCCGCGCAGATGGCGACGAAGGTGTCCAGCCCGATGATGATGGTCGCTTCCTGGGCAAGCGATTTCGTCTTGTCCGCATAGCTGCCGAAGATGGCGATGGAACCGATGCCGAGGCTCAACGTGAAGAACGCCTGTGACATTGCGGCGTGGATTGCCTCCCAAATGCCATGGTTCTTCAGGGAGTTGATGTCTGGCTTCAGAAAGAAGGCGACGCCTTTCATGCCGCCGTCAAGCCGCATGGCGTAGAAGGCGAGGATGACAATCAGGAGGAGGAGCCCCGCCATCATGAATTTTGTGCAGCGCTCCACGCCGGATTTCAAGCCAGAGATGCAGATGCCTGACGTGATGGCCAAAGCGATGAACATGAACAATATCTGGCGTGTGTAATTGCCGAGGAACTGTTCGAAGATAGTTCCGATGTCATTGGGCTTTAAGAAATTGAAGACGCCTATCACATAGTCGTAAGTGTATGACAAAAGCCATCCTGTGATGACACCGTAAAACATGAGGAGAATGAGATTTCCAGCAAAGAAGAGTTTGCCGAGATCAGCCCATGGAATGCGGGAGCCTTCTGGCTTCAACATTCGGTAGCTGCCGATGAGGCATTGGCGGCTTGCTCTGCCGATGGCAAGTTCCATGACCATCACGGGGAAGCCCAGAAGAATCAGAAACAGCAGATAGAAGCATACAAATATTGCCCCGCCATATTGTCCTGTTATGTATGGAAATCTCCAGATATTTCCTAAGCCAATGGCGCAGCCGGCGGAGAGCAGGATGAAGCCTAGTCGTGAACCGAGAAATTCACGTGATGTTTTTGTTTCTTCTGTCATGTTCAGTTTTTTTATCTTGTGTTTTTGGTATGATATATTAATGTAATATTGGAATGGTTATTGTAAAATGAAACGTGCCGTTGCGGCTTTGCAATGGCATGGCAAGAGATTTCGGACAAAGACGATGAAAAGGAAAATACTGGTGATCGGCGCGACTGGCGCGATGGGGCAGTATCTCGTTCCCGCACTGGCGGAAATGGACTATGAAATCGACGCCGTTTCGTTGGACGAAAAGGAATCGACGCAGCCTAACGTACGTTATTTCAAGGCGAATGCGAAGGATCGTGCGACACTCATGGGATTTCTTAAGAATCATTATGACTGCATCGTCGATTTCATGACGTATCCGACAAGTACGCTGGCGACGATGATGCCGTTGATGACGTCGTTTACGGATCAGTACATCTATCTGTCCAGCTGCCGCGTATTTGCGAATGAGGAGAATCCGATTGTGGAGTCATCGCCGCGTCTCATCGATGCGTCGAAGGACGCGATTCTCGTGAACTCCGATGATTATTGCATCTACAAGGCCCGTGGCGAGAACATCCTGCGCAGTCTGCCGCGGAAGAACTGGACGATTGTGCGTCCTTCGACGACGTATTCCTATCTGCGCTATCAGCTGGTGACGTTGGAGGCGGCGGACACGGTCGGCCGCGCATTTGCTGGCAAGCCTGTGGCGCTGCCTGAACAGGCGCGGCTCATTCCTGCGTCGCTCAGCTGGGGCGGCGATGTTGCGAAGATGTTCAAGGGCTTGATTTTCAATGAGAAAGCATTAGGGGAAGATTTCAATGTAACGACCTCCGAAGCTCGCACGTGGG
>JAGCSE010000031.1 GCA_017964325.1 Victivallales bacterium | reverse complement strand
ACGGAACCAGCCATTTGGGCGTGTCTTTAGCTTGAATTGGCAGCTGGAGATTTCCTGTATGCCGTCCTGCGGGCCGTTCATATTCTCGCACATCGCGCAATAGCCACTGCTGAGATTCGAATAACCGATGACCTCCGTGCAAGGCGTGAATTCCGCCTCAAAAACACCATCAACATAGCTAACACGCTTAATTTCAGGGCCTTGCGACGCATAGAAATCGCCTGCACGCAACGCGTCGATAACAACTTGCTGCGACAGCGGTTTGTCCGTCAGGATATTTGTCCATGACATGAACAAATCCTCTGGACGATGTGTATCGTCAACGGCCACAGCGGGTAGCAGACGTCCCGCATCGCTCAGTTCGTCCCACAGTTGGCGGCTGTCCCACTTGCCGATGTAACGCGTCGCCGTGTTGATTCCTTCAATGGCCACGATTCCCTTGATGGAATTGACCTGCGCGGACGTCAGTCCGCACCAATACGGATGTGCACAGATCGCCACGCCGCCAACGGCATTGATGGAATCCACAACTTCCTGAGGCTCACGGTCTTTCTGAAACACCATGTCTTCCGGAACACCCAACGCCACAAAATGCCATTTGACGCCATTCGGCTCGTCCCGAGGATGCATTTCCATGCCGGAAATCAGCGTCATCCCCTTGCCGCAGTACGTTGAGACAGGATTCGTCCGCCGATGGTCGGTAAACGCATAAATTTGATAGCCATGGCGTGAATACATGTCAATCATCTCAAACGGCGTGAAGACACCGTCGGACATCGTGGAATGATTATGGAACGACGCCTTGTACGACGTCAGCTGCCTACCATAGTAATCAATCGTTGACATCTTTCACCTCCGGCATTAGTTGTTTGTCAGAATCGGATTCGTCCACGCATAGCGGCCGTTCTTGTCTTTGATCTGCAGACGGAACCATCCATTCGGACGTGTCTTCAGCTTGAACTGGCAGCTTGTCACTTCTTTGATGCCGTCATGTGGGCCGTGGATGTTCTCGCACATCGCGTAGTAGCCGCTGCTAAGATTCGAGATACCAATCACTTCTGTGCAGGGCGTGAACTCCGCCGAGAAAACGCCGTCAACATAGCTGAGGCGTTTGAATTCAGGACCTTGCGACGCATAGAAGTCACCAGCCTTCAACGCGTCGATGACGACTTGCTGCGACAACGGCTTGTCTGTCAGCACCATCGTCCATCCCATGAACAAATCGCACGGACGATGCGCGTCATCGACCGCTGTGGCGGGCAACACCCGCCCTGCGTCGCTAAGTTCATCCCACAATTGCATATTGTAATCACGACCAATGTAGCGCGTGGAGGTGTTATACACTTCGATACCGATAATTCCTTGAATTGAATTGACTTCCGCCGACGTGAAACCGCACCAGCGAGGATGCGCACAGATCATCACGCCGCCAATCGCATTGACAGCATCGATGACCGACTGCGGCTCGCCCTGCGGCTCGACAAAGTCTTCCGGAACGCCCAGTCCGACAAAATGCCACGTGATGCCGCGCGGCCCTTTTGGATGGATTTCCATACCAGAAATCAACAGCATGCCTTTACCGCCGTACGTGGACACGGGATTCGTCTTGTGATGATCCGTGAACGCATAGATTTGATATCCTGCTTTCGAATACATGTCAATCATTTCAAACGGCGTGAAACGACCATCGGAAACCGTCGAATGTGAATGTAACGATGACTTGTAAGCGTTTAGTTTTCTACCATAATAATCAATCATTTACTTGCTCCTTGCTTGACTTGTCACAATGTGGTTTGAAATTATAGATGATGAAATGAAAATTTCCATACATAATCAACCGATTATCGCTCTTATTCTTGTTTTTCACAGATTGATTTCAGCCCGAAATCGTCTGTTAGTCTCGCATCTTGTTTTTTAAATTATTAATTGTTAATTGTTAATTACTAATTGTTAATGGATTACGTCGTTTTAGATTTTGAAACAACAGGCTCATGCCGCGGAAACGCCAATCTTCCGTGGCAGTTGGGCGTTGTGAAAATGACGGAACGACGCGTCGTTCCGGAAGAATCACGCTCGTTCTTCCTGAAGGTTCCGAAAGACCATCAGTTCAATCCCTACGCGCCAGGCCGCTGGGCAACCATTCGCGACATTCTGGCCGAATCGCCGTCGCTTCTTGAATTGTGGCCCGAACTCCAGCCATGGCTGTCAGGCCACTTTCTCGTCGCGCACAATGTTCCGACAGAGCGAACCATCCTCTGTAAAACATTCCCGTTACACCACTTCGGCCCATGGTTCGACACGCTGACGTTGGCCCGCAAGGCCTATCCGCAATTGTCGTCCTATCAGCTGGAGGAAATCATCGCCACGCTCAACATTATGCCTATCGTCCAAAAGCAATGTCCGAATCTCGCACCGCATGATGCGATGTTCGACGCATTTGCATCCGCCTATCTGCTTGAACATCTCCTCCACCTCCCCGGCTGGAGCGACCTGCCAGACAGATGCTTCCTAAGCAATTAGCTTTCTTGATCTTACCTTCTATCCTTTTCCCCTTTTTATCCCTTGAATCCCTTTTCATCCCTTCATACAAAAGCTTTTCCTATGAACTTACCTCTTCCTCCAGCCAAAATCTT
>JAGCSE010000335.1 GCA_017964325.1 Victivallales bacterium | reverse complement strand
CTTGTTGTTATTCGCCTTGGCCGTTTCCTGATTGCGTTCTTCCTCCGACAACGTATGTGACGCAGCGAAAATCTCCGCCTTGTTGATGGCGGATTTCACCATTCCGTCCTCACCATTCGCAACGAATGAAAAGACCGTCGCATCATGCTTGACATTGATGGTCGGAGGCTGATGTCTTACAGGGGCAACGGCCACATTGGACGCATTGTCATTCTGCTGTAGCGGCTGAAAATCATTGACCAGCCAAAAACGGCTACCCAGCACTTTATCGTTAATACGTTGTGTCATGGTTCGTCCTCCTCCGCTTCATCGTCAATATCCATGCACGGGAAGCGCTCAGCGAAATCTTCGCGGATAGCATTCACCAGCTCCACAAGCGTGTCAAGCCATGCGGCAAGACGATCCGCCGAATCAAAAGATTCAGCCGGACGATTATCATGGGCAATGACACAACGTGTATCCGCATCCATTGAAAGCGTGTATCCGCCAGCGGGGCCGCCCAGCTCGTTGAGTGCGAGAAGCACCAAGGCGCGATCGCCCGCAAGATCATCCTCAGGCATTTCGCCCACCGTCGCCCAGGCGACGACGACATCGGAGTCGTCATAGTAGTCCAGCTCGATTTCCACCGCGCCGTCAACCGTGAAATTGCAATGGTCCTCTTCGAAAACAAGCTTCGTGCCGAGCGCTTTGCCGAAATCGGCAAGACATAATTCAAATGATTCGCGGATACCCATCAGCGCACCTCCTCTGCATTATCTTGCGGTTCAGGAAGATAAATGGCAAGACGTTCCCGCCAGTCCATGACCGTTCTCATGAAGCCGGCGACATACGCCTCGAAGGCGTCATCGTCGCTGAACGCATCGTCGTCGAAACGATCCGTCAAATAGAAGGCGTTTTCATCTTCATTGTAGGAAAGCGTCGCGCCGTTCGTGCCGCTCCAGAAGAAGTTTCCTGCCAAGGCATCCTCGGCGAATCCGCCCGGGCATTTCATCTCGCCAAGAGAGGCGACAACGGCCCGGCAGAACGCCGTCTTGGGCAGCCCGTCATGGGAGAAGAAACTCATCTTGACGTCGCCTAATTCAAGCACGAAACCAATGTCGTCTGTGGAGACGGCTTTTTCCGTCCACATGCCAGACGCCATTTCGGCCAGTTTTTCCAGATTTCCTGTCATTCATTATCTCCTGATAGATTATTTGCCGACTGCTGGATTCCGTATATGTCACCAGAATATTCTAAGTACGTCACAGCAGGCCGGCCCGATATTGTCGATGTCCTCCGCCGTCACTTCACGAACAACCTGTTCGCCGTTCTCCTTAAGCGGCACGATATTGTCATTGATGTCCAACGTCATGATGGGGCGCTTTTCGCCGACCAGAGCCTTCTTGACATCGTCATTAATATCATTCCAGCCTTTCGCGGCAGGCATCTTCTTGGCATTACGCTTCTTAATCGCAACGTCGATTTCCTCGTAGATGCATTTGTCAAGTTTGGTCGTGCTGGTATGCTCGGTTGCGTATCTGACATCCAGCTGCGCATCCGTCATCAGTCCGAGTTCTTCACGCAACTTGTTCGGTTCCTCAGCTTTGGCATCCATGCAGGCAGCCGGAGCCTCGTTCCATTTTTCAATGAGCTGCTGCACCTTGCCTGCATCCTTGGCGTCGAGATACAAGTCGATGGCGCCTTGTACGAAATTCGTGACCGTCGTGCGGATATAGTCCGTAAGGGCTTTCATCGCCGCTGGCGTATTTATAAGCACTGGAATATTTGAATATTGCTCCGTATGGAAAACGCCGTTGACCATGTGCGTGCCGAGGAACTCACGCATATCAGCTTTTCCCCACAACGAAGGCTTTAGCCCTGATTTTGGAAGCTTATAGTTGATCAGATAGCGGGGAATACCTGTATTGTCATCACCAATATCATTATTGGCTATCCATTCCTCATTCTCAACCACGAGATTATCCATGTCATTCTTAAGGAAATTCAACGATTTTTCCACAAAATTGAAATAATTTATGAAAGCAGTATTGAACCCGCTTTTGGTATCGAGCTTGCCCAGATCCTTCTTGATTTCCGCCAGTTTGGCTTCGTAGTCATGAACATTGAACTCGCCGCTGCCAACGATGGCGGCCTTTTTCATAATGGCCGTGATACGACGCTGCGTAAGCGGCCGCCCGCTCGTGACGGATCCGTCGCCATTGAGCTTGAAGTCGCTGCTCTTCAAGACATCGTCGCCGAGAATCTTCTTAAGGTTGACCATGAAATCCTTTGAAAACGTCACCTTGCCGTTTTTCTCCTCCATGCCGCTAATGCCGAACGCCTGTCCGAGTGATTTCAGAAGTACCGTGCGCACTTCGTTGTTCGCCCTCTTCTCCTCGCTGGAACGTCCGATCCTACGGAAAATGTTGCCGCCGTGAAACGTACCACCGCTTTTGAGTCCCTTTCTGTCCAGATTGGCAACAGTGTTTTCATCTTGAAACTGTGCATTGCGGAATACATTGAGAGCCGTTGCATTGAATTCGATTGGCATTGTCATTCTCCTGTATATTAAAGGTGGTTCATGTTCTTTTCTTTTCCGCCCTCCATGAATATTTCTCCATGAAATCAAGATTTGTTACATGACCACGAATATTTTTTTGTTTTTTCAGATGTCGGCCATTGTCTTGTTTCTCTTTCAGAAGTCTTTCGCGTCAATCAAGATTTCATTGCCCATGCGGCTGTCAGGCAGGGGGCCAACTAAACTCTTCATCTGATTTTCAATTTGATCAAGGAACGGCTGCATCACGTTCCATGCCTCAAAGGCCCTGTCCTCGGGCAAGCCTCTCAAGGCGCTATTGAAGTTATCGAGGAACATCTTGATACCACCGCCCTTGAGAACGTCATTCAGTTTGAGGCTTTCGGCCTGCGGGATGAAACCGCTCTTGCGCAACTCCAACTCGGCAAGCCTCAGCGTGTTTCTTACATTATCAGGCATGTTCTCTTTGCGGATGCCCTCAGCCGTCTTCGATGTCGTGAATGAACGGAAGAGCGACGCCATGTGCTGAAGCGACTCGCAGACATCGCCGAACTGTGCCCAGCGCGTATGCATGCCTTCCGAGCGGGCGGCTTTCTTGTCGTTAGGATGGACATGCGCCGTGCTCCAGTAGATACCGTAAGTCTCGCACTTCAAGAACAGCCGCCGTTTCGAGCCACTTCCACCTGCATCATCCAGATGGTCATAATCGGGGATGGAAAAATAATGGAACGTGCGCATGCCGTTGAGCAGGCCGCCCATGCCTTCCTTCACGTCCAGGCCGCGCGGCATGTTGAGATGTCCATCGACTGTCAAATGCTGGTAGGGCGCCGCGTGCGTCGATGAGCGCAGATAGATATTCCGATTCGTATCAAGCCAGCGTGCGATGTTGCCATTCGGATCCTCGATGGAGAACGAGCCACGATACATGAATTGTTTTTTCTTCAAGGCGGCGGCATGCAGCGCGATGGTCAAAGCGGCGATGTTCTGCTCACTCGCCTCGAAGCGCGATACATTGTCGGTATGAAGAAGCGAACGCAGAATTTCATTGCCGCGATGGATCCGCGCTTTCATCATAGCACGAAGCTCGTCGACGGAACGCGGGCGGTGGACGCCCGGACAACTTGTCGTCGCCATCGTCTCATAATGGATTTTTGGCAGATTTATGATTTTTCCATTGTCATCCTCAACATCAAGATAATCAGGCAGTTGATCCGCTGTCAAAGGAGGCTCGGGATCCTTCCCGTCCACGAATGGCTCAAACGGTTCGTATGCCACGGATTCGAGCAATCCGTCGCCGCCGAATCGCCGGATGTCATATTCCTTCGGATGTGTCAGCTGGGCGACCTTGTCTTCGTTGAACGCCGCGAAAAATGCTTTCGCTGCAGATTTCGGTATGATGAGACGCGTCGTATTGAAGCCGTCCAACTCAAACTTGACGTGCTGCTCTTCTGCGATGTCATGCAAGATCTTGCGGGCCTTCTCTGGAAGCATCTTGTCGCAGTGATAGACGAGATTGTCGCCGTCCACGCCCGCCCGCCACGGGATGCGCGTTTCGGGCTTGACTTCGAGATGCTTCAGCGGAACCTCCCCTTTCTTGCTCACCCAAGTCGTTGGCGACGTGAGCTTTTCAAGATTGGCGATGGTTTCGATGGCGCCTTCCTGCATCTCGGGACCGTCCTTCGCAAGATCATCGTACATTTCCAACTGCATGCCGCCGACCCTGAGCAACTTGTGCAACGATTCCTTGAATTCGGTCTGTTTCTTGTCGATATCCGCTTTGATTTTCATGCGAAGGGCCTTCTCCGTGTCGGAAATGCCTTTTTCATTCGGATCGAAGGCTTTGCTATAATCAACGAACAGCTTGTCAAACGCTCCCGAATTCGCGATTTCCCTTAAATTCACCAGGCCCTGGAGCTTGTTGAAACGCGTATCGTCGTCGAAGACGGAGAAGTTGTTGAAACGCGGCTTCGTGCTGGATCCGTAGGTGTCTTTGAAGGAGAAATCGTCCGCCACTTCCAGATACTTGCCGTTCCCTTCAAGAGAATGGCCTGGATCGATGGCGAAGAACTTGCCGTTGATGAAACCTTTGTTCTGACCACGCTTGCCGATGCCGTCGCGGTCCGCCGTCAGCAGGAAGAACGCCTTGTATTTGCCAAGCGGTTCTGGTTCAGGGCCTTTCGTGCCGTCCGGATTCTTCCGCGCAACCGCTCTGCCGTCCTGAAGCATCCCGTCCTCCATATCCTTGTAGCCGTTGGCGAACTTGGCCGCAAGCATGATTTTGGGATGGCCGTCGGAATATTCTCCACGCACGATTTCGAGCTCCTGCGCGGGCACGCCGGCCAGCCGTGTCAAATCGTTTGCAAGTGCTTCGGTGACAGCCCCGGAGGAAATCTTGTCCGCCGTCTGACGCGTCTGGAAACGGTAGATCGAGCCCAGAATCGGTTTGCGATTCGTGAGAATCCGTTCCGGGCGGCGGAACGTGCTGGCCTTGGTGGAATCCCCCTTCCAGAAAGCTTCGCTTTCATTGTAGTCGAGCTTCATGATGGCGCGATCCGCGAAATGCTTGAAGACAGAAGACTCGTTGTATTCCGCATCGCCTGTCTTCACGCCCATCACGGCATCACGGATGTCCGTAAACAGTTCGGTCTTCGCCTCTTTGAGAATATCCTTGTTCTTCGGATCCGAAACATTCTTGTCCAATTTTTCCAAATCCGCCTTGTTGAAATAGTTGCCAAGGGCTTTTGCGAGATTGGCGACACTGCCGGAAACGCGTTCATTCTTGTCGTTCGTGCCGAGCGCGACCGCCACCGCCTTTTCGAGCATGTATTCCGACGCGGCCGCCATCGCGGCGGGATGGGCGCGCCCCGCCAGCATAATCTGTTCACGCAACGATTTGCCTTCGCATTTCTGCGCCAGTTCGGGATTCTGTTGCTTAAGTATTCTGAGAGCCTCCTTGCTCTTGTCCGAATTGATATCCGCCATGAAGCCGCGCGTATCGTCCAACGACCAGTCATTGCGGAAGATGAAGCCCGGCTCCACGCCGTTCGTCTTGACTTTCTCAAGCAAGACGGGATTCGTTTCGCTTCGATTGACGCGCATGCCCGCGCCAAGCGAGCCTTTCTTGATGCGGTCCTCAACAGAGTGCGAGCTTTTTTCAAAGATGGTCTTGAGATTCCGAAGTCCCGTCGGTTCATTGGCTTTTGCAGTCGTTTCGGTCATCTCACGTTCATTGAGCGGAGCAATGTCATCATCCGATCCACGTTTTTCGTAGATGACGCTGGCAAGACGTTTCGCCGCCAGATGCGCCATGTCCGAAGGCGTCTTGCAGGATGAGAGGTCACAATCCTTAAATGGTGCGTCTCTTATAGCTGCGCGAATTGTCTGACGCAACTTTTCGGGTAGTTCACGAAATTTCGGATTGGTATCCAACTGACGGCTCAGTTCATTCAAAAAGCGTGGCTTCTTGAATGTCTCTATCTGCGAGAGCGTGGCCTTCACATCGCACGCCCGCAACGACTTCTTCATCTGCTGGCGGGCGCCCACGACCGTGTCGAACGCATGCGTTCCAAAGACGCCGTATTCGTGCTCCAACGCCGCCTTGAACGCATTCATGGTCGCTTCGTTTACTTTCTTTCCAGATGAAAAGACAAGATGACCGAGCTTCGCATGTTCGTGTTTGTCAACGGTAATATCCCGCGAACCGAAAAACGACGATTGCGCAACAGTTTTGAAATCGTTTATGGACAATGGCATGTCAAACTAACCCTGTATTTTATCATTTATGGATGGAAGAAGATATGGTTTTCCGTACTTCCGGACGTTTCACCGTCTTCCAAAATCCCCTTGATCCGCTTAGTCCAAATGTCGCATAACTGCATGATTTTTTCCAAAGCGGAGACAAACTCCTCCACGTCATCCTCGATGGCTTCAAGATCGAAGAAGTAGTTGTAAACAACCGTCTCCGTATCAGGCTCCAACGTAAAGAAACCGCCTCCCGTCTCATGGCCGAAGAGCCCGCCGGATAGCAAATCGCGATAAACCTCTTTCGGCGCGTCACTTGGAAGCTGCGTCACTTCCACGAAGCAGAGGATGCTCGCCGACGCCTCCACAAACTGGAGATTCACGTTGTATGCTTCATCAACATTGACCGTCACTAGTCCCGATTCATCAGGAACCAAAGCGTCAATTCCAGTCTCCTTGCGTACTTCTTCCAGAAAAGCCTTGTAATCTTCTTTTGTCTTCATGTTTTGTTCCCGCAAGCATTTTATTGTTTTGCACGTCAGCCACAATCGCATTCTCAAGAATATTTTAGATGCTTTTCTATAATGTAATGTTTTTATGCCATTAATTCTAGTAATAACCCGAAAACGCCATGCAGCTTTCTGTTCCTTCTGTAAATATTCTCCAAGAAAACAGAAAATGTTACATCAAGACACAATTTTTTTTGTCTTGTGCGACAATGAAAGCCGTCGTGCAATCTCATGTCATGCACCGATGGCGGAAGCCCTCTGATCCATTCATGTCACAGGCTTTCCGTCGTGCGGTTGATGACATTGTCCTGCAACGCCTCGTTCAGCGAAATGAACGTCGCCGAAAAGCCCGACACGCGGACGCGCAGGCTTTTGTACTTCTGCGGCTCCGCCTTCGCGGCGATCAGTTCTTCGCGCGACACATGGTTCAGCTGGATGTGCAGGCCGCCCTGCTTGAAAAACGTCTCGACGAGCAGCACAAGCTTCTCGAACGACGCGTCGTCGCGAACCGTCTGCTCATCGACTGTCAAATTCATGATGGTATTGCCTGTCATGATGCCAGTCGTGTCCATTTGCGCGACGGATAGCAGATGGCTCGTCACGCCGTCGTTGTCCTTTCCGTAGGACTGGCCGCTGCCGAACGTCAACGCGGAGCCTGCGACACGACCGTCTGGCGTGGCGCCCGTCAACGCTCCGAACCATGCGAAATGCGGGTTGTAGCCCGTCAGATTGCCGTATGTCAGCGTCGTGCCGAAAATGTCCGTCCGCCCTGCGGCGAACGCATAGACGCTTTCATAGACGCGACGCGCGATGCCGTCAGACAATTCGTCGTGGTTGCCGAAAAAGCGGCCGCGGCCGAGAATCATCTGCCGCATGTCCTCCGCGCCTTTCCAGTCGTCGTCCAACGCCTTCAGCAGATCCTCGAAGGCGATCTTCTTCTCTTCGAAAACAAACTGGCGGATGACCGCCAGCGAATCGACGAGATTCGTCGTCCCCATGAAATTCGCGCCGCCGCCACGGGCCAGCGCCGCGCCGCCGCGCGTCGCGCTCTCGGCACGTTCGATACAGCCATCCAAGAACAACGACGACAGCACGTTGCAATCCCGCGAACGCAGGTCGTTGAACATGTTGCCGTAGTCGAGCATCGTGAATAAATCGTTGCGAAGTTCCTGTTCGTAAATCGAATAGAAGCTGTCGAAGTCTTTGCATTTCAAGATTTCCGAACGGCGTTTCGTCAACGTGTTCGTCAACGAGCGGACGATGTTCACCGTGTTGCCGCCCAGCGAGATGCCGCCTTGGAAGGCGGGTTCGTTGCAGCCGACCATGATGTAGTCGTATGCTTTCTCCCACGGCAGCCCGAACAGCTTCATGAGCCCAGCGATGCGCGGCTCGTCGTTGACGAACGCCACGCGTTTGTTCTTATCCTTCCGCTCCCAGTCCATCATGTAGCGCAGAACGTCATGAGGCGTCTTCTTGTTCCAGCGGAGAGAGACCTGCGGACGGATCAGCGGCATGTCCATCATCGCCTCGATGATCAGTTTGGACAGTTCGTTGAAGCCGTCTTCATGGTCGATCGTGTAGCCGCCGATCGCGAAATGCGATTCGGCGCCCTTGTCACCGGCCCAGCCGGAATTGAACGGCGTGTGGCCGTGGATCATGATGAACAGTTCCTGAATCAGCTCCGTCGCGTGTTCGGGCGTCAGCGTCCCATCTGCAATACCTTGTTTGTAAAGCGGATAGAGATATTGATCGGGCCGTCCGATGCTGTCCGGCAGGAAGGCAAAACAGAAATAGACGCACTGCACCGCCTCTTCGAACGACCGCGCAGGATTCATCGGGACTTGAGTGCAGTTCGCCGCCATCCGCAGCAACGTCGCCTTTCGTGCAGGATCTTCACAGGCTTCCGCCAGATCGACGCAACGCTGGCGATAGGCGTCCGCTCGCTGGCCGATACCGTGGATGACGCGCTCCAATGCCGCCAGAAATTGCAGATGGCAGCGTTCGCCAAGAAACTTCTTTCGTGAGGCGTTGATTTCCTTCACGTAGCCGTTGAGGCCCAGGCGGATGAGCTTGCCGAAATCCGCATTGGAATGCTGCCATTCGAACGTGCAGAGATTCTCCTGCGGCTTTCCGTAGTATTTGGCGGATGCTTCACGGAATTTCGCATGGCCCGAACGATGGAAGATGTCGGCGGGAACCGGCGTCTTGTCGAAACGGATATGGCCAACCAGTTCGTTGTCGTCTCCGATCACGATCGGCTGCGCGTTGTAGAACTCGCAGAACCGCTTCGCGACGAACATCGGCTCCGACAGTTTTTCGTCAAACGGATCGCATTCAATCTCATGCGTCGGCGGATTGATGTCGCTTGTCAGGACTTGATGGACCAGCCTTTGGATTCGCTCGTTCATGATATGCCCCATGCTCGCGGATAAACCTTTATATTAAAGAATAATTCGTCTTTACTTTAGCCACCTGCGGGTGATTTTCAAGTACCACAATATAAATGAAAGAATTTCATT
>JAGCSE010000334.1 GCA_017964325.1 Victivallales bacterium | reverse complement strand
GTTCGATCAGTTCAGGATCGTCAACCTGGTCGGTCTTGTTCACGAAAACGACGATTGCGGGGACGCCGACCTGACGGGCGAGCAGGATGTGCTCGCGTGTCTGGGCCATCGGGCCGTCGGTGGCGGCGACGAGCAGAATCGCACCGTCCATCTGAGCTGCGCCAGTGATCATGTTTTTGATGTAGTCAGCGTGTCCGGGGCAGTCAACGTGAGCGTAGTGGCGTGCGGCGGTTTCGTACTCAACGTGAGAGGTGTTGATGGTGATACCGCGTTCCTTTTCTTCCGGAGAATTGTCGATTTCATCGTAACGCTTGACATCGCCGCCAAAGCGCTTGGCCTGGCACATCGTGATGGCTGCGGTCAACGTCGTTTTGCCATGGTCAACATGGCCGATGGTCCCGATGTTAACATGGGGTTTCGTGCGTTCGAATTTGTCTTTTGCCATTTTTGTAATCCTTCCTTTGAGGTTCTCGCCGACTCGCCTTGGCGGGCTGTGTCAGCCTCGTCTATTATTATGTTAACTTTGAAAATCTCTCTTTTCTCGTCGCCAGAGGAATGGAGCCCACGATCGGATTTGAACCGATGACCTCATCCTTACCAAGGATGCGCTCTACCGGCTGAGCTACGTGGGCATATATGCTCTAGACGCCTTCCCCTCTCGGATGCCAGCCCGAAAAGTTAAAAAGCATTGATTAAAATACACCGATTTTCCTAAAAGTCAAACGAACAGCGTGCCTTTTTTCATTTTTTGTCATGTTTTATTGAAAACAAGCGGTGCATTTCGCAAAATCTACTGTCAATCAATCTCGCCTGTACAGAAGAGCAAAGACAGACGGATGCTTTTCCTTATTATAATATAAAACAAAAGGCGGCGCCGAGCGGCGCCGCCTTCATCATGCAGTCGCCGTGACTATGCATCAGGAGCCTTTTCAGGTTCTGCCGCAGGAGCGTCTTCCGCCGCGGGAGCGGGGGCCTGTTCAGCCGCAGGAGCGGCTTCTTCCTTGCTGGCGCTGATGGCGTCATCCAACGCGCTGCCAAAATCGCCAAGAGCTTCGCCGGGCTCAGTACGCGTGACGGCACTGGCGGCGGCGTTCTCGCCGTCAACGTCGCGCAGGCTCAAGCCAATGCGGCGTTCTTCCGTGCTGATGTTCTTTACACGTGCGCGAACGGTGTCACCAATGTTCACGGCGTCTTTCACGCGGGCGACATGGTCGTCGCTCAGTTCGCTGATGTGAATCAGACCGTCGATACCACCTTCCAATTCGACGAATGCGCCAAACGACGCCAGTTTCGTGACTTTGCCTTCAACAACGTCGCCGACCTTGTACTTGTTCTGGATCGTCTGCCATGGGTCATCCGTCAACTTCTTCATACTGAGGGAGATGCGCTGATTGACATCATCCACTTCAAGAATGACGGCTTCAACTTCCATGCCCTTGTGCAGGATTTCGCTCGGGTTGTTGACCTTGCGGATCCAAGACATATCGGATACATGGATCATACCGTCGATATCGTCCTGAATCTGGACGAATGCACCGTAACCGGTCATGTTGCGGACAACGCCCTTGATGCGTGTACCCTTCGGGAAGCGCTCCTTGATGACCTTCCACGGATTCTCCTGGCACTGGCGCAGACCGAGGGAAATCTTCTTGTTTTCCTTGCTGACTTCCAGAACGACGGCTTCGACTTCGTCGCCTTCCTTCAGCACGTCGGAAGCCTTGTTGACTTTCTTCGTCCAGGACATTTCGGACACATGGACAAGACCTTCAATGCCTTCTTCCAGTTCAACGAACGCGCCGTAGGGCATGACGTTCACAACACGGCCCTTGACATGGCTGCCTTTCGGGTACTTGACGTCAACGGTATCCCATGGATTGCCGTCTTTCTGCTTCAGGCCGAGGGAGACGCGCTGGCGCTCTTTGTCCACGTCCAGAATCATGACTTCGAGTTCCTGCCCGACATGGACGACTTCGCTCGGATGCGAAATGCGCTTCCAGCTCATGTCCGTGATATGGAGCAGACCGTCCATTCCGTTCAAATCGACGAATGCACCGAATTCCGTGATGTTCTTGACGACACCGCGGCGGATCGTCTTCGGAACCAGTTCGTTGAGCAACGTGGTACGCTGCTCGGCGCGGACGGCTTCCAGAATTTCGCGGCGGCTCAATACGATGTTGCGACGCTCGGCGTTGATCTTCAAAATCTTGAATTCCTCTTCCTTGCCAAGGAAATCGTCCAGATTGCGGGCGGGACCCAAATCAACCTGAGAACCAGGCAGGAATGCTTCCACGCCGACATCGACAATCAAACCACCCTTCACGCGGCTCTTGATCGTACCTTTGATCAAATCGCCTTCCTTGTAATTCTTCTCAATGGAATCCCAGGACTTCTGGAGTTCCGCTTTGTGCAGGCTCACGGACGGGACGTTTTCTTCGTCTTCCATCTGCTCAAGATAGACTTCCAGCGAGTCACCGGTCTTGAGGGTCTCCCATTTTTCGCCCAGGTCGGCCTTCGGGATGAACGCCTCAGCCTTGAAACCAATGTCAAGAAGGATGCCGTTTTCGTTCTTTTCCGCGACACGGCCAGTCACTATCTTGTCTTCATTGATATCTGCGCCGTTGCTCTGCTTCAAGAGGTCCTCCATCGAGGACATATTCTCTAAGTCGATGTGGTTGTTCATGTTGTGTTTGGGTTGATTGGGTTGATACGTTTCTTTCCACGCAATTATTTAGAGATATAAAAGTTTATTAATATAAGCCCTGTGGCACCACTGTCAAATATAATCCATTGGAAAATCGATGTTTTTTCAATTTTTCTTCACTTACAAATCAGTGGGCAGCCTGGCGGATTTCATCCAACAACGCCTCCAGCAGTTCGCCTTCCGGCATGGAACGGGCTTTTTCACCATGCTTGAAAAGTATCCCGCGACCATTGCCTCCCGCTATTCCCACGTCCGCGTCACGCGCCTCGCCTGGTCCGTTTACCTCACATCCCATGACGGCTATTTTCTTCAAGTGGATGACAAGCCCCTCCGCCTGAAGGCGTTCCACTTCATGTTCAACGGCTTCCGCCATCGGTACGAGATTGATTTTCGTCCGCCCGCAAGTCGGACATGATACGATTTCAGGCCCTTCCGCCATCAGTTCGCAACTCTGTAATATCCGTTTCGCCGCACGGACCTCCTCCTCCGGTTCGCATGTCAGGCTCACGCGTATCGTCTCCCCGATGCCATCCAGAAGCAACGCCCCGATGCCGACCGCCGACTTGATGACGCCGCGCGACGGAACGCCCGCCTCCGTCACGCCCAGATGCAACGGTACGTCGCTCTGCGCGGCGAACAGGCGGCACGACTCCACGGTCGTCCGTACAGAAGACGATTTCAGGCTGACCTTCAACGCATGGCATCCTTCCTCCTCGAACAATTCGACATATTTCAACGCGCTGGCGACCAACCCCTCCGCCGTCCGTCCGTATTTCTTTTCAACGTCAGGATCAAGGCTTCCACCGTTGACACCGATGCGGACGACACGCCCAGCCTTGCCAGCCGCCCGCGCCACTTCCCGCACATAGTCCAAATTTCTCATGTTGCCTGGATTCACGCGAATTCCCGCCGCGCCGCGTTCCAAAGCGCCCAACGCAAGCAGGTGGTCGAAATGGATGTCCGCCACGACTGGCAGTCCGCTTCGTTCACACACGATTCCAAAATTTTCCAAGGATGCAGCTGTCGGCACCGCCACGCGGACGATGTCGCAGCCAAGTCGTTGCACGCGTTCAATTTGGGCAAGCGTTCCCTCCAAATCCTCCAAATGCGTATTTGTCATCGTCTGAATCGACACGGGAGCCCCGCCGCCTATCGCGACACCGCCCAACATGATTTGTCTTGTCTTTCTCATAAAAATGTATTAATTCCTTATTATTTAAATAATTATAATTTTTTTATTTTACCTACTGTGCCGGTCATAGTTATTTTGACCCAAAAGCATGATGAAGCAATCTGCTGATTCTGTGTTGTATGTATTTCATGACATATTGAAATATCGCGTTTTATTTTTTTATCAAGCCAAATTTCTCCACAACATTTCGTCCATCAGGCTTCGCCGCCATCGCCTTACGCGCAAAAACCACGGCTTCTTTCCGATAGCCATACCATTCGCACACCAAGGCGCTGTTCAGATAATGCTCGAAGATTTCACGGTTTGTCTGCACTCCCCGCTGCCCCATTGCCTTCCGTTCCTGTCCGTAAAAATCGAGCATCCGCCAGATTTCGCTCCATTCCAATTCTTCAAGTCTGATGGACGTCACTTGCAGACTCTGACGCTCTCCGTCAAGAGGACGAATGGCCAATCCGCTCGACTCCGCCCCCATCGCGACATATCCTTTTATAAAACTTCCATCCCGCAATCGCAAACCACGACTTTTCTCCGGACGGCAGGGCATTCGCAACAGACTGAAAAGATACTCCCGAATACCGATAATTCTCGCCAATCTTTCCTTTTCCACGAGTCTCGATGACTCTGGTATCAAAAGCAGATATTTTTGGACGGCATCGTCGTCAAAACGCAAATCGTCTGGACGCGGCCTTTGCCGTCTGTATTCCTGCGGCAACGATTCAATGGCGGTGTGAGCCACCCCGTCAACCGCCTCGTCAGCCATCACCGTTTCTTCTTCCTCTGCAACGGCTTCTTTTCTCTGCAAATCCAACGATGGTCGTGGCGTTTCATTCGGTTTCCGCACCATCTGCCAAGCCATCCATCCCCCTGCTCCGCCAAACATCAATAGGAAAAGCACCACCATCAATGGAACGCACCATCCTGCGCTTTTTTCTGCACTGACGAGTTGTCCTTCCCTTTCATCACGCCGTACACACATGACTTTTGCCTTTCCAGACGATGTCTGTTCGGCAATTCGCAGTTCCGACAGCAGACTTCCATAACCATGCGGACGTCGCAGAACCGATCTTGACATCATCCTCCCCAATACACCCACAACGTTCAATGGAACATCTGGCAAGACATCACGAAGACAATCAATGTCCATTTCGCACGTCGGTGTCCGTCCGGTCAGCAACCGCACACACCACACGCCAAAGCCATACAAATCCGCCGCCAACGTGCATCCGCCGCCGTCACGCCGTTCTGGACTGGCATACGGATTATCCAGCAAACGTCCAGCCAGCAAAACACCCTCGCCCAACCCGCAAAGCAATGGATTTCCATGGTCATCAACACAAAACGATTGTTCGCCCAACGCCCCATGGACAACTCCCGCCTCAGCAAGTTTCTGCAAAATCAATGCAAATGCCGCAATCAGCGTCCGCGCCTCCTTCCATGCCAACTGTGCGTCTCCGCCTGCCGTTCGAGACGCCATCTGGCTTACGGCATACACGCCGTTTTCCGTCCGTCCGCACGCATAGACCGCCGCCGTTCCTGCAATTTCCTGCGAAGCTGCCTTCCGCAAAGTCTCCAGATATTGCTCAAGCCGTTCCTGCGGAGTCGCTTCCGAAACATCGCAGGTCACCACGTACACCTCCCTGTCCAAGGACTCCTCCAAAGCGCGATAGCGGCATATTCCGCCCTTCGCCCCCAGACGTTCCTCCAAAACGTAAGACAAAAATCGCTTGGGAATCGTCACTTCATATCCGCATTGCGGGCAAGGAACGACTGTAAAAGGCTCAATATCCGTCACATCCAGCTTGCTTCCACATGACGGGCATTTGATTTTCATCTGTCTTTTTTCCGTTTCCGGCATTCAAAACTCCATTTTTTCGCCAATTGGATTTGCAAATCTCCATTTCCAATGTATATTAATGGTTGTTAGCTTTTATTGTGTCTCCATCGTCTAGTGGTTAGGACATCAGGTTTTCATCCTGGTAACATGGGTTCAACTCCCGTTGGAGATGCCACTGAAACAAATATAGGCTATCAACCAGACAATTTCAATAAAAAGTCTCCATCGTCTAGTGGTTAGGACATCAGGTTTTCATCCTGGTAACATGGGTTCAACTCCCGTTGGAGATGCCAGATAACCAAAAGGCCAGCTTCAAATGAAGCTGGCCTTTTTTCTTGCAAGGGAGGTCGCACTCCATGCGACCATTTGCGCGGATGCGCAAACTCTGCCGAATCACTTATCATAAACAAATTAAAAACCAACGCCTCCGCGACTTGCCGCAGGACGGGCAGCGCCGCCTCCAGCGACATTCTTCTTCTCCCGCCGCATCCGCCTCATCCACTGGCGGAGACTCTCGCCGTCAACAT
>JAGCSE010000333.1 GCA_017964325.1 Victivallales bacterium | reverse complement strand
TTTTCTCGAACTCATCAAGAAGCATTTCACCCTTCCCCTCTACCTGACGCCCGGCAACCACGAATTCGCAGGAAAAGGCGCAAAAAAAGGCGTCAAGGCGACTCTCATCCCCTATCTCAACGAAATTCTGAAAGCGGAACCGCCGCTCACCGACTACAATTTCACCCGTAAGCAGGACGGCGATCTGTTCATTTTCTGGAACAGCAATATGCCGGACGTCCCATGGCTGAAGAAAGCCTTGGACGACAACAAAGACGCGCGTAATATCTTCCTTTGCACTCACATCCCGATCTTGCCCGTTTCCCACGGCAAAATCGAATGGATCCCCTTCAGCAAGCCTGAAGAGAAGGAAAAACGGCTCGAACTGCTGAATATGCTTTTGGCGCGCAACGTCATCGTCCTCTGCGGCCATATCCATGAACAGACGATTTTGGAATATGCGAATGAAAAGGGCCGCATCACGCAAGTCACGGCCTACAGCGTCATCGGCGCCGCCAAGTCCGAAAAGAACGGTCCGATTGTTGAAGGAACCGTGGAGCAGTTCAAGGCCATTCCCGTCGCCAAGAAGAATATGGAACAGAAGACGCCCGTCGGGGAACTCGTCGCCGAATACCTCCCCGGCATCAAGCGGTACGACAAAATCGAAGGCGCAGGATATTGTGTTTTGAAGGTCACCCCCGAAGGCATCATCAACGAATACCACAGCCTCACAGGAGATGACACCCGCATCTGCAAGATTCGGTAAAACAATATCTTATTACACCAAAGGCTCTGGAAAGTTTCTTCCAGAGCCTTTTTGTTCTTCCAGCAACTCAAGAAAATCGAATATTTCTGGAGCTACTGGAAATTTCATTAATCATTACTTTCCAATCTTCTCCTTCAGCACCGTCTGCATCCATTTCGCGTCCTTCTCCATGTAGCCGACGTTGTCGATGCGGAAAACGACGGGCTTGTCATAGTCGGCGAACCAGATGGAGAAGCGGACCGTCGTCAAGTCCTCCTGCGGAAGTTCCGATCCGGTCAGCCCTTGCATGAATCCAGGAGCGATGACATGCTGCCATTGGCCTGCTTTGGCGGGATTCTCGAAATCGTACATGACATAGTAGCAGCCCATCGTGCGGTCAGTCCTGTAGAAGCCGCTATGGATGTTCGCCTTCGGGTCGCTCAAGCTGTAGTCCGCGAACAGCGTCAGCACATTGGCGCGATCTTTCGGCAATGCGATGTCCAGAATGGCGCGCGAACGTCCTTTGGCGTCCTTTACCTGCGGCGGGACAATGAGTTCCAGAACTTTCTTGCCTGCTTCGGGAGCCGAAGGATCGTCAATGATACGATATGCAGGCTTATCATCAAATTTTCCTTCAAAACGCACCGTGCAGCCAGGCATGCCGTTCTCGAAATCCGCCAGAACATG
The DNA here is from genome assembly GCA_017964325.1 of Victivallales bacterium. Next base: position 5,201 of record JAGCSE010000333.1, on the reverse strand, counting down.
GATGGTCTTCTTATCGACGACCTTTCCGCGTCCTGCCGACAGCAGCTTCTTCGGCAGTTTTCCGGTCTTCGGCTCGTATTCCGTTGGTTTGAAGGCATTTGCCGCGAGAACCGCCAACGCCACGCCGCCTGCGTTCACAGGTTTGATCGTGAAGCTGGCAATCGGTTCATCCGGCTGCGTGTTGTGCCAGTCGAATGCATAGAATGAATAGTTGTGGCCCACCGAATCATTGCCGCGCAAAATGAAACGTGAGCAGAAGCCACTGGCTTGACTATTCCAACCGTTGAATTCCAGACGATAGCGCAACGGCTTGACGACTGTCTTCCCGTTTGCGTAAGTCACGATGAAATCAGCGACTTTCGGCATATTGCGCGAATGGAAATAATCATAGTCCTGCGGATTGTCCGGCAGCCCGCCTGTCAGTAACAGCGAGATACCGCCGATTTTGCCGTTTATTGGAACCGATATGGCTTCCTTGCTATAAATGTCGTCGCCGCCGCTGAACGTCATGGCCGCAAGACCGCCGTCGGCCGTCGTCGCCACTTGATAATGTTCGTACGAATTCTTCAAAGCATCCGCAACCGCCTTGGCTTCAGCTGCTTTGAATAGCGAGAAATTATAGTCGTCGCCAATTTGCGCATTACAGGATGATTCGATTGGAATCGCCGTCATCTCCATGCCCGGCCGTTGCATGAACACGCTGCCGCCCAGCCGCTTGCGCATTTCAAACGCAGGATCCCACGTAAGTGCTGTAATCGGTGTGTCACCGTTGGCATGCCAGGCGTATTCCGCTGTGATGGTCGTACCGGCCGCCGCGTTCGGATTGACCTGCGTCTCGTTGATGAAATACTGCCGCAGCCAGCCCCAATACGTCAAAATCGCGCCGATGCCGTCCAGTTTCTTCGCCGCAAGCGGCATTGTCATCGTGTTCGTCAGACGATGGCAGAAGCTGACGCCGACTCGGTAGCCGAAGCCCTGCTTGCGGAACTCGTCGAACTGTGCCTCGCGCGGCTGTTCAGCATAATCCCAAATACTCATGACGACATCGCGCGGCACGGCTTTCATCAGCGCCTCGCTCATCTCGACGTTGCCGTTGCGGGCTGCAATCAGCTGGTCGTGGTACATGATGGGCTGCACGCCAAGCGATTTCACTAGTTGTATATTGTGATCGACTTCATCGAGAAGCTGCTGGAGGGTATGGCCATCTTTACAGGTATTGCAATTTTGCCATTTGCAGAGGACAAATTCGTCCATGCAGATATGGAAATGCTTTGGCTTGAGCAACTTGACTGTCTCGCGGATGGCGTGGTCCGTCAACTGCCGCCCCAACGGCTTGGCGAAGCAGATCGTGTTGTTCCATGTGGAGTTGTGCGCTCCCGGATAACTCGGAATAGCCGTGATGTCCGTCAGATATTTCGGATGTGCGCGCAGCCATGACTCATGGCTGATGACCTGCAGATGCGGGATGATTTCAATATAGTTCGCCTTCGCACGCGCGATGATTTTCTCTAGGGATTCGCGCGTCAATTTCTCCTTTTGTGCCGTGAACGGATCGTTCTCAAACGGGAGGTTTGCGCTGAAACTCGTCTCCATCACGTTCAGTTTCAACGCACCAAAAGCGTCAATCAACTTGCAGTACGCATCCACTTCGGAGTTCTTCATCGCGCGGATGTCCAGAAACGCGCCGCGGTATTCCAAATCCGGCCAGTCTTCTATATGGCAGAATGGAATGAACGTCTTGATGTTGTTCGTCATCAAGTTGATAAATGTCTGCGTGCCATAGAACAAGCCCTGCAACGAGCGCGCCTTGATGGATACGCCGTCCGCCGTCACATCCAGCGTGTAGCCTTGCTCTGATTCGGGCACGCCTTTTTTCGTCAGTTCCAACGTGACATGCGCCTTTTCATCGGCTTTCGCCGCGGCCGCATGCCACAAACCAAAACGGTTCGACAACGCCTTGCCGATCAATTCCACATCCGCCTCCGCGCCTTTCGGAACGGCGACCAGCAGTTGCTTGGGCATGGCAAACGTCCCTTCCTGCCGCGTCAGTTTCTGGACGGACGGCACCAACACGGGAAATCCGTCCGCCTCCATAAAATTGTTGATTTCCAAAGCCGCCGCCGACAACGCCATCAACGACAATCCAGTCAATAATCCACGCATGCTCATGAGTGTCTCCTAAAATTAATTATGAATTATACATTATGAATTAACAAGATGAATCATGATAAACCGTTCCATTTCGGCGATTTCGCTTTCCAGCGTCTCATGTCCCATCTGGTAATGGAGATTCAACGTCTTGTCTTTCGTCGCAAGGCTGTTGTAGGCGGCCATGACACCATCCGCCTTGCACACCGTGTCGATCAGCCCCGCTTCGCAGATGACTGGTATCTTGTCGATGCGCGTCGCGAAACTTGTACTGTCGAAATACGCCATCGTGTGGCGCAACTTTTCCGGAACGGGCTTGCCTGCATAGTGGTTGAATGGCCAGCCGCCACCTGCCATGTCCGCTCCTGCAGGAATCCACACAGTCATTCCGCTGACTTTCGGCATCAACGCCGCTCCGACGAAACTCTGCCACGAAGCTTGACTACCGCCGAACAGCCACAGATTACGGCCATCCCATTCAGGCATCGCAACTAACGCTTCCAACGCACGATACACACGATGAAACACGCCGAGCATATAGACTTTCTCTGGATCGCCCGTGTCGAAACCACGTAGCGGATAGCCCATCAGCTCGCCGTTGCCCAATTTGTCGTAGAACTCCACAGGCTTGCCGTTCGGCAAGCCGTGCGCGTTGATGTCCAGCGACAGAAAACCTTTCGCCGCAAACGACAAAAAACGCCCTTCCCCTGCGGAACGAACGCCCGCGCCATGCGTAACGAGAATCGCGGGATGGCCGCCTTTTTTTGCGTTGACTGGTCGCGCCAAAATGCCGCTGACAGGCGTGTCATTTGTGCAATCCGCCTGCAAATCAAAGACTTCGAGAATAGAATCGTTTTCCAGCGGTGTCAGTCGCAAATTCATGGGAATGACATCTACACGTTCCCGCTGCCGTTGCCAGAATGCATCAAAATCAGCCGGAACAGGCAATGTCGGCTTGATCGTTTCACGCTCGACCAACGCCCCGACGGCCGTCGTGGCGACGCGTTTGCCCTCCAGATACGCCTCGAAAGTGCATTTGTACCAGCCGTTTTTCTCCGCCTTGAAGGAAGCACCGCTCAAATATGAATTGGACGGATATTCCCCCACGGCGACCAGTTCGCAGGCGTTCCGTTCGATTCGCCATTTGATGGTGGCGCCGAGCACCCGCCGCGACGTGTCCAGCAGCGTCCCGTAGAAACTCACCGTCTCGCCAAGCAACGCCGCGCGATCCTGATGAGACGAAAACGACAACATGTAATATTCTGGCATCGTAGTTCCTTTTTATAGCTAAGAGCTTAAGGCCGAAAGCCTAATGCAAACACAGACCATTTTGAGACGGCAACGGTTTTCATACCGTCTTCATTCTACCGATGGAATGTATTTTTCCAACAAAACAACGCATCATTCCACGCCGTCCCCTATCCTCCCATTAATCTACTTGAATCGAATGACATTGCAACCCCTGCACGACTGCAAAAAACAATGTCTTTCAAAAATTTCATTGAAACTCCTTGAAAAATCATAAAAATATATACTTTAATTTATATTCCTCATCACAAATCAACTATCCACTACAGGAGCGACTTCAACCATGAAAAAAATCCTCACACTCGCCATTTCCATGGCCTGCCTGGCCGCCATTGCACAGCCAAAACTCCCCACAGTCTCACCGAATCTCACGCAGAAATTCCAATTTGACGCCAACGGACAGTTCCGCGTCATGCAGATCACGGATCCGCAAGGCGCGTTTCCATTGGAAGAACCTGTCAAAAAACTGCTTCGGCAGGGCATCCAGAAATACTGTCCGAACATCATCATCCTCACGGGCGACAACACAAGCTCGCGCAACAAGCATGGCGAATTCGAAAAGGCCATCGGCGAATTCATGAACATCTTCGTGGAGGAAAAAGTCCCTCACGCCATCACCTTCGGCAACCACGACTCCGAACGCAAAGGCGAAGAGTTCTACACGCGTCAGGAGCAATACGATATTTATAAAAAGATGGGCGGCGAGTATTTCGTTGATTTCGACATCGCCGAATTGTCGGGCGTTGGCAGCGGCGCCATTCCGTTGTATTCTGGCGACAAACCTGTCTTCAATCTGATCGTGATGGATTCCGGTGACTACGCAAAAAGCGGCGGCTACGATGGTTGCCGCACCGATCAGATCAAATGGTATGAAGAGAATGCTGGCGTCCTGCCTTGCCTGTGGTTTCAGCATATCATCATCTGCGAAGTCAACATGACGAACGTGCTCATTCATGTCCCGTCCAGAGCCGCGAACATCCAGATTCTTGAAACGGAGGATGCCGCGGAAGGCGATGCGGACGCTTTCTTCAGCAAGCCGCTCAACAAGAACATCAAGAAACTGCCCGAAAACGCCATCTGGTCGAAGGAACTGAAGAAATATGTCATTCCCGAAGCCAACATGGTCTGGATCAAGCAGCGCAATTGCTACATGATCAAACCTGCGGGAACTGTCTGGAACGACGATGTCAACTCTTTCGACAAACTCGCCGAAGGCATCGGCACGGGTGAATTGAAGGAGAAGCCCTGCCCGCCGCGCTGGGGCGCCTACACGGACGCTGAACACACATACGAAGGCCGCACGCTCTACCAGAGCTGGCTGAAGATGGGCAACCTGAAAGGCGTTTATTTCGGCCACGACCACATGAACACGTTCGACGTGACGGACAAGAACGGCATCCGCCTCGGCTTCTGCAAAGCCGCCACCCTCCACTCCTACAACGACGGCAATCCGGGCTTCCGCATCTACGATATCTCCGCCGACGGCAATTACAAGACGGAAATCGTTACCGCCAAAGATCTTGGGATTATCAAGTAAACAACAGGAGGTAGCAAGGGCGTCCCGCTAATACTCCTAACTTAAGCCCCTTAGGGGCGGCAGGAATACAGATGCTATGTTAGGATTGTCGGCACCCAGCGACAAGGCCGCCAATCGTCTGGCAGAAAGAAAAAGGAAAGTTAAATTGAATGGCGGTATCGCCTTGATAACCGGTCAAGGCAACCAAAGTCTAACTTATCAGAAGGAA
>JAGCSE010000332.1 GCA_017964325.1 Victivallales bacterium | reverse complement strand
TTCCTTCTGATAAGTTAGACTTTGGTTGCCTTGACCGGTTATCAAGGCGATACCGCCATTCAATTTAACTTTCCTTTTTCTTTCTGCCAGACGATTGGCGGCCTTGTCGCTGGGTGCCGACAATCCTAACATAGCATCTGTGTTCTGGCACCGCTACGCGGTTCTGTGTTATGCTACCGCTACGCGGTTCGAATGGCGTTTTTGCGTATCCATCCTGCCAACATTGCTTTTAACGGCATTCCCTATATATTTTATAGATATATACACCCATGTTCAACAGGAGGAAACCATGTCCAGCCAATGCAGCTCACGCGTCGTGGATCCATGCGCGCTTCAATTCCATCTTCTCGCCACACGGCGGTATATGCTGGACAATGAACTGACGCTTTCGGAACTTATTCCAGGCACCGTGGCCCGCCCAAGCCTGCAGAATGCCTTGATGCCGTATTGCACGACGCCGCCGTCCATTGCCTTCGAAAACGGAAACGTTGTTTTCTCGGGAAACGACGGACAACCGACGGAAGGCGTCTTGTTCGTCGGAGCGTTTTTTCCAGGTGTCCATTTTTCGGTGGATGTACAATCGCTCTCAGTCGGTTCCGCCGCCCTATTGGACATCGCGCCATACGACGGTTCTTTCCGCTTGCATGTTCGTGCACAGCCCAACCGTCCAGCGGAATTTGAAGAGACATTGAACGGACAGCGGCTGGATGCAAAAATCGACAATGCGCAAGTTGTTCCGCCACCACCATTTAGACTGTCCGCCATCATTGCCGGCCCGACCGTCCTTCTGGCTATGCGTAAAAATGACACCGTGCATTTTCTGGCCTCCATCGCCCTCGCCGACGAACCGGACATCCGTCAGAAACGGTTTGCAGGCTATTTGAAATGCGCGGCCGGCGCGGCTTTGCCGCCCGACGGCAAGGCGGTAATTGGGCGTGCCGCAACCGCCCTCACGGCAGGCGTCGGCCAAGCGGATTTCCGCATTGTCACGTACGGGCCGGGCTGCCGTCCATACATGGAAAACGGACGCATGTTCTGTACGTTTTCTGCCCGCGCAGGTTTGAAATACACAAAATCCGTGGCGAGCTTCGATCCAACGACGTTCGATTTCAAAATGGAGGGAATCCTCCTGACAAATTACGGCGGCAACGACGACCTTCTGCGAAACGACGCCGTGAACCATCTTTTCCGCGATGCCGACGGCATCTGGAAAGGAGTCGGCTGCGGTTGGTCCACAACGGCGCACAATCTGGATCCGGCCACCCGTCGCGGCAGCGGCCTCATCGTCTGCGAAGCTGAATCCAATCCGTTGCATGGCATCCATGTCCTGCAGGCGCGGCAACTCGTCGTCGGAACGGAAAAAAGCGAAGATCCGTATTTCACATACGATGAAACCGTCGGCAAATGGCGGTTATCGACATCCTCTTTCACGCCCGACGGATTGCGCGCCTGCCTGTGGGAAGCCAATGCGTGGGATGGCCCATACGAACGGATTGCAGGCCCCGTTCCCTACAATTCCACAGGCTGCCAGATCATGAATTTCGGCGGCTCACGATATGTCATGACGGCCAATGTGCAACGGCAACTGCCCATCTATGACTATCCGACGCTCCGCTATTGCGGCGAACTCAATCTCGATTTCAAACCGTTCAACCATGAATGCCCCAACGGACGAATTTTCATGGCCTTCGCGGAAACGCCGCCGGGCAGTCCATACCGCTACATTCTTCTGACGATGGACAGGGAGAATTTCGCCGGCATGCCGACGCCCAACTGGACATACGGCGCCATGTATTTCTACGGCGCGAATCCATGAGCGGTCCATTCGCCGCCAATTTGCTTTTCTATTTTCTTCTCGCCCAATTTCATCCATTTCTGGATGAAATTGGGATAAAGCCGGGAAAGAGCGCGTCCTGCGCGATCTTTTGCGCAATGCGCAAGCTCCGATTACATCGCTTTCACCTTCATGCCGCGGCCTTTGTAGTACTCGCGAATCGGCAACATCCAGTCCGTCTGGACGATGTCGTATTTCTTGTCCGCAAGCCAGCCCCAGCCGTCGTCCATCTTGCCAATGATGGACACGTCGTCCGAATGCCCTGCCGAGAGCTGCTTCTTATAATTATAGATAATGGCGTTGACCCACAGCAACAGACCATGCTTGTGCATTTTCTCAATATATTCATCCGACGCCGTCTCTTCATCATCTTTGTCGAAAAGCACTTCCGCACCGATAAAATTCAGCTTGCGCGTCAGCAGCATATCCGTGATCTTGTCATTGCTCTGGATGATCGGCATATACGGCAGTTCGGGGGCGTAGTCCTCTATCTGCTTGAACCACTCTTCCTTAGGCGACGTCTTCACAATCACCTGGTCCTGTATGCCATGGCGGCGGATGCAGTCCGTGATCTCCGGAATCGCCGTCCAGAATTTATCGACGTTGATGAAACAGCGGCTTTTGAAGAGATCGAAGATTTCATCCAGCGTGCTGACGGGGCATTCCGTGGGCGTTCCGTCTTGGTTCACAAAGCGCAACTGCGCGACTTCGTCTGCCGTCATGTCCTTGATATAACGGCTGCTGCGCAGATGGGCGGGCTCCATTCCGGGATGGAAGACGAACAGCTTGCGGTCTTTCGAGACCGACACGTCGATCTCCATGATGTCCGCGCCTTGCAGCAGCGCCGCTTCGTATGACTGGATCGTATTGCACGGGATATTGCCTCCGGCCGTGCCGCGATGGGCGGCGATCAACAGATGGTCTTTTGCGGCTTCAAAAATCTTCTCACTCGTTTCCTGCATTTCAATACTCCTTGCGATGACGTTTTTTTCGCCTTTCACAGTCAGGCGACTTGACTTTATTCCATTCAACCATACTTTTGTTATTGCCTTTTACTATACCACTCTTTTACCATTCTGTGCAATAGAGGAAAACCATAATGACACGAAAAATCACTCTCACCGCTATCGCCGTCATGACGGCTTTCCAATTCAGCCTTGCATTGGAGAAAAACATGATTCCCATCATCCAAGACAAACAGCCTAAATTCGCCCTCGCCCTCCCGCAGAATGCAGATGACTACACCAAAAACGCCATCGCCAGGCTCCAGTCATTTTTGCAGAATAAATACAATGCAAAATTTCCTGAAGATGTGCAATCTTCTCTCCCCAAGATTCTTGTGAATCCCAACGCCCCGTCTTTCGGCGACAAAGACTATCGCATATCCTTCAAAAAACCCGACCGACCGTCCATCGAGGCCGGTTCGCCGATCGCCCTCGAAAGGGCGTTGAATACGCTCATATCCACCTGCGCCACTGGCGCGGATTTCGCCGTCCCGCAAGACCTGGACATCCATTACAAATTTGCAGAAAATCAACTTAGCAACCTTGCCTTGCTTCCTAAATACCGTCGTGGCAAGGATGTAATACTTGAACCATCAGATGCGGAAGGCAAACTCAAGACACCCGACTGGGTGAAATCCATGATTCTCGTCGAAATCCATCTCCAGACGGCTTCTCTCGGCCGTACGTTCAACAAGGCCCTCCCCCTGCTCGACCACTACGCATCGCTCGGCGTCAACGCCTTGTGGCTCTGCCCCATCTATGAAAAAGGCCCAGGCGGAAACGGTTACGGCAACCAGGGCCTCCATCTCATCGAACCCGCCTACGCGGAAACGAGCGACCAGCCAGCAGCCCGACAATCCCTCCGCCGTCTTGTCGATCAAGCCCACCAGCGCAATATCCACATCCTGCTCGACATCATCACATGGGGAGCCATGACGAACTGCCAGCTCATCAAAGACCATCCGGACTGGTTCAGCGGCAAGGCTTGGAGCAACGAAGCCTTTAATTGGAAGAACCCCGAATTCGCTGAATGGTTCATCCAGCAGGCCGTGCAACTCGTTCTCGATACGGATGTTGACGGTTTCCGCTGTGACTGCGAACCGTACCACGCAGGCTACAAGAATTTCGCGGAAATCCGCAACCGTCTCGCCCAAAAAGGGAAATACATCGTCCTCATCGCCGAAGATTGCAATGACCGGCAAAACGCCTTCGACATGGAGCAGGACGGCGTGCTCGACTACGGCAAAATGAACCGCGGACAACTCTACCAGAATCCCGTCAACTTCTTCACAGACGGCATCCTGGACATTGTCGATTCATGCAGGAACGGCACTGGCCTCGGCCCCGCCAACCTCCAGAATGACGCAGAGAAACGCGGCACGTTCCGTTTCTACCCCAACTGCATCACCAACCACGACTACCAGCGGCGGGACATCTGCGGCGACCGCCTGAAAATCAACTACGCCGCCATCCTCGCGCCTTTCATCCCCATCTGGTTCCAAGGCGACGAATTTGGCATAACATCCCCAAAAATGGTGATTTACCATCAAGAGACCGACTACAATCTTGCCAAGCAGCCCGCCAATGCCTTCTTCATGGAGGACGTCAAGAAAGCCATCGCCATCCGCCGCCAGTTCCGCGACATTTTCGAAAATTTCCCGATCAACCACCGCGAGACCAACATCTGCAAGGTCGAAGTCAATGGTTTGAAAGGACTTACTGCATACGCCCGCTTCACTGGCGGCAAAGCCGTCATCATCGTGCCCAATCCGTCAAAAGACACCTACGGCGATTTCACCGTCAAGCTGCCAGTGCAGGAAGCAGGTCTCGCCATCACCGCCCAGACAACCATCACGGATTTGCTTTATGACCGCCCTGTTGCCATGACATCAGGCACTTACGCCTTCAACGCCGTCATCCCGCCACGCCACGTCGGCATCTATCTCGTCTCCAATGAAAAATCACAAATACCACAGAAGAATCAAACCATGGACAACATCAACACGCCTCTCGACGACATCGAAATTAAGCCAGGCGAATTCGCCTGGTACCATCTCGGACAGCAGGGCTTCCTGCTAAAGCTCGGCAAGACAGTTGTTTCTGTCGATGCTTATCTCACGCCAAGCAAGGCACGCCAAATCCCGCCGCTCCTCTTCCCCGCACAATACAAAAAGGTCGATGTCGTCCTCGGCACCCATGACCACAGCGACCATATCGACCGCCCGTTGTGGCCCAAGCTCGCCGCCGAAAATCCAAATCTCAAATTCGTCATCCCCGCAGACGTCTTTCCGCAAGTCCAGAAGGCGACAAAAATCGATGCAGACCGCTTCGTCGGCCTCACGGACGGCACGTCGTTCACCGTCGGCGACGTCAAAATCACCGCCATCCCCTCCGCTCACGAGTTCCTCGACCGCAACCCACAGACTGGCAACTACCCGTATCTCGGCTACATCATCGAAGGCAACGGAGTCAGAATCTACCATGCTGGAGACACTTGCATCTATGAAGGCATGTTGGACAGATTGCGCCGATTCTGCCCGCTCGACGCCGTCATGCTTCCCATCAACGGCCGTGACGCACGCCGTCTCGGCGGCAACTGCATCGGCAACATGACTTTCCAGGAAGCCGCCGACCTTGCGGGAGCCATCCGCCCGCGGCTCACCATTCCCGCCCATTTCGATATGTTCAAAGGAAACACGGAAAACCCGCAGCTTTTCATCGACTACATGAAAGTCAAATATCCGTCGCTTGCCACCACGATTCCCGTTCCAGGCGAAATCCATCATGTAACAGCCTTTGTACCAGAACGTTCCTGCACCCCACGCACGAAGATTGAAAACGATTGCTATGATTGGTTCGAACGGCACAGGGAGAAATGCGAAGCCGTCCAGAAGCACCGTTACGACATCGTTCTCATGGGTGATTCCATCACACATTTCTGGGAAACGCTCCATGGTCCCGAATCATGGAAGAAACTGTTCGCCAACCGCGACGTCCTCAACCTCGGCTTCGGTTGGGACCGCACCTGCAATCTCATCTACCGCCTTGAAAATGGCGAATTTGTCAATCAACAGCCCAAATTATTCGTTCTACATATCGGAACGAACAATCTGACACAAACCGCGAACTATCCGGGCGATACGCCCGAACAAGTCGTCAAAGGCATCTTATCCGTTGTCGAACACGTACTTGCGGCATCGCCCAAAACACACGTCGTCGTCATGAAGGTCTTCCCGCGCGGTCTCAACAACGAGCCATATCGCGAGAAAATCAACAAACTGAACGCCCTGCTCACAGCCGAATGCCGTGGATTGGCGAACGTCACGCTGCTGGACATCGGTCCGCGCATGATGAAAGACGGCGACCTCAACACATCGCTCTACCGCGACAAATGCCATCTCAACGAAAATGGCTATGCCGTTTGGGCCGAAGCACTTGAGTCCATCTTCAGAGAAGAGGGGCTCTGATAAGCCAAAAGCAAAAAGCCAAAGACGGCAAGCGGTTCATTCACAGTTCTGGACATTATGAAATTCGGGATTGTTATCTTAATGCTGTCGTTGACAATTTCAGCCCAGAACCTCCTGAAAAATCCGACCTTTCAGGAGGGACTGAAAGGCTGGGGCTTTTCGCAGTCTGATGCACTGGCTGCAAAGGGCGTCACATACAACATCGACAACGGAAATCTCATCGTCAACATCCCCGCAAAAGCAGCTTTGCACACAACAGAACTTCTTCTGGCACAAAATGTTAAGTTAAAGCCTGGCGCATCCTTCAGGCTGCTCTACACCGTCGATTGCACGCAGGCGGGCATAATGCGCCACATCTACCAAAAAGCCGAACCTCCCTATTCGCCCATCGGCCTTACGGAAGACCGCCCCGTCAAGGCGGGACGCAACCGCATCGTCGCTATTTTCACCTCAGACCGTCCTGACAATTCCAACGCCAAATTGACCTTCAACTTGAGCCGTCTGCACGGTACGGCCTCCATCCATGACATCAGCCTCGTAGAAAACCACGATCTCCCAGTCACCAAACTCGCGCCTGAATGGTCCGTCTTCCTCAATACGCCAGTACCATCTTCATATTCAGAACTGCCCCAAGGACTTGCAGCGAAAAATGTGCCATTGAAGGACAATGCCATCGACCTCGCCGAATTATCGCAAGCCGCCGTAAAGGAAAAGTCGCAAGCCATTTTGTTCAATGTATTTGAAAGTGATGTAACGGGTGTCATGCACCTTGGTATGGCCGCCGATTGGTGGATGGAGGTTTTCATCAACGGCAATCAAATCTACGAAAATCTCGCCCGCGGAAATGTCTCCAAAGCGTTCACGCCAGACGACATCGTGCTGGATGTTCCCATTGAAAAAGGACGCAATGTCTTGGCAATCCGTGTGTTGTCGGGTTCCCAAGGCTGGCGGTTCGTATGCGGCAGGCCAACGCCTCCCATCCACTACGCCACAAACGGCGACTGGAAGCCGTTTAATCTTTACGGACATTCAGAAGTCATTGAAAATTCAGCACTTGACCTCTCCAGCCAAGTCGAAGCACCAGCAGGAAAATATGGTCGCGCCATCATCGGAAAAAACGGTGACCTCGTCTTTGAAAAACAACCGGACAAGCCATTGCAACTCATGGGTTTCAACGGCTATCCCGCCAATCTGCTCTTGATTAAATCCGATGAAGAATTCAAAAAGAAGGCCCATGATTTTGCCCAGGAGGCTCGCCGTGAAGGTTTCCGTATCTTCCGCACGCATGGCGCCTTCGACCGCACGCTCTGCAATGGTTCCCATGAAGACATGAAAATCAATCCAGCCCAGCTTGACCGTTGGGATTTCCTCTTGAACGAACTCAGGCAAGCTGGTATCTATCTTCATGTAACTTTGCTTTCATTCGGACTTTACGACGACGCCACGCCACGCAACAAGCTGTTTGAAGAACGCGATATGCACAAACTACAGATGTATCTCGGAAACGCTTGGATACGAGACCATTTCACATACGGCGCACAAACCGTCCTCAACCACGTCAATCCCTGCACAAATCTTGCCTGGAAGGATGATCCCGCCATCGCATTCATCGAATTCTACAACGAACAGGAGCTTGGTCTCGAACGCATCGCACCTATTCTTGCACGTTACCCCGACCTCAAGTCCGAACTTCGCCGCCAATTCCGCGAATGGCTTGCGGCAGAATACAAAGACACCGTTCCCCCGCAATTGCAGAAAGAATTGAAAGGCAAGCCTTTGACAGAAGCGGAACTGCCATCGCCACGCGACCGCAAGAGCGCACTTGCAAATGCTTTCTCGCTATTCAGCCTTACATTGGCCGAACGTTCCTACGCATGGTGCGAAAAAGTCGTCCGTTCAACAGGTTACAAGGGGCTTCTCGGCAATTTCAACGTTTCCAAGAAAATTGGCGACACTGCTGTCCGCTGGTCATCCTGCCAATTTGTCTGCATGAACACATACTACCAGCATCCGATTGGCGGCTGGGGGGCTCCGAATTGCATGGTCGGCCAGACCAGTTCACTGGCGGACTCCGTAAATTATTGGCGCGCAGCGAATAGTTCCCGCATTGCGGGGCGCCCGTTTACCATCACGGAATACAACCACTGCTTCTGGAATCCATATCAATATGAAAACGGCGCAGTCATGGGAGCCTATTCCGCCCTGCAAGGATTCAATGCTTTGCAAATCCATGAAAATCCAATACTTCTGAATACCATTAAACCTCAGGCCATCAGCAGCTTCGCATGCGGCAATAATCCTGTCGTCCGTGCCAACATTTTTATCACCGCCTGCCTTTTCCAACGCGGAGACGTCAAACGTTCACCACACCGTATCGAACTTGTCATTCCTGATTCATCGTTGAAAACAAATAACTTGTCAGTAGGAGGCATTGACGGGAAACAGAGTTCGCTGGCTCTTGTGACAGGCTTCTCCATTGCTTTTCCCGACCGCAAGCCCGCCGTATCTTCTGCCGTCAAGAAAGCCGACTGCCAGATTCTGCCTGAAGGCACGTCATCCGTCCAAGCCGCCGATTGGTTCGTCAATCTCATCGACAATCCAAACGGCTCGTTTTCCATCGACGTTCTCATCCAACGTCTCAAAGCGCAGGGCATTCTGCCAAAGTTCAATCAGACTAATGCAGAACAACTTGTTTTCCAAAGTGATACAGGTGAGATTACACTGCGTGCAAAAGAGCATTTACTGAAAATCGTCACGCCTAAATCGGAAATCATCTGCATGGAGGCAAACAAGCCAGAACCACTAGGTCAGATGACCGTCAACAGCACGTCCACCGCTGCTTGCATCGCATTAATTTCCGTTGACAATCAGCCGCTTACGATTTCCAAACGCATGGTCGTCATCTATTCCACCATCGTTGTCAACGATGACATGACACTTTCGCCTGACCGCCGCACCAACATTCGTACAGGCCGCCCCCCCGCCCTGCTCCGTTGCGGAAAGTTGCAACTTCAATTGGCCCATCCCGCCAACGGTCTCAAACTGTTCGCACTGGGCTTCAACGGTGAACGCCATCAGCAACTCCCTGTGACAGAACAAAATGGAAAAGCGGATATATCCATCGACACCGCCTCCCTGCAGGACGGCCCCGCCATCTTCTTCGAACTCGTGGCGGAATAGTATTGCATTTAAATTCTCGATTTCAACCGTGGAATTTCAGACGAATCCAACTGCGTAAATGCAAAGCATTTGCGGCCAAGATCCTTCAATGATGCCCCGACAAGATAGAGCGTCCTGTCATCGATGACCAGAAAGCGGTCATGGAAATTCGCACTTTCACGGACTGTCAACCCGCCATATTGTTCGTTGAAGTCGGTGATATCGCCCATGCTCAATCGGTTGCCCCGTCTCGACGTCACAATCTCAACAGCCACATCGGCCGCCTTCTTCGATAATATCTCCAACGTAACGACATCCACCCAGTTGTCAATCAAGAAGATGGATTCCTTGGCAGAAAGGATATGCCGTGTGGCGAACACCCGTGCATCAAAGACCTGTCCATCATAGAACACGCCTTGAACGGGTGGGAGCGATATCCGGACAAAGAAATCCACTTTCTCCTCAAGAGAAAAAATACGTCCGTCATGTTCTGCCAACCTCCTGTCAACTTTATCCTCTATTTGATTCATCCGCTGATTGAGAGCATAACCGCGAAGCATGAACTCCTTAAGTATATGAGTCGCCCATTGTCGAAATTGAATGCCTAGTTTAGAATTGATACGATACCCTAGTGAAATGATGACATCAAGATTGAAATACTCAAGTTCACGTACAACATTCCGACCAGATTCCTTGCGAACTGTTCGAATTTTTTGAACAGTTGCTCCATAGGCGAGTTCTCCCGTAGTGAAGATGTTTTTCAAATGATAAGATACATTCGATTTTACAACCCCGAAAAGTTCGCATAACTGGCTTTGAGTCAACCATACAGTATCATTCTCCAGCCGCACTTCCAGCCGAATTGTCTCATCTGGCTGATAGACGACAATCTCGTTCTTGGTCTTTTCCATCGCTATTTCTCCCAAGACAGGATTCATTCATTTGAATTTTATGAATACTATAGCATACAAAAAGATAATATCAATTTAAATATTATTTATAATATAATATTATCTATTATAAAACTAAAACAAAAAGTCATATAAAATCATTGAAAATACCAATGATTCATAATAAGTTATTAATAATGATTTTTTACGATAAAAAGCGCAATCAAAAAAAGAAGCCTTTCTTGTTTATTCTCCTGAAGCTGTCGTTTCTGGATTGACTTGTTCAAACCATGGCAGTATAATAATGCCGAAAATGTTTGAATAAAACACTATCTTGTTGAAGAAATAACAATGGCTGGCCTGACTGTAAAATACAATGAATTGCGTGCGGAGGAATTCATCACATTATGGGAGACGGTCTGGGGACAAGGCCCGTCGTTGGAACAGACACGGCTTGCGATGGAGCATACATTGTTCCGTGTCTCCGTTTTCGATGGCGATAAAATTGTGGCCATGGCGAGAATGCACGGCGACATGGGGTTGGATTACTACATCAAAGACGTCATCATCAGACCGGAATACCAAGACAAAGGCATTGGACGCATGTTAATCAATGAATTGCTGAAATTCATTAACGACAACGGAATAAAGGGAACAAACATCTTTGTCGAACTTTGCGCGAAGCCTGACAAAATTCCTTTTTATGAAAAATTCGGCTTTGACATGAACGATGCCCAGCGGCTGAAAATGATGCTTCAAGTCAATTAACAGCAAAACACTCACGCCTGCCAATTCTTGCAGACATCAATCCAGGCAACATAGTTTGAATATGTCTCCAGTTCCGCGATTGACAGTTCAATTGCGCTGTTGCCGCTTCCACAGGCGGGAAAAACGGTCGTGAACCGTTTCAGCGAAACATCAAGATAGACCGTGACGCCATCCTTTACGGCAAACGGGCATACGCCGCCGACGGCATGGCCGATCAACGTCTCCACTTCGTCCGGCGTCGGCATCTTCGCTTTTGCCTTGAATCGCGCCCTGTATTTTGCATTGTCGATTTTTGCGTCGCCCGCCGTGACAATCAGAATGGCTTGTCCATCCACCAAAAACGAAAGCGTCTTCGCGATTCGGCAAGGCTCGCATCCCAACACCTGGGCCGCCAATTCGATCGTCGCGCTAGATTCGTCCAATTCCCTTATCCGGCCCGCCATCCCGTATTTCAAAAAATACGCTTTTACCGCTTCAATCGCCATGGCATTCTCCTGTAAACGCCTCTTCGGACCTTCTGTCAAAGCACTTTTTTCACTTCCTTCGGCTGGACGAAAACGGCCTGGCGGACATAAATCGGTTCGCAGGAAGCCGAACTCTCCACGTCGTCCCGCAACAGAACGCATGGATCCAGCTCCTCAACGACCTGCAAACAACTTTGAATCTCCTCTGGAAGCGGCGGTATGAGAGTCGGTTGCGGCGTAATCCACGCATCACAGCCATTTACCGTTTCCAACAACTGCTCCGGATTCAACGCCGCCGGCTCGCCGTCCAGCTTCATGTTGCGAACAGGCACGAAAATGACCTGCCCGCAACGACCGTCCATGACCACGCCGATTCGACCTCCAATCGCGACATTCCGCGCCGCAGCAGCCGTCGCCAACGCGGACGGCACGCCGCGTAGTTCCGCTCCCGTCACCGCGCAAATTCCTTTTATAAAAGCAATTCCAGAACGAAGCCCTGCAAAGCTGCCAGGCCCCGTGCCAACCGTCCATCGACGAATATCCCGTAATTCCAAGTTGATATCAGCCAGAGTCTTGACCATCCACGGCGGCAGTTTCTGGTCGTTCTCACGGCTTGCCGACTCCAGACTTCCCTTGAACAATATTCGTTCGCCGTCCGCCACCGCAAACACACAGGACAGCGATGTATCAATTGATGCTTGTATCATGCTCTTTTCCTTTTGACTGCGCATCATGCGCCGTTGCTTTCATACACATTAATATAACAATCCATACGTGAATGTCCATATTTGACTGTCCGCTTGTTTTTCCTGTATGTTGAATTAAATTGTATATTAGTTTATTTCATTATTCAACAAGGAACCATCACCATGTCACATCGTCTTTCTCTCGTCATCATCCTCATGATTTCCAGCGGCGCCCTTCTTGCGAAGGAAGGACAAGTTAACACGGACGGTCTCAACATGCGGCTCGGTCCGGCCGTTTCACATCCCATCGTCGGCGTGCTCCCCATGGGGGCGAAAGTGACAATTGGTGAAAGGTCAGGAGAATGGATAAAAATCAACCCGCAGGCCGATATCCAAGGCTATGTCCTAACCAAGATGCTGAAAGGCGGCAGCAAATTGTTCCGAAGCACGGATTTCAAGCTAGAAGCCTCGGAATTATCGCGCACCATCGGCAGACTCAAACGTGCACAAAATGTAAAAGTCTTGGGCACGGAAGGCGACTGGAGCAAAGTCAGCGTCACAAATCCCAAAGGACTCGATATTTACGTCCATGGCGACTATATCACTCCGTTGCCGTTCATCTCGCTTCCCAAAATCAATCAAAAGATTCCGTTTGAAGGCGTCAAACCGAACTACAGCGTGCTTGTCTATGACGTCAAACGCAAAAAAGAGCTTTGGAGCCAAAATCCAACAAAACCGGTCCCGATTGCCTCCGTCACCAAAATGATGACGCTTCTTCTTGCATTGGAAGAACTTGAATCCAATCCCAAAATCACATTGGACACAATGGTCCCCATCAGCGCCGCGGCCGCGGCCGAACCGCCCACGAAAGCCTGCCTTATCCCCGGCCAGAAAATCAAACTCGGCGAACTCCTCAGTGTCATGATCATCATCAGCTGCAATGACTGCGCCGCCTGTGCAGGCGAATTCATCGGCGGCGGCACGACGGAAGGCTTCGCAAAGAAGGCCAACGCCAAGGCCAAGAAGCTGCGCATGAAAAACACGCAGTATTTCAACGCCCATGGCCTGCCCGGTGAAACTCCCGACAAAGACAACGTCTCAACACCGCGCGATCTCGTCAAGCTCGCCAAAGAGCTGTGGAAGCACGATTTGGCCCGCCAGTGGGTAAAAACGCCCGTCATCCCCCTGACCACCGGCGTTGAAAAGCCGACCCATTTCCGCGGCCATACGCCTCTCCTCGGCAAGTACGGCGTTGACGGCATCAAGACCGGCTATACGCGCCGTGCGGGCTGCTGCGTCGTCACACACGCAGAAAACGAAGCGGGCGAATTCATCGTCGTCATCCTCGGCTGCGAAACCGGCGCCGCACGCAACGCCCTGCTGGAGAACATCATGAAATGGGTCACAGCGAAGAAATAGCTGCCCTTTTCGCGGAGCTAAAAACTAAAAGCAAATCCGTCATCACCAGGCGGAGAACATCGAATTTGCCCAGATAACAGTCCCAATTGGGACATTTCGACAAAAGCAGCGGTTCGAATAGAGCACGATAGTCCTCATCAGCCCCATAATATGCGGCAAGCATTGCCATCGCCATGGATTTGCCGAAACGACGTGCCCAAGAAACACAGAGAAATTTTTCCAGGGAATTCACCAAAGCGTTTATTTCGGCAACCATCGCAGTCTTGTCCATGTAAATCTGCCCATTCAACGCTTCAACAAACAAATCCTTGCCAGAATTCAAATAAAAGCCCTCATTACTCATTACTCATTACTCTTTACTCATTACTCATTA
>JAGCSE010000331.1 GCA_017964325.1 Victivallales bacterium | reverse complement strand
GCATTAAGCATTAAGCATTAAGCATTAAGCATTAAGCATTAAGCATTAAGCATTAAGCATTAAGCATTAAGCATTAAGCATTAAGCATTAAGCATTAAGCATTAAGCATTAAGCATTAAGCCATGAGGCTGTCAACAAGCTTCACGGCTTCGTTCGCGTCCGAGCTGAAGCCATCCGCGCCGATGCTTTCCGCGAACTCGCGCGAGACAGCCGCGCCGCCGACAATCACCTTGATTCCAGTCCCCTTGTAATGCTCGACGATGTCCTTCATGTACGGCATTGTCGTCGTCAGCAGCGCACTGCACGCCACAATCGTCGCGCCTTGCGCAACGCCTTCGTCGAATTTCGCAATATCGCAGTTGACACCGAGATCGATGACCTTGTAGTCCGCGCCGCGTAGCATGATGGCGACTAGATTCTTGCCGATGTCATGCAGATCGCCTTTGACCGTGCCGATGCAGATAACGCCTTTCGGCTTGCGTCCGCTTGCCGCAAGGATTGGTTCAACCAACGCCAATCCGCTGTTCATCGCACGCGCGGCGACCAGCAGTTCAGGCACGTAGGCGTCTCCTGCGGAGAACTTGTCGCCGATTTCACGCATGGCGGGAATCATGCCTTTGTCAATCAGATCGTTGACACTCTCGCCTGCGTCGATGGCCGCCTGCACCATGGCGACAGTATCGTTTTTTTTGCCTTTCAGAATAGCCTGTTTCAGTTTTGCAAAATCAGTCATTTCAAGAAACCCTCTGTTAAATGTTGTTGTATATAAAACAATAAGACATCAGAAACCGCCGCCGAACATTTGACGCTTCAAATCCAGATAGTACAAATAATCGTCTTCCTTCACGTTCGGCGGGCAGCGATGGTCACAGAACGGAATGAATCCGCCACGCTCCACGTATGGGACGAGCGTTTCCATATAGTCTTTGATGGCCTTGCGCCCCGCGCCGAGCTGCATCTTGTCGAAACCGCCCATAATGTGCAACTCGCCATGGTATTCGTCCAGCAGCTTGCCTGGATGCGTGCACCCCATCACTTCATATGGGAACAGGCAGTTGATGCCGCCTTTCAGGAAGCCGTGCAGCAACGGGCGGACATCGCCGTCGCAGTCACACCACCACAGATTGATGCCATGTTCCTTCAGCTTCTTGTTGATGCGGCAATACCGCGGGACGACCACTTCGTCGAAGAAATCCAGCGTAATCAGCGGGCCGTTTTTGAAGCAGATGTCCTCCCATGACGACGCGTAGTCGAAATCGAAATGCGGCAGTACTTGGTCAAGAAAATCCTCCACGAGAACGCAGCAGGTCTCCACCATGTCCTCCACCATTTCTGGATAGTCAAATGTCGCGTAGGCAAGACCTTCCATCGTCAGCATGTCGCGGATTTTCCCGATCATGGAGCCGACGCTGACGCCCAGCGGATAGGTACGCGTAGGTCCCACCGGATGGCGTTTCTTCAACGCCTCGATGTCGATTTTGCGCACAGGATCGTCGCGGCGGAAGCGCTCTTCTTTCACACGTTTCCAGTCATCAGGCGTCGTGATGGACGATTTGATGTAATGCGGAATCGTCGAATCGCCACTCGCGAGCACTTCGCACAGGACACCGTCGCCATTGTGCATGTAGGTGTGGCCGTTCTCCACCCATTTGTCCGTCGGGAAGCCCGGATGTAGCCAGACATTGCCGCCGATGCCCGCATACGGATCGAACGCGAAGAAGCGGTCTGCCTCCCAGTTGTTATGGATATTGTTGTCAACAAACATCTTCCATTGATGGAAATTCTCCTCCCAATAACCGAATTCCATGTTGAAGCAACGATCGAACGGCTTGAAATTCATCTGGGCGTTGAAACGCTCACGGGCCGTCATCGTCCCGCCCCAAGGCTTGAATACCAGTTTGTCTGTCATGTTTTTTCCCGACTGTTCAATGGATGTGGAGGCAATCAAAATCCTACAATAATATAACATAACGAACAAGATTGCAAATTGTAGCATAAAACCTTTTTGTCGATTCCCCATGCGAGTGTGTATTTAAGGGGCATGAATGTCGTGAAGGTAGTTTTTTAGAGAGGATTGTTTTACTCTTGATGAATTGCATATACATTGTATTCATTCCCATTTCGTGTGTCTCATGTCCAAAAGACTTTTGGAAAACATATCAGTAAAAGGTAAAGCATGGATAAATATCGTGACTGCCAGTTGAAGGATGTCCGTCTGGAAGGTGTTCCGGGCGAGAAAATGGACCGTTTCCTCCAGTTCCGCGTCCTTTCGGATTTCGCGAAAAAAGACATTTTCGGCGAGGCCCGCTCCCCTATCGAACGGCGTGACGACGATGAAGGCATGCCTGCTGGTGGGATGTGGCGCGGCGAATTCTGGGGCAAGTTGATGCTCAGTGCGGCACGCGTGGCTGATTATACGCAAGATATTGAATTACTAGCATTTATAAAAGACGAATGTCATCGTCTCATGGCGTTGCAGGACGACGACGGCTATCTTGGTTCCTATACGGATAAGGAACGAGTCGCCTTCACGGAGGAGACTGGCCGCATGATGGATCAGAATCCAGCTTTCGGATGGCACTGTCTCTGGAATCTGTGGAACCGCAAGTATCTGATATGGGCCATGTTGATGGTCGCGAAAG
This sequence comes from Victivallales bacterium, assembly GCA_017964325.1. Next base: position 5,267 of record JAGCSE010000331.1, on the reverse strand, counting down.
TCACGAAAGACCAATCGATCATGGACAGCGTCGTCCGCCAGATGGATCAATGGATCGACATGATGCATCGCCTTGGCATCCCGTTGTATGTGACAGGCAACGACCAGATCATGGGCGTCGCCTCCATGTCCGTTTTGAAGCCGTTGGTCATGCTCTACGAAGAGACCAAAAACAAGAAGTATTTGGACTACGCGGCCGAAATGCTTCCCGACTGGGATCGTGAAGACGGAAAGGGCCCGAATTTCTTCCGCAACGCCTTCAACGGGAAGGAACTGTGGCAATGGTACCCCAACGCCGCCGGCTGGGCGAAAAGCTATGAAATGATGAGCTGTCTCGACGGTCTGCTGGAATATTACCGTGTGACGGGCGAGAAACGTTGTTTGGACGCCGTCGCCGCCATCCATGAAAATCTCGCGAAGAGCGAACTGAATCCCATCGGCGACGTCGGTTTCGTCGATAAATTCATCGGCGCGGCCCATTATCCGAACGCCGCCACGGAGCTTTGCGACACGATCCACTGGATCCGCCTCTCCTACGATCTCTTCCTGATCACAGGCGATGACAAGTATCTGGACTACATGGAGTTCGCGTATTTCAACGCGTTTCTCGCAGGTGTGTACCGCGACGGCTCATGGGCGGCCTTCTCCATCCGCGCCGCCACCCGCCACGAACCGAATTTCCAGTGCAACTGCGCCTACAACCACTGCTGCGTGAACAACGTGCCGCGCACGTTCATGGACATGGCCTCTGCCACAGTCGTCCGCGATCAGGACGGCGTGTTCCAAGTCAATTTCTATCAGGACGCGACGGCCACATTGGATGGCGTAACCTTCACGATCAGAGGAAATTATCCTGTCGGCAACATCGTGACCGTAACAGTTAGCGACACATCCGCGAAAATCCGCTTCCGCAAGCCGGGCTGGTGCCCGAAACTCGATGTCTCCCAACAGGGAAATGTCTATATGCTGACGTTCGACATGGCGCCGCGCATCGTCAGCCGTCCGACGGACAACATCGCGGCGGACGCCAACGACCCGAAAGGCTGGCCGTACAAGCGCTACCAATGCGTCGCCATGTATTCGGGCGACGCCGTCATCCGCAACTACCGTTCCACGATGGCCGCGACGATGATGACCGGCCCGCTGGTGTTGGCCCGCGCACGCCGCGCAGGCGCCACGGCGGATCAGCTCTACAGCGACGACACGGTGAACGGCATGGCCTGCACCTTGAAGCTGTCGCCTCTCAAGAACGACCTCTGCTGGGGCGCATGGTACGCGGAGATCCTCCACGATGGAAAAGTCATCAAGTCCTTCCCCGTGTGTGACTTCCAGTCGGCCGCCGATTCGCATTACGGCGGCCCGACGGGCAACACATTCTCCGTGTGGGTTTGATTTTTTTCGGGCGACTATTTGCCAAAAATGGAAATAGTCGCCCATTTTTAATGGCCTGTTTTTGGGCGACTATTTACCAAAAATGGAAATAGTCGCCCGAATTTTTCTTGCTTTTGGGAGGAAATGGAGTAAAATATATCCCATGATAAATGCCGTCCCTGCAAGAAACAGCGCGGTATTTTCGAGAAACCATCGATTTTGTGTGACAAGGAGAAGCATGATGTTCATCGGCCGCGACTATTATCTTGGCATTCTGTCCGCGCTATGGCGGAAGAACACGTCCTCCCTGGCAGTCGTCTCTGGCCGCCGACGCATCGGAAAATCCACGCTGGTCGAGCGGTTCGCGGCGTTGAGCAAATGCCGTTTCATCGAAATCGAAGGCCTCGCTCCGGACAAGGGAATGACGAATGAAAAGCAGATCGCCAATTTCTGCGAACGGCTCGCCAAAGCGACCGGCCTTCCCGAAGCCAAGGCCGACAGTTGGCCAAAGGCCTTCGATGCATTGGACGCGGCCGTTTCCAAAACCGCCCGGACCATCGTCTTCCTTGACGAAATCTCCTGGATGGGGGCGTATGATTCGACGTTCGCCGCCTATCTCAAAAACGCATGGGACACGCAGCTTTCACGCAAAGGTTCGCTGATTCTTGTTCTCGCAGGCAGCGTTTCCGCCTGGATTCAAGACAACATCCTGAAATCCAAAGGGTTCGTGGGGAGAATTTCGCTGGATGTCACATTGCTGGAAATGCCGCTTGCGGACTGCCGCGAATTCTGGGGGAAGAAGGCCGGCCATACGGCGCTTCGTGAAATTCTGGACGTCCTTTCCGTCACAGGCGGCATTCCAAAATACCTTCAGGAAATCGATCCGTCATTGGACGCCGACGAAAACATCAGACGGCTTTGCTTCATGCCGGAAGGCTATCTCTTCCGTGACTTCAACACCATTTTCAGCGACGTTTTCGGGAACGCCGTCATGAAACGAAATCTGCTCCAGCAGCTGGCGGAAGGCCCCTCCACGCTGACGGAACTGTCCGGCAAGATGGGCATGGAGGCGAACGGACACGTCAGCGACGATCTGCGCGATCTTGCCGAAGCGGGATTCATCGCGCCGTCCTCCGGGCTGAATCCAGAGACGGGAGCGAAAGTGCGTCAGATCCAATATCGTCTGCGTGACAATTACACACGGTTCTATCTGAAATTCATCGCCCCACGCGAAACAGCCATCCGCGAAGGGCTGTTCCGTTTCACGACGATGGAACAGCTTCCCGGATGGGACTCCGTCATGGGATTGCAGTTCGAGAATCTCATCCTCAACAATCTGGATGCGCTCTGCCCGCTCATCGGCCTTGAAGGCAGACTGATCACGTCCGCCGCGCCATATATCCGCCGGAAAAGCGCTTCGTCTTCTGGCCTTCAGATCGATCTGCTCATCCAGACGCCCAAGGCACTTGTTGTCGTTGAAATCAAACGGAGAAGAAAAATATCATCCGCCATCGAGCTTGAAGTCCAGGAAAAGATTGAAAAGCTGCGCATCCCCCGCAGTAAATCCGTCCGAACCGTCCTTGTGTATGATGGCGATCTCGTTCCAGAAATCTTGGAAAACGCCTTCTTCGACTATCTTGTTCCTGTGGAACGGCTGTTCAAACAGTGAGGCAAATGATAGGGATACAACTTTTCCCCTTCATGCGACCGTCTAGATGAACGTCATATCCAACGGGGCATGCACATCTCCAGAAAGCGCCACACGATGGCAGCGCTTTTCATTCATTGGCGGCTGCAACATAATGCCGCAGCCGTCCACAAGCCTGAACATGCCTCGTTGCTATTCTGTGCTTAACGGTACGAGCATGACTCGCGCCTTCACGAATGCGATATGTTTTGGGGAAGGGTGCGCTCTTGCGCGTCCAGTTACGCAGGAGCTTGACCCTCCCAAGCCAATGCTTACACATTGGCGGGCATGCCGCTTTCCACGCTCTTGTAGCAGGCGTTCATGCAGTCGATTGTCTGGCGGTGCCAACGGAGATTGATCTTCGGCTGCTTGTGGTTGCGGATGCAATCGACGAATTCGTCGATGAGGCCGATCCATTCGTCGAAGTAGGTGTATTGCACGGTGTAGCGGTCGTTGGGCGCGCCGTTGTGATAGACGTTCGGGCCGAAGCAGTCGCACATGACGGTGCCTTTCTCGCCCGTGATGGTGACGTTGACCTCCATGCGTTTCGGGAAGATTTCCCAGCCGGGAGCGGGCACGGCGAGGCGTTCCTCAAGACGCGACCACGATGGATCGAACAGGAAGGACGTGCCGTCTTTCATCTTGCCGCTGGCGAGAATCATGTCCTCCACTTCGATGTCCGGCCGGAGGTTGGGGGCGACCTGCGAATAGACATAGTCGAAATCGGAGCCTGTCAGCCAGCGGATCAGATCGAAGATGTGCGGATGGTCGCAGAGGGCGCCGCCGCGGAAACGGCTGTCGCCTTTCTTCAGCGGGACGCGTGAGCCGTAGGAGGCTTCGGGCACGCCCTGCCACGGGAAGGCCCAGACGGGCGACAGCGTGATGTTCGTCATCTGGATGGACAGCAGCTTGCCGAGCTTGCCGGACGCGATGATTTCCTGCAACCGCTTGACGACGGGATTGTAGTGCATTTCCAGCTCGATCTGGCAGACGATGCCCGCCTTGTCCACGAGTTCGATCATCTCGTCGTATTCCTTCGGATCGAAGGTGGGGATCTTCATGGAGAGGATGTGGACGCCGCGCTCCGCGCAGAGCTTCATCTCCTTCAGATGCTGGTCGTTGGCGGACGCGATGACGACGGCCTCGATGTCGGGATGCTTCGCAAACATCTCTTCGGCGGAGAGATAGCAGGGCACGCCGTTGTTGTAGAGTTCATAGACGTCCTTCGCACGCTGGTCGGTGGCGCAGGATGCGACCCAGTCCAGTTTGCTGTTGTCGCGGAGCGTCTGGTAGTATTTGCGGGTATGGCCGTGCGTGAGGGCCATCATGGCGATTTTGACGGGTTTCATTATGTGTTCCTCCTCAGCAGCAGACGGGTTTGCGTGACTTGTCCGATTCGAGCGCGTTTTGGACCTGTGCCGTGACGTTCGCGTCGATGGCGTTCCATTGCGCGGCGAGCGATGGATCGGAGAGGACGGCGTAGGCGGCGCGGATGGTGAGAATTTCATCCAGTTCGAAGCCGAAGAGCTCCGTGTCCGTGTCGGTATAGCGCTTTTCGCCGTCGGCCGTGAATTCGTAGATGGATGCTTGGGGAACCTGCGTATCGACGGTGCGGTCGCAGGCGACGCCGCGGCGGGCGATGATCTCATGCTTGTCGATGGGCTCCGCGTTGGCGGGCAGGGAGGCGGAACATTCGATGGAGACGCTCTTTCCGTCCGTGAGACGGACGATCAGATTGGCGGTCTTGCCGTTGACGGTCGCGAAAAGGGAGGCGACTTCTGATTCGCCAAGAAATGCCGCCAAATCCAATTCGCGGTAGAGCAACGGGCGGATGCAGGCAGCCGCCTTCAGATTCATGAAGCGGAGGGTGGAGACGTCTTCCAGAATCTTGTTGTCGATGAGATTCTTCAATTCGATGAAACGGCGTTCCTTGCGCCACGGCAACAACTTGCAGACGGTGCCGTCTGCGAATTTGAGTTCGGCGGCGTTGCCGATGGAGCCTTCCTTGGCGGCGACGATCTCGCCATCCGCCTTGACGGCATATTTGTCGCGGAGCCGCTGGAGCGCCGCATTCATTTCTTTCAGTTTCATGGTGATTCCTATTAGGGTTAAGGGACGAAAGGGACAGAAAGGTTTTTTTAGAGCATTTTGATGTGGGGCTTGTATTTGGCGAGATAGGCGGCGTTCTTCTCGTCGCCGCCGGGCGCGTT
>JAGCSE010000330.1 GCA_017964325.1 Victivallales bacterium | reverse complement strand
TTGCAGAACAGCGTGGCGTCCGTCCAGCGGATGCGTTCGACGGGATGGTCGTCATGCTGGAATTTCGCGGGATTCTGTCCCATGATTTTCGTATATTCCGCCTGGGTGATTTCGTATTTATCCATATAGAATGAAGATACGGTAACGGAATGCGGCTTTTCGTCTGGCTTTCCTTTCGCATCGCCCATCGTGAACGTCCCGCCGTTGACCAACACCATTTCACCGCCGAAAGCCACGGCCATCGTCAATGCAAAAACAAAGCTTGTGAGTTTCATTGTTTTCCTTCTTGAATATTGTTTAAATATTGTTTGATTATTGTTTGCTTTAATGTGCCACATACTGATAAATGTGCAAGAATTTTCATTCAATCCTTTAGAATGAAAAAAGAATTTGATTTTTAATTATGTACAAAATATCTTTTATGACTATTCTATATCGTTTCATCTTTCTCATCTTCAATCTATCTTGATATAAGGCATGAGACGAAAGCAGATGACATGAGTATGGAAAAAAGGGGAGGGCGAGGCATAAGAAGATATACGGGAAGGATTATATTATTTTGATAGCTGGTATTTCATCCATGAATAGTATGTGTCTCCCATCTGGTTGTAGCCAGCAGCCGTGGGATGTACGCCATTGCACTGCACGCCGTTATAGACTGGGAAATTATGTTCGCAATCAAGATTCAGGGAGGTCGGAATGATGAAGACTTTCTTGTCGGGATAGTCTGCGAAATGCTTTAGCATTGCATCGTTCAATGTATGCTGATTCTTCTTGTACTGCCAACGGGTAAGGCCGCAGTTGTAGTCGTGGCCAAAGCCCTCCTGACTGCTGCAGCCTGGCGTCACAAGTCCAACGCCCAGAATGGCATCGGGGGCGCCGGCACGGGCCGCTGCAATCAATTCGTCCGCGTTTTTGAGAATCGCCTCGCAACGGCGATGGACGTTTCCGTCATTGGCGCCCGCGATGTCGTTGACGCCCAGTTGGAAGGTGATGATGTCGGGCACGCGACCGTTGCCGTACTGCTCGAAATACCGATTGAAGTCCAGCTGCGGCTGACCATCGATTTTGTACAGGAAACGGCTGGCGATGTCAAACGACTGCGGATTTTTGACTTTGCGCGGTTCGGCGCGGTGTACAAATGTGTCCCACATCCAACAGGCCCATCCTTCATGCGCGACGCCGTCCGGCTGCGGCACGCCCTTCGGACCGTTGGAGCCGATCATGTGGAATTTCGGATTGTTCGGCTGCTGGAACAAATTGAAAATGCGTGTCGGATAGATGTGCCCGTGCGTCAGGCTGTCGCCGATCAAAAGGACGGTGATGTCTTTGTCCTTTCCCGCGTCCGCAGGAGCCACATAGAGCTTCGTGGATGCTTCCGCGACAACGCCTTCATCATTGATCACCCTGACCGACCAGTCGTATGTACCGACATCCGAATCCTTTGGCGTGAACGTCCAGTATTTCGTGTTGTTGCGGCCTTTGCGGCAAGTCACGTCAAAAACATAGTTTTCAGGCGTAATTGTGCAGGTGATGTTGTCGAAATATACGTTCATCTCCACGCCTGGAACGGCGTAGATGCCATCGGGAAGCTGAAGCCTGACAGGATTCTTCTGCTCTTTTTCAATCGGTTGGGCAGATGTGGAGGATTGATTGGAGGCAGTGATAGGTGAGGTGGATTTGCAGGAGGCAAGGGGAACAGATAAGAAAAGCATAATAAATGCGTGAATGTACATTAAGAAAAAGATTCGTTTCATGGTTGACTCCTTGACGATGATTTAAAATTTTCAATGAATATGTTTTGTTCGCTGAATTATTGCTAAAAAACAATGCCAATAGACAATCATAATTACTTTAGCTTTTCTTTCTGTCAAACGCCAATCTTTTTGCCTCCTCAAGCGGTTTTTCCTATAAATTTTAAGGTAAATGCCAATCCTCTCATTTTGTTGTTCGTTATTTCAAAGTTAAAATATGCGTTCTCACATCATGCGATGGAAATCGGAGCATCATCATGGCCACAATCATAGAACTTCCAAAATTATATGAAAACATGGACGAGGCGACCATCGGACCATGGCAGGTCAAGGTCGGACAAGTCGTCAAAAAAGACGACTTTCTCGTCGAACTGATTACGGACAAGACCGTCTCGGAGCTGGAAGCTCCTGAAAATGGGATAGTTCTCGCAATTTATGCGGAGGAGAAAAGCACGGTTCCGCACGGCTATGCGCTGTGCGCCATCGGTGCGGAAGGCGAGGCGGCTCCGGATGTCGCCGCCGCCAACGAAGCCAAAGTCGCCGCACATCTGAAGGCGACGGCGGGCGGCATCGACCTTGGCGATTTCGCGAAAAAGGCTCCTGTCGCAGAAGAGAAACCCGCATTCCGCGCAGCCCCCGCCGCGAAAGTGTTCGCACGGCAGCAAGGCGTTGAATTGGCAGATGTTGCGGCGTTCTGCAAGCGGGACATGATCCACCGCAAGGATGTCGAAGACTACATCGCCAGCAAGCAGGCTCCCGCACCGAAAGCCGAAGTGACCGCCAAACCTGCCGCCGCCGAAGCCGCTCCGAAGGCCGCTCCAATCGTCGTCAATCCGCTCGGCGGGCAGAAAGGCCGCGTGGCGTTGATTACGGGTGCGACGGGCGGCATCGGTTCCGCCATCGCCCGCAAACTTGCGGCAGACGGCGCAACGCTCGCGCTTCACTACCGCTCCAATCCGGACGCGGCCGCCAAACTGGCTGATGAACTCCGCGCCGCAGGAGTCACTTGCGAAACCTTCCAAGCCGACCTCGCCGCGAAGGAAGGCGATCCCGCGAAGGAACTTATTGACGCCGTCATTGTCAAATTCGGTCGTCTTGACATTCTTGTCAACAACGCGGGAATCCTCAACGACGCGACCATCGCCTTCATGTCAGACGAGCAGTGGTTTGACACTTTGGACATGGATCTGTCCGTCCCGTTCAAGCTCATCCGTGCCGCCACGATGACCATGGCCCGCCAGAAATGGGGACGCATCGTCAATATGGCGAGCGACGCAGGCCGCATGGGTTCCGCAAACCGTTCCAACTACGCCGCCGCGAAGGAAGGGCTCGTCGGCTTGACGCGTTCCATCGCACGCGAATTGGCGGGGCGTGGCATCCGTGCCAACGCTGTCAGCCCGGGCTTCGTCGAGACGAACATGGTTGCGAACATCACGGACAAG
>JAGCSE010000030.1 GCA_017964325.1 Victivallales bacterium | reverse complement strand
GTCGTTGCGGCCTGCGATTCTCACAGGCTTCTCCATGGCGTTTGCACGCGGCCTCGGCGAATACGGCTCCGTCATTTTCATCGCAGGCAACATTCCGGGCGAATCAGAAATCCTCCCGTTGCGCATCGTCCACGCGCTCGAAAGCTACGATTACAACGGCGCGACCATTCTCGCCGCCGTCATGCTGCTCGTCTCCTTCATCATGCTCGCCGCCATCAACGCCCTCCAGAGGAAACGACCATGAAAGTGGTCCGTGGTGAGTGGTTAGTGGTTAGTTGGGAGGGTCCCGCTCCTGCGGGAACGGTGGTTCGTGGTTCGTGGCATGAAACGATAAAAATCCTTGCGTAAAACAAGAAAATGAACAATAGCAATTCACTCACTTCCATTTCAGAACCGACGTGGGCGCGACGACTGCTCATCGCCTTTGCATTCCTCCATGTGGCGCTGCTCATCATGCTGCCGTTCGCAAGCGTCATCGCGCAGGCCTGCGCAGACGGAATGTCCACATTCCAAACGGTTTTCCGCTCCTCCGACACGCGCCACGCCATCAAGCTCACGCTGCTCATCGCGCTCTGCGCCGTCCCGCTGAACGTCGTGATCGGAATCTGCCTCGCGTGGGGCGTCACCCATCTGAAACTGCCGGGCAAACGGCTCATCATGGCCGTACTCGACCTCCCGTTCTCCGTCTCGCCAGTCGTCGTCGGACTCCTTTTCATCCTTCTGCTCGGCAAGAACAGCCCCTGCGGCGCATGGTTGGAGGCCCACGGCTGCAAAATCATCTTCGCCTTCCCCGGCCTGCTTCTCGCGACGCTTTTCGTCACGATGCCGTTCGTCGCAAAGGAGTTGATTCCGCTCATGGAAGGCCATAGCCGCGACGAAGAGGACGCCGCGCGCCTTCTCGGCGCGGGCTGGCTCCGCATCTTCTGGAAGATCACGCTGCCCGAAATCAAATGGGGCCTTCTCTACGGGACGATCCTCTGCACGGCCCGCGCCATGGGCGAATTCGGCGCCGTCGCCGTCGTCTCCGGAAACATCCGCGGCCGCACGAACACGCTGCCGCTCCACGTGGAGGCCCTCTTCCAGGACGGGGAGCTTTCCGCCGCCAGCGCTGCCGCCTCCCTGCTCGCCCTGCTCGGGCTCGTATCCCTCGCAGCCAGAACCATTACCGACATACGGAAACGAAAACGGGAGGGTCGCGCTCCAGAGCAACCGTAAAAAAGACCGCGCGGTCGCGCGGCAGTCGCGCAGGAACGCGCCCCTCCCAACAACACCCAACATGAGCATCCAAGTCAAAGACATCCATAAATCCTACGCGGGCACGCGCGTCCTCAACGGCATCTCGCTCAACGTCGATGACGGCGAACTCGTCGCCCTGCTCGGCCCGTCCGGCTGCGGCAAAACGACGCTCCTTCGCATCATCGCCGGACTCGAAGCACCCGACAGCGGAGACGTCGTCTGCGACGGCGTGTCCACACGGGACATCCCGCCGTCCGCCCGCCGCGTCGGTTTTGTCTTCCAGCATTACGCCCTCTTCCGACATCTTTCCGTCTTCGAGAACATCGCCTTCGGCCTCCGTGCGAAGCCGCGTTCGGAACGCCCATCGGAAGAACAAATCCGTGAAAAAGTCAATTTCCTGCTCAATCTCATCCAGCTCGACTGGATCGCCAAACGCCTTCCATCGGAGCTTTCCGGCGGCCAGCGGCAACGCGTCGCCCTCGCACGCGTTCTCGCCATAGATCCGAAATATCTTCTTCTGGACGAACCATTTGGAGCTCTGGACGCAAAAGTCCGCCTCGAACTCCGCCGCTGGCTGCGAGACCGGCACCACGACCTCGGCGTCACGACGATTTTCGTCACCCACGACCAGGAGGAAGCCCTCGACGTCGCGGATCGGATCGTGCTTGTCAACAACGGCCAGATTCAGCAGGCCGGTTCGCCGGACGCCCTCTACAACCATCCCGTCTCGCCGTTCGTCTGCGATTTTCTCGGTTTCGTCAACACATTGAAAATCAACGGGAAGGACTATTACGCACGCCCGCATGAAATCCGTTTGTCCCGTGAAGCGACGGATCATTCGCTGCCTGTAGTCGTCCGGTCCGTCCGAACGGCCGGCCAGCTCGTCCAAATCGAATTGGACGATGCGGATGGCCGCCCTGTCACCGCCGCCATCCCACATGAGCAGTTTGATCAGCTGCAACCCATTCCGCAGGAACGGCTTTTCGCCTTTCCCATCATCGAACGGACTTTTTAATGCCGCTTCGCGGCGCTTATAGCCGATGGCTAAAGGCTAAAACCTGTCGCTTTAGTCGCTTTCCTTCGGTTATCCGCTAACCATCGGCCGCGCAGGAGCGCAGCCCTCCCAACCACTATTTCACAAAAATCCAATATCCCACGCCGGGCAGCATTCCATTTGCAAACACGTAGTTCTCCCCTTCAATGGCGAAGCATGTATCGCGCATTCCCCGATAATATAAACTTCCGACAGGATTCCAGCCTGGCCGTAACACAGGTTCATCCGCACCCATGCGGCCATCCACGATTAGCTGCCGTGCCTCAGTCGATTCTACCCAAAACGCCTTGCAAGGACGGAAATCACTTGCCTTCAACAGTCCAGATATGGTATTAGTTCTTCCATTCCAATGATTTGCCAAACATTCTTCTCCCGCCATGATGCTCTCTCCGTATATCGGCGACGAGATGAAATTCCACCCTTCCATCAGCTCCCAGACAAATTTCCGCCTCTCCGACAACAGCAGCTGCCGACGGAATACCAGCCGTTCGCCGTCATCCGACAATGCGGCTAATGACACGATATGGTCGTCGCACTCGTTGTCATCCGTTGCCCTGACATCCAGCCAGAATGATGTATCATCTGTCGTTTCAGAATGATACAGCAGCCATGATGTCGAGCCGTCGCTCTCGGTCCGCGCCCCGATGACCCATGGCGCCCCATCGTCCATTCCCGCCAACTCCAGACCATTTTCACACGCCATGTTCAAGACCTGCGCATCTCCCGCCACAGTTTTCACATCCACGACCAACCGTCCATTTTCCGATGGCATAAGTCGTTTGAATGCAGGATTTACCATAATTTCATCATCTTCCGAGGCCAGCATCGGACCATCCGTAATGTCCAGGCATGCGGACAGCCAGGCGGCGAAGCAGCATTCATGCTTCGCCCACACGAACTCACAGCTCTCCAACGTCGTAGGTTCTTTCTTCTCAACGAGTTCGATGGTCAACGGCAACGTTCCCAAATAGCGATATTGCCAATCGGGAGCCTCGCCGTCCACAGGATACCAATTACAAGAATTGATGCTCGGCAACGTGCCGTCGTATGCGTTGCAATACGCCGCCGCCAACGCCTTGAACGTCGTATCATCCGGAGCCGCTTCGTACCGCTTCTTCCGTTCCGAATTGTTGCCATACGGGTAGCTGACAATGAAACTGCCGCTGTGCAGATGAAGCGCCGCCTTAAACGAATGCATCATGCTGAATCGCATAAACGCCGTCACTTCAGGGACATCAGAAGCAAGAACAGTATTGACGCCCGGTGTATCGTTCAAAACAGGCACACGGTTCTGCGTCATCATGCCATCGCCGTTCGACCATGTCCCAAGTGTCTGCAACGCACCGTCAGGGAACGAACGGTTCATATCATGCCATTTTGCGTTTCCGCGAGATGGATAGCTCATCGACGCCCCGTCGGGATTCATCGACGGCACAATCCACAACGCGCATCTGGACAGCAACGGACGATACACCGACTCCGCTTCGTCGCCTGACAAGTCCGCAATGATTTCCTCCGCCAGCCGCATCGCCGTCCACGTGGTTATCCTTTCATCTCCATGGATTCCCGCCGCGACCAGATATTCAGGACAATCGCCGTCGCTCCCCGTCATGCTGATTCTCAACGCCATGATTTCACGTCCTTCCACGCTTTGCCCCACATATTCCTCGCGGCAAATCTCCGGATGTTCCATGCACAACTGCTCAAGCCGTTTGTTCAGCTCCTCCATGTCCCAATATTTCATGGGCGTGTACGCCCGCAACCCCATAACCGGTTCGATGTCACTGCCTGGTTCGCGGACGTTCGCATCATCAACAACTATTTGATTATGAATATTTTCCACTTTATCCACCCGCGTTGTAGCGGACGGCATCCGGCTCGCCATGCTCATCGGGCCGCCACGTTGCCATGCCTCACGTACTGCCGCCAAATCCTCCTCCGTCAATGACTCGCCCCCCATGTTCAAATAGCGGATGGCCTCGGCGTTGGAAACAGCTCCGTCCATGTCCGTATCCATCGCAACTGCCGCATCGACAACTTCTTCATGACATCCCCAACCATTGTCCGATATGACGACAACCGACTTCCCCGCAAATGCCGTTACGAACGCCTGACCGTTTTCGTCGCTTCTGGCAACGCAACGCACCGTCCCGTCAGCCGACCGCGCGCATACGGCCGCCCCTTCCACAGGCTCGCCCGTGTCCTCCCACGTCACTGTCACGCAATATTCGTCTGCGCTGGCGCGCTCGATTGCGAAAAGCGCCTTCCGCCCGCCTCCAAGCCGCCCCAATGTGCTGCAATCGCCCAACAATATCATCTGCTTGACAAAATAATCGCCTAGTCCGGCGCCATCCGTCGTGCCTGCGGTGCGGATGTAATCGTATCCCGCCATGACCGCCGCGCAACTGTATGCCCCCAAACAGGTCAGCCGCTCCGCATCATAGCGCCGCTGGATGTCCGACGTCATTTGACGCATCGCGTAAATTGGTGGATTCCAATATGTTTCCGATGTCGCGCCAAAGAAGCCGATCGCCCCGCCTTTCTGATTCCGCAGGAACGCCTCGCCAAGACACGTCTGCTTGTATGCGAAATTCGCCGTGTCGCAACAGAAGCTCGCCACAAACGGCTGCGCCGCGCCATTTTGTAATGCTGCCGCATGATTGTTCTCAAAGAAACCTGTCGTCCAACGGTGGCTTTTGCCATGTCCAAGATAATAGACGAGCGAACAGCCTGTGTTCAACTGGTTGCTGATGCCTGTCGCCAACACGACCTGTTCCGTGGCATATAATGTGTTTCCATAATTGAACACATTGCTTTCCAACAACTTGATGCGTTCCTCCTCCACCATGCTCGAATCTGTCCTCCCATCCGAAATGTCAATCCAGCCTTCTTCAGCCGAACCAATGAACAAACCTGTCTCACGCCATTCGTCCATCGACTCCGATTGTTCGTATGCCTGGATTTTCGCACACACCGCCGACAGTTCGCTCGCGGAAAACACCGACATGCGCGATAGAAACACATCCGCATAATAGTCGTCGCCGTCAACCCACGAATACGGCGTGTCCGTCGTCGGTTGCGACACGCCCGGACTATCAGGAAAACGGCTGAGTGCCGCCGGCGGGATGTCGTTCCTGTCACCGCACAGGATCACGTGGCTGACGTCGTTTTCATCATACGCCACACGAATGGCCGACGCGATTCCCGCGCTGCCGCTTCCTGTCATCGACGGATACCCCGCAACAGTAACGCCATAGCCCTGCCGTTCCTTCCAAATCACGAAATCCGACAGACTTGCCAGCCATCCGTCTGGAACGATGATCAGTAACAGTCCGATTCGACTTTCCGACTTTTCAACGCTCCGTAGCAGACTATTATTCATGAATCTGCGCTCCAGCATCTTGCGGAAATTCCATTCGTCGTCCAGCATGGCATAGTCTTCCTCTTCCGCGTCCTCTTCCGTGATTTCCGCTTCGAAACTTCGCGTCATTACCATGACGCCTTCATGGAAATCATAGCGCATCGGATGAATGGACACCGACATCCCCTCCGCTCCGCGGATGACATACCGCTCGCCGACCGCTACAGCCTCCGGCGGATACACGCCGTCGCCGCCATAGACCAACGCATCCTCCTCAACGGGAGGTATCACCGCCGTTCTCGGCAACATGCCGACGGACGGTTTTGGCGGTGCGCATGCCACCGTGTCCTCCCGGATGTCGATGACGCGGAAATTCACCTTGCGACCTTTCGCCACGGCGAAATCCCGTCGGATGACAGGCAGCGCAGGCTTCCCCTTCTCTGCGGATTCCCACGCCCCGTCCAACTGGACACGACTGTATGTTTTTCCATCCACCGTTTCCTCTTGAACGGCATAATCATTCAGTTCAAAACGGAAACGCGTCCGACCAGGAACGGCGGAAAGCAGCGTCACGCGAAAGTCTTCTTCTCCCTGACGACGCAAAACTGTTGTCTGGGCGTTTTTGTTTTGAGAAACGTCAATTTTCAGACTCACAGCAGATGGCGCAATTCGGCCTTCTGACGTGATTACTTGTTGCAACTGAACATTTTCAGTCTTGACCGAAACATCAGCCAAGGACTGTGCATGCTTTTGCCCATGCCGATTCCTGCCAACTAATATGAAAAGCAGCAAAACTGCCACGAAAATACACAACCAACGCTTCATAAAAATGTATAGCCCTTTTTCATCATTTTGTTGATTTTCGATCCCCCCCCCGCAGCTTCTTTCTAGAGCCGCTAGCCCTTCTAGAGCCGCTAGCCCTTCTAGAGCCGCTAGAGATTCTAGAGCTTCTAGAGCCGCTAGAGCCGCTAGAGTTTCTAGAGCCGCTAAAGCTTCTAGAGCTTCTAGAGCCGCTAGAGATTCTAGAGCCGCTAGAGATTCTAGAGATTCTAGAGCCGCTAGAGATTCTAGAGCTTCTAGAGCCGCTAGAGATTCTAGAGCCGCTAGAGATTCTAGAGCCGCTAGAGATTCTAGAGATTCTAGCTTAAAAAAGGGCGGAGCCATCCGAAAATGGTTCCGCCCTTCTTCAAAACCTTCTTTTATCCATCAAAAGCAATTACTTGCCTTCAGGCGTCCAGTATTTCTTGTAATTGTCCTTGTCGAACAAAGCCGCAAAGGATTCCACATGGCCATCCATGAATACCAAATTGTAACTTCCGTTGTGCGGACGGGTGCTGTTCATGATAAATGTGTTCAACTGAACCGATTTTTCATTTGCATCGGCACCTGTAGGTTCCACATAATATGACCCGCCTTCCACAGCACGGACGGCCTTCGTCGGTTTCTGATAATCGGACAATCTGCAGATGTAAATATTGTTTTCCTTGTCGTAGTCTTCATAGACTCCTTTGGTAACATTGTATTTCATCTTGCTGACGGTGTCCACGTTGCAACCATACGACACTCTGAATTCCTCTTTCAAATCAGGGTCTGCCAACTTGCTATCATCGCGTTTCGATTGGGTATAAACCGCCTTGACGGGGCACTCAAACGTCCTCAAATCACCAATGTACTTGTATAATGCATCGTAATACTTGTATGTCGTAGTACCGTCCGAACGGACAAAATACGCTCCGCAGACCTTCTGGTCGTTGTCCGTAATGAACATCATGCTCGCCGAACCAAGCTGTTTCATGTTGTTCGCACAACTTGTGGTCTGCGCAATATCAAGGGCTTTACTGACGGCTGGCATCAGCATGGCCGACAGGATCGCGATAATCGCAATCACCACCAGCAATTCAACCAATGTAAATTGTTTCTTCATCGTTCTTCTCCATATAAGATAATGATTGTTTAAACTCATCATTCACACTAGCTTTCATCACTTGCTAATGGTATGGCCTTTCTCACTCGACCAGACAGTCGGTATTGAATAGACATTGTCTTCGTTATTCGCATGGTTCGGCGTGCTGTTCACTTTGCGGTTATTGCCAGCGCTCAAAATAATCACAGAATAACGATAGGTGTATTTGCTGTCCTTCTTTTCTACATTCAAGCCAGGAATGCGGTCATCGTCGGAAGCGATTTCAATTTTTCCGTCGTACTTCGCATCAAAGTACACAATGTACTCTTCGCCCCACGGATCCGTGAACGTCCCCGCTTCGTTCCCCTGGACATCCATGAATTTCGTCCCGCGTTTGTTCATTTTTTTCAAGATCTGTTTATCCGCATCGGTAAGCCCCTCATCGTCAGCCTGCAAAACGGATATCATCAATTTGTAGTTTGCCGATGAAAGCTTGCCGTCACTTGCCAATCCATTCGGTATCGGCAACACGCCATACGCCGCCTCAAACTGCTTAATTGCATTCATCAGCGTCGTAATCTCCGCTTGCGCCTTTGTGCGCTGTCCCTTGCCAGAAGCCTTTGTAACGCTCACTGTCAGCAAACCAGCCAAAACGACGATGATGCCGATTACGACCAATAATTCAACCAATGTGAAGTCTCTTCTTCTACTGCGCATCTTCTTCTTGTCCTTAAATTATAATGTTATGTTGACCATATTTGCTTGATTAACGTTGCTTCCAAGAACAGATGTCGTCGCTCTCGTTGGCTCCCGCCTTGTCTTTTTCGTTCGAGCCGTTCTTCTTCTTGTCGCCGTGATATTTATCCTTGCCCGTTGACCATAAATCATATTTCGCAGAGTTCTTGGTGCCAGGATATTTATACCAAAAAGCCTGACCATATCCATCAAGCAACTCCCCAAGGTCGCCTTCCATATAGGCGCGGTTTTTCTTGTTTGTGACACCGCTCTTTTCATTCATGAACAATTTCCAGCCTTCTTGCGACAAATCAACTTGTTTCGCCTCGGAGTTGTCGATGATCGGATAAAAACCATAATCCTGCTTGAACGCCTCCAATGCCGTCATGAAATCCTCCATCGTCGCAATCGTCTTCGCCTCCTGCGCACGAGCGGACGCGTATGTAATGCCGCCATACGTTATGGCCGCCAACACCATGATGAGGCCAATCGCCGCCATCAATTCAAGCAACGTGAACGAACGTTTCTTCATGCTCTTTTATGCTCCTAAACTTACCTTTATTCTCCCTTCATCCCCATAAACTCCCGATTATTCATATTCAAAACAACTGTCTATTGCCGAGCTTTCGGCTGCTGCCTTAGGCTTGGCACCTGTGGTCTAGCATTGCCTTGCGGTATGCCCTGCGCGGCCTTCTTCAGCCTTGCATTCTTCGCCATGATGGCATCCGCTTCCTTCTGTGTTAACCATTCGCGTTTCGGGATTTTCAACCCTTCTTTTTTCATCATGATCAACTGTCGCTGCAAAAGCGTCACGCCTTCTTCCATCTCACTCGATTTGTGTTCCTTAAATGCCTTTTCAATTTTCTCACAATACTTGGCGAGATTCGCGTATGCGTTGTATTGGATTTGCATCCGTTTGGCCATCTGCTCTTTTTTCTCACTCACACACTTTTCATATGACTGTTGTGCCTTGGTTGCCGCATTCTGTGCCAACGGACGCAACTGCTTCGCGAATTCCGCCATTGGAGTATAAATCGGTCCAAAGCATTTCTTCGGACTGTATTTTCCAGCCTTCTGCAATTCATATTGCTGACGATAAAGCTCCAAATGCTTTTTCTGCGCTGGCGACAATTCGCTGAACTCAGAGAATTCGACAATCGAATACTTTTGATATTCAGCTTTTGTCTTGGTGGCTTCTCTTGGCTTTTCATCGTTCTGCTTATCTTGGGCCAATACAGTAACAGAAGCAGTGGCAAAGACCAATACAATTAATGATTGTAAAATCTTTTTCATATTACCCATTCTTTTTGAATAAATGTGAACCAGAACTTACTTGCTGTTATTCAGATACTCTTTCTTGACGACTGTCATCTTGCCTGTCCATGCATCGCGCACGACATGAGCCATGATGACGTTCGTCCCCAAAATCTCGCACAGATGCTCGTTGCTTGTATCAGCGTCTTCATAGACCTTGTACCATGTCGGATTCGCCATGTTGGCCTTTACCAAATCCTTCTTCTGATCATCCGACATGCCTGCTGTCGTCATGGCATCCACCAAATCCTTCCGTTCCTGCAACGCCTGTGAGATGACAATGACGGTATAAGCCTCGTTCCGCGTCGTCAGCAGATTGGCTGTGCGTCCAATAAAGGATTCCATCTGGCGGTCGTTGTCATAAACGCCATCATCATCCAAATTCGCAATCATATTCACAATCTGCCCGCGGCTAATATTCGGTTCCGAATCCTTCAAATCCCATTCAGGCTCTGGCAAATCGGCACCTTTCTTAGACGGATCGTCATAAGCGTCATCCTTACCAAACAAATCTTTATCATACAGCATGATATAGGATGCCTCACTGCGGCTGTTCACGTTGAACTTGCCGCGGCTGTAACGGGCCGGACCGATTTTCACCTGATCCAGAATCTGCGCGTCACCATGACCATATGTACCTTTGAAATCATCTGGATCTTCATCATAGAGATATGTCAGATTGATTGTACGGAAAGGCTCACCACGATGGATGGCTCCCAGCTCCCATAGATTTTCAAACGGTGCATTACGGATGAAAGCCGTTGAGATATTATAAATCTTCGTCCCACTTTTCTCCTTGTCCATGATACCATCAGTCCCATAGTATTCTTCTGGTGTCGTAGGTTTGAAGATCTTGTTCTCTTTGCCAAGCGTATGGAAATCACTGTCGCTGAAATCCTCCGCATCTTCGCTTGCTTCACTCACAAAGAATTCGGGAGCTCCAGTAACCCGTTCTTTTCTCCAAGCCCAGCCAGCTGTACGATGATTGCAACGCGGATCATTTGCCTCCAAAGAAGCATAGAGATAGTGACTTATATTACCATTTGCACCATCAGTAAAACTATAATCGAAGGAGAATTTTGCCGTATCATCAGTAACATCCGATGCTTTCCACAAACCAATGTCATATACTCTATCGGATTCTTCTGACACATCTGTATCTGCCGAGTCATTCCAAGCCACAATCGATACTTCCGTTATCTTGACAGTGTAATCAACATTGGCTGCCTTATCTTGAGGTTCACTGCCTGGCACGTCAGGATTAGCAGGTTCAATGTCCGCATTTTCTTTGTATTCAAAAATCAAATCGTTATCGACAGCTTCCAACTCAATGATTGAGTAGCCGTCATCCCATGTTCCATCATTTTTCTTCTGAAACACTAAGTCTATGTTTCCTTCATTCCCATCTTCAGGATTATTTCCCTGGTGGACATTTGTTCCCCCAATACCACTTGGAATACCATGAGTCGTATTTGAGCAATTTTTTATTTCATAAGTTCCTTTGATACGCACCACGATTTTGCCCTCCTTGATTTTTTCCCAGTCGCCAGTGCCATCAGGGACCTCATCTTTATGTGTATCATCATCGCCAAACATATTCGCCAGTTCAAGTTGTGGGAACATTTTCATGGTGTATTTATACGTATGTTCATCTATATCATGGAAGCGGATAACCGTAAACCGTAAAGCCAATTCATTCAAATAAGCAACCTGCTCATTTCCGCAATAAATCACTTTGAAATCCGTTGAAATCTTGTTCGTCGTCGTCAAATCGCTACGTACGTCGGCGGGATCGGTAAGATAATTCGCATAATCATCACCATCGCAATAGTCCACCATATTCGCAGCGACTTGCAATGCCACGGACTTGTCATCCTTGTCCTTCATGCCAGCCAATGCGGGAATGCAGTCGGACACTTCATAGTCATCGCTTTTCTTGGAGAACTTGGGCAGTTCGTCTTTTGTCTGCTTTTCACCATTCTCATTCTTCACGAAAGCCAGAGTCTGGATCATTTCGTTCTTATTCGTCGCGTGTGCAATATCTTCCCATCCGTTGGCGGAAGCGGTCGTGGCGGGGCGGACTTTGCTATCCACCGTTTTATAATATGAGGTTGCATCCGAATCACGCCATTCGTAACCCGTCACATCAAAACGAGTCACTTCAAAACTGTCTTCATTATCCTCATACCACCATGATTCCGGTTCTTCCGCGCTGAAGAACGTGAACCGCATATGGTCTTTTTTGTAAGCACTATCATCGTAAACATCGTCCAATTTTGTATTGGCGGCACACAATCCCTTCCACAGATGATCATAGGACATCCATCTAACTTTTGTTGATACACCATCAATTTCTGCACCTTTTAAGAGAGCTGTATAATAATCTGAATCAACAGTCTCCAAATTAGTATTTGCGTTCAATTCTTGTATATGAAGTCCCCAACGAATAGCATCATCATCTTCATTATTCAGCTTCCTGTCCGGCTTGTATTCACCCGTAATATTATAATAATAATCGTTATTGCTCCAATCCGTATAAAGATCTGCACAACGTTCGGGCTTTGCATGATCGACAAACGGAAGATTTCCTGTACCGCTTGCAGGAATCTTCAACGTCAGCATCTGATTCACATCAAATTTGTGGCCTTCTTCCAAAACCAGGAAACCGACACGGCCGACGATTTCATCATCGCTCATAATCGTATGGAAGCCGACGGTTTTCAAATAGTCCTGCACATTATTCTTTGTCCCCTGCTCTTCGCCTGTGGACAAATTGGAATCATCTGTAGTCTCCACAAACTGCAACATCTGAAGCCTCAACTGCGGAACTTCATTCATCAGAGTGTAGTAGAAAGAATGCTTGTATTTATTGGTATCATAACCATTTTTGTTAACATCCTTTGTGTCGCCTTCGTCTGGAATTTCATCATCCGTGCTGTTGTCGGCCTTGTCGCCTTTTGGAACATAGCTCCAGATATGCTGATGCGACCAATTTCCGTCAGAATCCTTAATGCCCAAATTATATTTTCTGAATTCAAAGCGTTTTTCGAAATCGTCAGCATCCGTAGGTAACTTATACCCTGCAGGATAAAGCACCGGCACTTCACCACCGCCCTCGACTTCTTCCATAAAGCCTTCCTCCATGACGCCCAAGGCATAGTCCAAGCCAGACTCGCCATGCAGATTCGCCTTCACCTGATCCGCGTTCACTTTTGCGACCTGACGGCTCGTCCGTGAAGAAAACGCAAAACTCATGCCCATGATCAGCACGAGAGACAGAATGCCAAGCGTCAGCACCAACGCCGATCCGCGTTCATCCTTGTTGTCTTTTCTTTTTGCCTGTCTGTTCATCATGCGTTCCTCGATGATTATTGTCTTCGCCTTGTTCGCGATTCTGCTATCCATATATGCTATCTATGCAACGGGCCTTTCCATAGGCCATCATTCAACAAACACTATTTTAGTGAATGTCCGCATCTCCGGCGTCTTCTGGCTGTTCTGCTCCTTCTGGCGTAATTTCACCGTCAACTTCACGGATATCGGCTTCTTGGTCAACAGGTTACCATCCATTTTCTTTGGAAACACCTGTACTTTCAGCGTCTCAATCTCCTCGCTAATTAACTCACGGAGCTCATCCTTTTCATCTCCCAAAAGAGCGCCCTTCTGGTAATCCTTCAAATCATCGCCAAATGAAGAGGAATCAGCAGCATATGCGAAAAATGGATTGAGCTCGGTTCCCGAAGTGCCATTTTTCTTGACGATCCTATCGAAGTTGTAACGATACAGCCTGAACGGCGGATTGTCGCTTCCGGGAATTGAAACAAGCTGATAACAAACGGGATAGACACCTGTACGTTTTGTCAAGTTGTTATCTATTTCAGAATTGTCATTTTTCTCTTCCGCTTCAGATGCATACGACGTCATAAAGCACATTTTGACGAGGCGATAGCCGTCATCACCATCGCCAGCGTCTTCCGTATCCAGATAAACCTGCATGCCGCCGTCTGGATTTTCATCGGGCACTTCGCAGATCATGTTCTTCAAATCCGATTCCATCACGTTGAAGATGATCTGGGCTTGTTCGAACATCTCCGTGTCCTTCGCTGTCGCTGACCAGATTCTCTGCGCACCAAGGACAAACTGGAACAAGAAGCCCATCATGACCACCAAGATGGCCATGGTGACCATGATTTCAACCAAGGTGAATGCCCGATGACGTTTGACGACCAACTGCTTCATTTAGTCGCCTCCTTATTCTTGAATAATGGGTTTGAAGATTTCCAACACATAGTCCGCCTTCTGGCGGGCGTCGTATGGCAATTCCGCCGGCCAAGTCACACGGATGATGATCCGCGCACCTGACTCATAAGAAACTTTTGAATCGCTCGCCTGCGTCTGGTCTATGATGATCTGCTCTTTCCAGATATAGGCGATGGCCCGAAAATCAACGTTCGTCGCAAAATCCTTTTTCGGATCCGAATCGGTATCGCCCAACTTCACATCATCGGAATTCCGATGGCTCAGCAACTGGAACACCTGTTTGTCCGTATCATGCTGATAAATCGTATGGGTGCTTTCAAAAATATCACCGAAAATATCTATGTCTGGCGTCTTCCAGACACCGGTATCATCCAATTTGGCGACTTCGACATCCAGCTTCGTTTTCGTTGG
Organism: Victivallales bacterium; assembly: GCA_017964325.1. Next base: position 6,567 of record JAGCSE010000030.1, on the reverse strand, counting down.
CTTATCTTCCGTAATCGCCCCTGTAGTGCTTGTTTTACCGACTAAATCTTCCCAGCGCTTATCGATGTTGTCTTGTTCATTATCTTTATCTTCAACTAATTTCAGACGATACTTCACAAATTGGAGCATTTCGTCCGACACATTCGCCGCATAAGTCTCCATGGACGCATCACGCGACGCGTTCGCACCAATCGGGAACAGCGCCATGATGCTCACGACACCAATGGCCACAACGCCCAGCGCCAGAATCACTTCAACTAGATTGTATCGACGACTTACGTTCATCTTATTCTCCAATATCTGCAAAGTTCCACTCGCGTTGCCATTCAGTCAAACTACTCTCCCGAAACGTCATATTCAGGCTCGACATATGTCACTTTTCCCGTCAAACGTGCGACCTTCATCAAACGCATATTGCGTATGTTGCCATTTGCCAAACGGTAATCACTTCCGCTCTCGCTTACAACACCTTCCACAATAGTCACATATTTCGTACCGCCCGAAACACGTCCGTTCGGCTTGAAAACCACAGCACGAACATCTGAATTGTCCGTACCTGATTCATCGACCATTTTGGCTGAGCCATTGTCGCTGACTCTCGTATAAGTTCCGTCCTGACCCAACTTATTGTCCGAGCCAAGCCATCCCTCATACAAATTGCGCTTCTTGACTTCGCCATCCATATCGTATTCAATCTTGCATTCAACGCCTTCTGCTTCCGTCTTGGATTCCGCATCCCCATCGACTTCCGCAATGACAGAGCCCTTCGGAAGGAATCCCCATTCCGTTCCAGGAAACCACTCCTTGAAATTATAGGTATTGTCATCGCCATCATCATCGTCTTCCACAATCGCCGCACGGAATGAACGGAATTTGTATTCGTCCGTCGTCTCGCCGTCGGACGGTTGCTTGAAATCCTTGCCCGGCATGATGATGGCGATATACTGGCGTTTCGCGACGGCTTCCGCGCGGGCCAGCGAGAGCTGGCTCGAAATCATGCGGGAAGCGCCGTCAACGGCGTTTCCGAAGGACAATTTCGAAAACAACGGGACGGAAAAGCCCATGATGATGATCTTGATCGCGATGACGACCAGCAGTTCGACTAATGTGAATCCAGATACCTTGCGCATCCTATAACCCCTTGTTTCGGTGGTTCCATCCGCTTTGTAAGAGCGTTTAATCTATTGTATATTAAGCAAAAATCATGCCAAAAATTTCAAGTCTAATCCTCTTTTCAACCACTTTCAATGAATGGACTTTTTCCCTTCCATTCACTTTTTTGAGAATTTGTTTTTTTCAAGGAAAAAATCAATTCTCATCAGTCTTCTCCGCCAGCTGGACTGGCTTCGACATCTCACCGTACGGGCTGACGGCGACCGCCCACCAGGAGACATCCGCCAAATCCATAGGTTTTGTTACCTGCAAATCCAGCCCCTTCGAGACTTTCAGCCTCGGAGCCAAATCACTCATTTTCTTTGCAATGTAGTCCGCACCAGCCATTTCCGGCGTGATGCCCCATGCGTCCTTTCCTGCATCGCAAATCTGTTTCGCAGCTAGAAGCGGGTCCATGCCCTTCAGCCCCTTCGAAGTCTTCTGGATGACGCCTGCCAACTGCTTGACAGGCAGTTCCGTCCCTTCCGCATCCTTCGGCAAGGCATAGATGCGAACGGAAACCGCGTTGTCCGCCGGTTCCAGCCATGTCACCTTGACACTGTCGTTCGAACCAAAATCCACTTTCAGTTTCGGTGCCGCCATGGCACTGACGAAACGCGATTCAAGCCATTGCGTGCCGTCGAGGAAATCCAATGCGAAGGCGGGACCGTCCAACTGCTGGATGGCATCGCTCTGATACCATTTGCCGTCATTGCGGAACACCGTCCTCATCCCATAATCCCAAGCGGCTTTCACGGAATCGCGAATCTGACGCTTCATCGCGTCATTGACCTGCGGAAGGCACTGGTTCAAAATGGAGACGGCGGCGTTGGTGCTGCAAAGCTCAAACGCCCGCTTGACAGGATCGCTTTTCTTCAAAGCATTGGGCTGGAATGCGTAACGCGTCCAACCAGCCAATATGTCGGGATTCCTGGGATCACGTTCCTGGACAGCGAGAATCGCGTCCACCATCTTCGCGGCGTCCGTCACGGTCTTGCCGCCGATGCTCAGCCATTCGGTCTGGTTGCTGACTTCATCAGACCGCGCCATGTCTACAGGTGAATAGCAGTTACCCATAACGGCCTCCGTCAGCTCCAAGCTGCTGCGGCCGTTGAGCTTCCAAAGCCCTGTGCTTTCATCGCGCATCGACTCCAGCCATGCCCCCAACATCTCAAGCCATCCTTTCTCAAATTCAGAAGCCTGTTCCTGCTGGATGCCGACATTGTACATTGACACCAAATACGGGACGGCATGCAGCATATAGCTCCAATCCTTCTCCGCCCGGGCGAGAAACGCCTTCAGCCCTTCAACTTTTGTCAAATCGCCGAAAGAGTTGTTGCCCTTGAGGAAATTCCATTTGCGGAGATTGGCAAGACCGAAATAAATGTGCATGGGCAATTCATCGTAGTCGGGATTCGGTGCGAGACTACCCGTCGTGGGATCCGCCAGCATTTCGCGCGGCGGCAGTTTGCCATTGGCGTATTGTCCAAAGGAAATCGTTGAGAACCAAGCAGTTCCAGAAACAGGATTTTCCAATTCCACATAAAGGCCGCCAGCGGCGGGCAGTTTCACTTCATCCGTGACGATGGCATTGTCATCTTCCATCGTATTGAAGCCAATCAATTGCGCCCAAGATGCCAAGCTGTTGTCAGTGCCTTCGTTAGAAGCTTCCGCAGTCGTGGTCGTCGCCGCCGCACTGCCCGTTGACAGGCCATACGGAATCTTTACGTCCACATAATAGCAGAACCACGGGAAGGAGCCGCGTGTATTGAACAATCCTGGATACGTCTCCACCAATGTGCCTTGACTGTCTTTCAGATAGAACGTCACCGAAGGCGCGCCGTCCCATAGTGCGACCCCCTTGCCAGTGCCTTCGCCTTTGATCCAGATGAAGAACCGCAGCGACGCACCACGGAACTGTGCAAGCTTCTCCAAATCCAACAATGGTTTCGATGGAATCAGCGATTCACCGCCTTTCAGCCTGATCGGTGGCACGTTGGAGAATTTGACTTCCGTTTCCAACGTCGTCCCCTTGTCGAGGAATTTCGCTTGCTTTTCATCGACAAACTGTTCCCACGCAAGCGGATAAGCCGCCGCATCCTTCACGCCGTGCATAAAATGCCGCCAATCATCCGCAACGAAAATGCCCTTTTTGCGCTCTTTTCCCTGCCAGATGTTGTCAATACGGTAGCTACCGATTTCGATGAGATGGCCGCCGCCCGTCCGATACGGCTCGTATGGATTGTATTGGGGCGCGGCGGATTTCACGCCGCTGTCCCCAGACACCTCCGTCGTGCGGCCTATAGCCTTCAGCAGACTTTCATCAAAATCCTGCCCTACAGCGACTTCGCCAAACATCAGCACCGTGAAAATGCAGAGCCAAGACAACGCAACCCATTTATGTTCTTCAGATATCATGCCTTAACCTTACTATTTCTATTTTAATCGAAATTTTAATCCAAACTTTAGTCATTCTTTAATTTTAGCACTGTTTTCTAAAAAAATCAAACAATCATCGAAGGAAAAGCGTGAAATCTGACGGTTATTGTGATTTTTTTCTGTTTTGGCAAATCTAACGGCTCTCGAAATCCTAGCAAGCCTAGATAATCTAATATTTTTCAGCTTCTATTTATTTCAACTTATCGGAGATATTTCCCGCCAGGCAACACTGACGGCATCCGCCAAATCGTCGGCGGACATGGCGCGTTGCGCGCCATTCCACATATCCCCCGCCAGTCCATGGAGATACACGCCGAGACGGGCGGCATCCGCCGCCGACATCCCCTGCCCGGCCAACGCCGCAATCACGCCCGTCAGCACATCGCCCGAACCTGCCGTCGAAAGCGCAGGACCGCCGCTGACATTCAACGTCTCCGTCCCGTCGGGAGATGCCACGACCGTGAAACGTCCTTTCAAAACGACAACACAGCCTGTCTTCAGCGACAATGCCTTCGCATCCGCCACGCCATCGCCCGTCGCCTCCACGCCAAATCCTTCCATAAGTGATTTCATTTCACCAAGATGCGGTGTCAGAACGATTTCACCAGCCTGCCGTGGCAGCATTTCCGGATGCCGCGCCAAAAGACGCAATCCGTCGGCATCGATCACCAGCGGCAGATTGGTCTTCAAAAGACATGACAGCACTTCCGGTTCCACATCGCCTCCCGTGCCTGGACCATACGCCACAGATGTCCTATTATATAATAAGGTATAGAGTTCTTTTAGCATCGACACCTTGAAACAATGGTCATCCGCCGTTCCAATCCGACGGAAAATCAACGACGCCAATGGTGGATTCGCGAGACATCCTCCTGGAACACAAAGTGTTACAAGCCCTGCACCACCACGAACGCCACCCAACGCGCTCAAAATCGGAGCTCCGACATAGCCGCCGCTGCCTCCAAGAACCAGCAAATGACCATACGTCCCTTTGTAACTGTCGCCACGACGCGGCCTTACAAGCCGTCTCGCCTCCTCCAGCCCAAACGCCTCGCCGACAGCTTCCGCACCGTCAATCAAATCTGGCGGCAACCCGATACCGACGATTTCCAAGCGTCCGCAGACGGCGGGGCCGTCTTTCAAAAACAAGCCCTGCTTCGGAAATCCCATCGTCACCGTGACATCCGCCCGCATCGCATCGGGCCCCTCCCCTGTGTCGGCATCAAGCCCAGACGGAATATCCAATGCCAATACAGGCAGACCAGAATCATTGACCTGCTCGATGATTCGTTTATAAGCACCTCGTGGCGAACCTTTTGCACCAGTTCCCAACAGACCATCGACGATGATCGTTCCCGCTGTCAGGGCTTCAGGCGGCAGTTCCGTCACGCCTTCTTCAATCGGCACGTCGTTCCTAAGCCGCATGGCGTGGTATGCCGCATCGCCTTTCAGCTCGTCACGACCGCAAACGCTGTAAAGTGTCACGGGAATCTTGCATGAATTGTGCAAAAACGAAGCCGCCACCCAGGCATCGCCGCCGTTGTTACCCTTTCCAGCCAATATAGTTATGGAAAGGCGATGTCGATCTGGCCATTTGTCGATCCATTGCATCAGACGCAGACCCGCATACGTTCCCGCAAGCTCCATCATCTCCGCGCCGGAAATGCCGCCAGCCTCGCCAGACGCATGTCGTTTCATGGCTTCGGCTTCCAACCGCCGCATTTCTGATACTGTTATGATTTTCATGTTTTTTCAGCCTAAAAATCTTTTTAAGACGTGAAATGCGCGGAGACATAAGACGATGAGAGAAGGAAACGCAAAGAACTTTCCTTAGCGGCACCGTCTTACGTCTTATCGTCTCACGTCTTCCAGCTCACGTCTCACGTCTCACGTCAAACCACGCAATGGCAACGCCATCACGCCTTGCATATAAAAAAACGCAGACCAGCCTTCACCAGTCTGCGTTTTTGTTTAAGCAATCGTCAATGAATCAATCTTCTTCATTGGCAAGCTGTTCAGCGACTTCATCACTGAGTTCCATGTCGTTATAGACTTCCTGTGCATCGTCGTAGTCTTCCAGAACGTCGAGGAATTTCTGGACGGAACGAGCCGTGTTGATGTCATTGACGGGCGTCATGTTTTCAGGAATCAAGGCGATGCTGGATTCCGTCGCGGTGATGCCGGCCTTTTCCAAAGCGGAGAACACGTCGCCAAAAGCTTCGGGAGCGGCGATGATTTCCGCCACGTCGTCCTCAACGGTGATGTCTTCGACATCCACGCCGCCGTCAAGCAGAATCTCGAACAGCTTTTCTTCGTTGGCCGCTTCGCCTTCGACAACGAATTTCGCCTTGCGATGGAATTTCCACGACACGGAACCACTGGCGCCGAGGTTGCAGTTATACTTGTTGAAGAAAGAACGGATGTCCGCAGCCGTACGGTTGCGGTTGTCCGACAGGCAGTTCACGATGATCGCGACGCCACCGGCCGCATAGCCTTCGTAGCTCAACGATTCCATGGCGACTCCGTCGCCGCCGCCCGCGCCTTTCTTGATGGCGCGTTCGATGTTGTCGTTCGGCATGTTGGCGGCTTTGGCCGCCGCGACGGCGGAACGCAGACGTGCGTTCAAATCCGGATCCGGACCGCCTTCCTTCGCCGCCATGATGATTTCCTTACTGACGCGCGAAAACACTTTGCCGCGTTTCGCGTCCGCTGCACCTTTCTTGTGCTTGATGGTTGACCATTTATTGTGGCCTGACATACACAGCTCCCTTTGTCTTCGTTCTTTGACACTTTAACCGTCCAATTGTCTCATTAAACGGCTATTCGATTATTGTTTTCCTTAATGTAATACACGTTTTTTGTTTTTTCTATCATCTGGCAAAAAAAACTACAGGATTTTTCTGAAAGGCTATTCTAGATTCTCTAGAACTTCTAGAACTTCTAGAGCTTCTAGAACCGCTAGAACGTCTAGTGCCT
>JAGCSE010000329.1 GCA_017964325.1 Victivallales bacterium | reverse complement strand
CTCGGTTCGACGCTTTCCACCATTCTGTTCCATGGCTTCTGGGGCATCCGCGGATTCATAACCTACGGCGTGACAAACGTTTTCTCCGTTTTCGCCCTCTTCTATCTCGTCCCGATGGTCATCGCTGCATTTCTTCTGAAAAAGCCAGTTCTAGAACAACAAGCAGCCGCCGTCGCAAACGGCCAGAGCGATTTCCGCTACGCCACGCTGTTGAAGGATTCCTATTTCATTCAGTCATGGTTGTTCATGTTCCTCAACATCTCCGCCGGCCTCTGCCTGATTCCGCTCGCCAAGCAGATGATGAAAAACGACATCGTTGGCTATTCCGAAGGCGCCATCACGACGTTCATCGCCCTCTCCGGCCTCATGAACGGCGGCGGCCGCTTCATCTTCGCATGGTGGTCCGACCGTCTCGCACACCGCATCAACATCCTGCTGTTCATTCTCGGCATCTCCGCCGGCGTCATGCTCTGCAGCTTCTGGCCGCCGGTCATCGGCTTCGCCCTGCTCGTCATCAACGCCTGCTACGGGGCTGGATTCTCCGTCATTCCCGCGATTCTGTCCGACCACTACGGCATGAACAACATCTCGAAAATTCACGGCGCCGTTTTGTCCGCATGGGGCTTCGCAGGACTGGCCGGCAACCAGGCCGCCATTTTCGTCTCCCAGAAGCTCGGCTTCGGCTACACAGGCGTCGTGACCATGCTGGTCATCGCCTATCTGCTGAATCTGGTTAACGTGCTTTCTTTAAAGAAGAAACAATTGGAATGACGCAGACAATTAATCCGTAACTTTTAGCGTTTAGGGAATTTAATCTTCCAAAATCTTCTTTTTACCAAGGCATAATTTTTTGTGATTACGCTTTTTTCATTTCCTGCACTTGAAAAAACAGAGTCATGGGTTATTTTGTACAAACTCTTGGAGTATGTACAAGATATGGCTATAATTTCAGACAAAATTCGCTGCCACAGGCTCATGCGAATGGAAATCTGATTATTAGTAAATAAATTATATAATAGTCATTATATAATAGTCATTCAAAAAAGCAAATGTACATGGCATAAAAACACGCTTGAAATGGCGTGAATTGTCATCATAGTAATGATGGTGTTAACTAGTATTTATTCACCATTTGTTTTTTGGGGGTAGTTACGGTTTAAACAAGTAAAGGAATAACTAAAAAAGGAAAATAATGTCATTCAATTCATTTAATTTTTGGCTAATATATCCATTTATTTTTGGAATATATTGGTTTATTCCAGGTAGATTTAACCAATATAGAAAAGCTTTCCTTGTGTTGATGAGTTATCTACTCTACATGAGTTGGAAGCCCGCATTTGCTCTTGTACTCTTGGGAGTATCGCTTGTGACATACTGTGGGGGGAGATCATATGAAAGATGCCTTAGATTGGATGCGCTTGCAGGAAAAAGAAATTTAATAAGAAGAAGCTGTTTTTGGCTATATATATTACTCGGCACGTCCCCCCTGCTGATATTTAAGTATTACAATTTTTTCAATGAAAACATAGTTGCTTGCCTTGATGCTTTGGGATTGCATTTTGCTTTACCCGGATTGAACTGTGCGGTGCCTCTCGGCATCAGTTTCTTCACATTCCAATCGGTGGGTTACATGCTTGATGTTTACCATGGGAGGGTGGAAGTTGAGAAAAACTTACTCGATTACCTTTTGTTTGTTTCTTTCTTTCCACAAGTGACAGCAGGACCGATTAGCAGGCTAGATGAACTGATGCCACAGATTAAGGCTGTACATACTTTCAAATATGAACAGGCCAGGCAAGGTTTGAAATTATTGCTATGGGGCATGTTTATCAAACTGGTCATAGCTGATCGTCTTGGACTGTTCGTTGATGCAGTCTATTCAAATTACAGTCGTTACAATGGCAGCACGTGCATTTTGGCCAGTTTATTCTATTCAATTCAAATATATTGTGATTTCTCTGGATATTCATTAATGGCTATAGGCATTGCCCGAACCCTGGGATTTAATTTGCCTAATAATTTCAGACGGCCTTATTTTGCGGTTAGTATCACGGATTTTTGGAGACGCTGGCACATCACGCTTACGCAATGGCTTACTCGTCAAGTTTATTTCCCCTTAGGGGGAAGCCATTGTAGAAAGGCAAGGAACTACCTGAATATTCTTCTTACATTCTTGGTAAGCGGTATTTGGCATGGTGCAAATTGGACATTCATTGTATGGGGATGCATACATGGGGTGCTACAAATCATTGAAAAATATGCTGGCTGGCAGAAATATGAAGGTGGTAATAAAATAATAAAAGTTATCAGAATTCTGTTGATATTCATGCTGACCAACATGGCTTGGATATTCTTCCGAATGCCGGACGTTGGCAGTGCATTGGGTTTCATAAACCATATGTTCCAAGCATCAGGAAGGCCGAAATTATCTTTAATAGGTCTGCCAGGCTTGTTAATGTCGGTAACTGGGCTTGTGATTCTGATGTTCAAGGATGTAAAAGATGAATTTTTCAGCCAGCGTTTTACCTTCTTGCAGTTGTGTTTCGTCCGATGGTCTATATATGTTATTTTGTTTTGTATGATTATTATGATAGGAGTTCTTGATGGAGGACAATTCATTTATACAGTCTTCTGATATGAAACGCTTTCTGTATAAAGTGGCTTTTTTCTTTCTTATCGTTGTTTTATTTGATGTTTGTTTTGGTTTTATCTGCGATTATTTGAGAGATCATGCTCTTAGCGGGGATATCAAACGGTTCAATGACTTGATTATGAAAGACCGACACGATGTTCTCGTGTTTGGTTCAAGTAGAGCTCTGTATCATTATGATTCTGACGTTTTGGAGAAAAATTTGAACGTAGAATGTTATAATGCAGGTTATGGAGGTCATGGGATAATATTGTCTTATCCACTTCTGAGAAGCATATTGGAACGTTACAAACCACGATTAATCATTTTAGAGATTACTAAAGAATGTGATTTTTTAGAATTTACAGGGGATCAAAAAAATTCACGATATATTTCAACATTAAAGCCATGGTCCCATATACCAATAGTAAGTGAAATTATTAAATCTGTATCATTTACAGATTATATATTAGTACATGTTTCATCTATGTTTCGATATAATTCCCAAATTATACATCTTATTGGAGACAATCTCCTTTCTCAAAAAAAGACTGATAAAGGTTTTATTCCATTGGGTGGTAATATTAACATGCAGGAATATAAAAAGATTTCACTAAAAGAGAAATGTAAGAATGATCCAGTAAAAGTTTATTGGTTGCAACAATTTGCCAATCTCAAAAATAAATGGAATTTAAATATGGTCTGGGTAATATCACCCATATTTGATTTTGATTCTTCTGGCTATGAATATTATGAGTTTGTTCGTGATATTGCCAAAAGTTACGATATTCCATTTTTCGACTACTATCTTGATTCATCTTTTGTTGGGCATGGTGAATTGTTTAATGACAGAATTCATCTTAATTCAAGGGGAGCACAAATATTTACAGAACGTTTTGCAACAGACTTAAATCAATTGAAAGAGAAAAATAATAGGAAATAAGACTTGCAATCTGGGCAAGAACGATCATTATATTCTCCTGCGGTTTCATAGCGTTTCCTATGGTTGCTTGCTAGGCTGCCATAAGATGTCATGTACCTGCAGTTGTTCAAATTAGCCACTCAGTTATGGAATAGCTTTGTTCAATTTTAAAAGATAGGAGAAATCCCTCTTTTTCTGTGTTTGCTTTTCCGCATACTCAACACTTGGCTTAATCTTATTGTAATCAGCAAAAGCAATATACTTATCAGCTTCTTCAAGCAACAAATAATTCAGATGATGCAAGTCTTTATTAGTTATTTGTTTGACGGAATATGTATAAGTACGTTTCCCATTTATTTCTTTGACTTTTGGTGATGAAATAGTTTCTTTATTTCCAAAACCTATATGCTCATAGACAGTTGAATTTATCATATTAAATTTTGATATCTGTTCATACATTTTTAAGAAAGTACTCCAGCAAATTATAGCCATATTATTTGCAATAGGAAAAATGGAATAATCCATAGGAGAAGTCCCCCATGCAATTGACATTAATTCGTCCATATCTTCTGATGAAAGACATCCACTACGTATTAAATTAATCAAACAATATAACTTATCAAAAGCATATTTACCAAAATAATAGCTAGTTCCAATATCTGAAATAATAAAATTTTCTTTACAATAATCTGTACGAAGAAAACCAAGATATGCCCCTAAAATTTCATTCATTCCTTTCCATTGATTACTTTTAGCTATTTTTTGTAGATCTATTTTTTCATTTGGAAGCAAGAGATTTAAGATTGATTCAAAATATTCTTTTCTCTAATTCATTAATTCATTATCATTATCACAAGATAGTATTCAAGAAAGTTTTTTTATTGAAATTTGATATTTCGACATCTTGGAATGTGTCTTCATACATTCCATCCTCAAATAATTTCTTTTTTGAATATTTAAATCTGTGTACTGAAATAATTAAATATTTCTTTACTATTGTTAATTCTTCTCTTGACAAGACAATTTTATACCGTTGTGGAAGTATTTTTGAATTTAATATATTTGCAAAGTCTCGCTCAATTTTATCACATAAATCATGCTCAATATTTTCTGGATAATATCCTGGTTCAGAAAAAATGGATCTGGTATTTCTTGCCTCAAGTTTTTTCTCCTCTATATCATAATACAGAATTTTATTTTCTTGACAAAAATATCTTAATATCAATTGAGATATATAATGGCTATTTATCATTGGTGATACGGTCGATTTGGAACTCCAACTGCCTCACTGGGTGTTTTGGTAGATTGATTTTCTGAACCATTGTGGTAGCAAGGAGGAATAAAGCGTCCATTTCCCTTCGTTGATTTCAGCAATATAACGGAAGCCATCCCCCGAATTGTCAAAAAAATAACCTCGATTAAGGCATGGAATGACACTAGCCACATTGTCAAGACAACGTTGGAAACGCTCGACAATCTTATCGTATGGGACATTATGCCCACCTTCCTGTACCCGTGCCGCTACACGATTTATGTTGATTTCAGGACATTCTGTTGAAACAAAATATAGATAAGTGCGAAAACCTTTGGAATATGCTTTGTTAAAAAGTTCAATTTTAGAAGGATGGGAAAATACAGTTTCACTTGAAAAACTGATGTTGTTTGCCAAATACTCGGAGCGGAAGTAATCAGCAAGCATAGCAACAGTGTAGGAATTGACAGCATCACGGGAAAAAACAACAAAATCATCTTTGATATGAATTTCACTAGCTGCAAAAAGAGCCTTGTGATTTTCAGGAAAAGACGATTTACTGATAAAAGTCAGCAGTGATTCATTTTCCATTGGAAACGGGCAAGCTATTTTTAAGGCTCTGCTTATCTCTGCAAACATCATATCAGCATTAATATAATGATACAGATTAACAGAATAGTTATTGGAAAGCCATTCTGCAAGTGTGCTTTTTCCCGAACCATTTGGCCCTGCAAAGATGCGCATTCGAGGAATCATGGAATAATATTCTCCTTAATGATTTCCTCGTGACCATCAGGATAGAGGCGAATAAGATCTTTTCCTTTGACAAACACAGCCGGGATTCCCTTGCTTAACAAACGCTTAATGGCGGCTTGCCCTGCTTCCCAAACGGATTTTGACAACTTACGCACCTCTTCAGACTGCTGTGACGCTTCCGTCTGATATTCAACAGGGGCAAGTGTACCATCGACCATCTTGATATATGTAACGCGTTCTTCTGGCATTTTACCTCACCTATTGAAAATAGTACCTATAAATAAACACTATATAAATTGAATTATAAAATATATGTGTATATATGAGTTTTTCAAATGGCTTTTTATGTAAGAGAAAGACTGATGGATAAGCTTTTGAACATGCTTATTCCTCTTTGAACAACCAATCCTAGCAATCCTACATTTGCTAAGATTGCTGGGATTGCTAGTTTTTTTTAGATTTTAATCAATATCATAACCGCCACCGAACAGCGTATCGGCGGGGGCTTCCGTCGGATGATACGTGCTGTAGCCGACGGGCGGCATCGTCATGATGTCCGTCATGTCGTCGTCGGACAGATCGAAATCGAAGACCTTCATGTTGTCGGCGATGCGGTCCGCATGGGTCGATTTCGGCATCGGCACGACACCGTACTGCAGGGCGAAGCGGATGCAGACCTGCGCGACGCTCTTGCCGTATTTGGCGGCGATTTTCTCCAACGTCGGATCGGACAGGACGGCGCCGCAGCCCAGCGGCGACCACGCCTCAACGACCATGTTGTGCGCCTTGCACCAACGGACAAGCTCCGGCTGGTAGTAGCCCGGATGGAATTCGATCTGGTTCACCATCGGCTTGATTTCAGCCGTTTCGAACAACGCGTTCAGCTGTTCGGGCAGGTAGTTCGACACGCCGATGGCACGGATCTTGCCGTCCTTGTACATCTTCTCGAAGCCGCGCCATGTCGCCGCATTGATTTCCTTCCATTTCGGATTGGATTTCGCAACACACGGCCAATGAACAAGATACAAATCAAGATAATCGACGCCCAGATTCTTCAACGAATCTTCAACGGTGGCGATCGTCTTCGTGTAGCCGCGCTCCGTGATCCAGTGCTTCGTCGTCAGGAAGATCTCCTCACGCGGCACGCCTGATTCCTTGATGCCCTTTCCGACATCCTCTTCGTTGCCGTACGCGTTTGCCGTGTCGATATGGCGGTAGCCGCACTTCAGGGCAGTCTTCACGCCTTCGCAGGCTACGCCGCCGGCAGGCGTCTGCCATGTTCCGTAGCCCAGGCATGGAATCTTCACGCCGTTGGCCAATGTCAATGTATCCGTCGCGCTCTTGAACATAATGGTTGCTCCTTTGTTTGATTTTTTTTAGAAAAAAGAAAAAGCTACAATAACATAGCTCCATTTTCCGCTTTTTCACATCAGGAAGCAGTTGCAAAGCCATGCAACTGCTTCATCCAGACATGACATTCAAAAAAACTTCATGAAAATCATGCCGCTCGGCTTGACCTGTCCCAAAAAAGCAACATTGTATGGAATGATACAGAAAAAAAGGTCTCCATCACCAACAACCACCAAAGGAAACACCACCATGAAGAAGTACGTTTGCGAAATTTGCGGCTACGTCTATGATCCTGAAAAAGGCGATCCCGACCACGACATCCCAGCAGGAACGCCGTTTGAAAAGCTCCCGGACGACTGGGAATGCCCGGACTGCGGCGTCGGAAAAGACGAATTCAAACCCGAAGACGAAAAGGAATGATAAGGTATTGATGTGACGGCGACACGCCGTTATGATTTCCGCCGCCATGAAACGCAAGCGCGTTCATGGCGGCGGCTTTTTGTTTCGGCTGTTGCCGTTTTCGTTTTTTCATGGTATATTACTACTTGATTTTGTAGTTTTCTTAAGAAAGGACGACAACAGCATGAAATGGTTATCATACGCGGACAAGACCGCACTCGTAAGCGGCGACTGCCGCATCAGTTACGGAAAGCTCATCAGCATGGTCCGTCGTACAGGCGAGAAGATGTCGCATTTCTCCAAACGTGGCGACCGCATCGCCATCTTTGGTGCCAATTCCCCCGAATGGGTGCTCGCGCTCTATTCAATCTGGAACATCCATGCGACGGTCGTACCGATCGATTTTATGTCAACTCCTGAAGAGGTCGCCTATATTCTGGACGACTGCACACCGACGGTCGTCTGGTGTGATGCGAAGACACAAGAAAAGACCGATCAAGCACTTGCATTGATGAAAACGGCGCATCCGGCCGTCATGAGATTGGAGTCGCTACAAGACTGCGACGCGGATGAAAGCAAAGATGACGAAGGCGTCGGTGAAAGCGATGACAACGAACTCGCGCTCATCATCTATACGTCTGGAACCACTGGATCGCCGAAAGGCGTCATGCTGACATTCGAGAACCTCCGTTCGAACACGGAGGCCTGCTCCACGCAGATCGAAGTCTTCATACCGGACGACCGCGTCATGGTCATCCTTCCGCTGCACCACGCCTATCCTCTGATGGCCACCGTGGTCATGCCCATGTCCATCAACGCGACGGCCGTATTCGCCCTGGACATGACGGCGGAAGCCATCATGAAGGCGTTGAAGGACAACCAGGCGACGTTCATCGTCGGCGTGCCGCGGCTACTGGAATTATTCCGCAACGCGTTGATGCGCAAAGTCACGGCGACATTGCTTGGGCGGATCATGTACCGCATCAGCGTGGCCTGCCATTCGCTGAAAATATCCCGCATCATTTTCAAGAAAGTGCAGGACGCCTTCGGCGGCCACATGCGATACATCTCCTCAGGCGGCGCCGCGAACGACCCGCAGGTCACGCGCGACTATTACGCGCTTGGCTTCCAGCTGCTTGAAGGCTACGGCATGACGGAAACCGCGCCGATGATCTCCTTCACGCCGCCTGGCCGTTACAAGCCCGGCTCCCCCGGCAAGCCCATTCCCTGCAACGAAGTGAGAATCGTGGACGGCGAAGTGATGGTCCGCGGGAAGAACGTCATGAAAGGTTACTACAACAAGCCGAAGGAGACGACGGAGGCGTTGACGGCGGACGGCTGGCTCCATACGGGCGATTTGGGCTACATCGACGAAGACGGCTTCCTCTTCCTGACGGGCCGCAGCAAGGAGCTGATCATCCTCGGCAACGGCAAGAACATCAGCCCGACGGAAATCGAGCAG
This sequence comes from Victivallales bacterium, assembly GCA_017964325.1. Next base: position 790 of record JAGCSE010000329.1, on the reverse strand, counting down.
AAGCTCATGGACATGTCGGACGGATTGTTTGGCGAATGCGCCATTACGGACGACGGCCACAATCTTCTAGCGCTGCTCGTCCCGGACATGGACGCCATCGCGGAAAAAAACATCGTCAACATCCGGCAGACCATCATGGATTCGGTCATCGAACCGTACAACGAGACTGCGCCATCATACAAACGGATCGCGGACATCATCATCCGTAACACACCATTGCCGCGGACGCGGCTCGGCAAGTTGCGCCGCCACATCATCCGCCAGGAACTGGCCGCCGCCGCGCGCGGCGAAGTCGTAAAAGCGGCTGTGGCTGAGAATCCCGCGCCGGATACGAAGACATACCGCGGCCTCGCGGCCTGCATTGAGAAGCTTGTCGGCAGGAACATCGGCCCGAACGAGCATTTCGAATTGGACTTGGGCATGGATTCACTGGCGAAGATGAACCTGCTCAGTTCGCTGTCCGCCGATCTTGGCGTGACGTTGCAGGTCGAGACGCTTGCAAAGCATCCGACGGCGCGGTCGCTGGCAGAGGCGATCGACGCAGGCGGCGAAGCCATCGCCGCCGCGCCGTCGAAAAAATACGAACTGCCGAAGACGGGTTGGACGCATGGCTTCTTCCGGTTGTGCATGAAGGGATTCCTGCACTGTGTCTCCAAGCCGCAAGTCAGTGGGCTGGAAAATATTCCGTCCGGACCGTGCATCTTCGCGCCAAACCACCAGAGCTCTCTGGACGCGTTCTATCTCAGCACCGCCATCGACGGCAAACGCTACCATGACACGTATTTCTACG